>NZ_SBIR01000010.1:0-146936 GCF_004521895.1 Halorussus marinus
TTCCGCGAGGTAAAACGCCGGACCTCCTCGTTCAGCAACTGTTTCAGCCACGTCGAACCAGCAACTGCTGAAACATGGCTCCAAGCCTTTGCCGTCTGGCACAATTCCACAAACTAAACACGATGCTCGCGGCGAGCCCACCGGCGCTATCGGATCTTCCGGACGTTGCTGATGTCGAACCCGGCCTCGTGGATCTCGGTCTCGAAGCGGATCACGTCCTCGGCTTCGAGTCGCGAGAGCACGCCGCGAAACTCCCGGACGTACATCACTCGGTCGCGCTCGCTCCCGCCGGTCTCCCACTCGAAGGCGATGGTGCCGTCGGTCGCGCCCATCAGGTCGCCCATCTCGACGTCGGTGAGCGCGTCCTGGTTCACCAACACGAGGATGAGCCCGCTCCACGCCCGCGAGGCCTTCTGGAGGCCCTTCATCAGCAGGGTCACGTCGCTCCAGCCGAGATGTTCCTCGGGCGCGCGAGTCAGGTCGGTCAGCGAGTCGATCACGACGAGGTTGTTGGCGGCGTTGCGGTTGAGATGCTCGCCGACCGCCTCCAGCACGCCCCGGCGCTCGCTCCCCTGTCCGAGGTCGGTGATGGTCTGGGTCCGGCGGGTGTACCACTCCCGGGGGATCGGCGACAGCTGGAAGTACTCCTGGCTGAAGTCGGCGAACGTGACCGCATCGAGGGCCGACTCGACGATCTCCTCGTCCATCGTGTACTCGACTTCTCGGCGGAGTTCGTCGCCGCTGGCGGTGAACGAGACGTAGTGGATCTCCTCGGGGACCGCGGCCCGGTCGTCGACGTCGCCGTAGTGGAGGTCGAACTGCTCGTCGTCGGTGTGGGCCAGCCCGTTGATCGCCGCGCTGGTGTAGAGGAACTCGCGGGCCCCCGCGCCGGTCTCGCCCGCCAGCAGGACCACGCTTCCGGGCGGTGCGCCGCCGCCGATGATCGAGTCGAGCCGGGAGACGCCGAAGGGGATTCGGTCCATGCGCTCGTCTCGGGTCGTCTCGGCCGGGGCGCTTGGGTCTTTCGTCTGTCGGCCTACCGATCGCCGATCCGGGCGCCGCGGTTTCGGGGTTCGGCGACCAGCACCTCGCCGTCGACGCCCGCGGCCGCGAGCGCCTCGCGGGCGGCCTCGCGGGCGGGCCCCGAGCGATCTCGCGCCGTGACCCCGTACACCGCCGGGCCCCACGACGACTGGCCCGCGCCCGCGATCGCCGGCGACTCGTCGAGTCTCGCGACCACCTCGCCGACCGGCGGGCGGTAGACGCCGCCCTGCTCGTCGGCGTACCACGCGCCGTTGAGTCGGCCGACCTCCGCGACCGCCGCGCCGAACGCCGCGCGGTCGCCCTCCGCGATCGCGGGGAGGACCCGCCGGCTCACGAGCGCGGCGATCCGATCGGCGACGGCCGGGTCGGCGCGCTCGACCACCGAGCGCATGCTGTCGTCCTCGTCGTCCCCGTTCCGACCCGGCTCGGCGTCCGGGAGCGCGAGCACGAACCGCCAGTCGTCGGGCACGGGGCGGCGGGCCGCGACCGCCGGCACCGACCACTCGCCGCGGGGCGGGCGGTCGGCGGTGAACCGCTCGGTCGGGTGGCCGGTGTCGAGGACGAACCCGCCCGACTCGAACGCCGCCACCCCGACGCCCGACCGGCCGCCCCGCCCGAGCCGGGGCGCTCGCTCGCGGACCCGGGGCTCGGTACCGGTGGCGGTCGCGACCGCCGCGAGGACCGCGAGCGCGAGTTGGGTCCCGCTCCCGAGTCCGACGTGACGGGGAAGAGTCTCCTCGACGGTCACCGACGCCCCGGGCGCGTCGAGCAGGTCGACGGCGCGCGCGGCGTACTCGCGGGCGGTCGGGTGGTCGCAGTCGACGCGGTCGGCGGGCTCGGCGGTCACGACCGCTCGCGGGCTCTCGAGCGCGACCCCGAGCGAGCCGTAGAGGCGCTCGTGAGCCAGCGAGAGGTTCTGGAAGCCAAAGTGGAGCCGACCCCCGACCGAGACGCGCACCATACCACCGATTACGGGGGCGTCGGGTTCCCGGTTCCGACAGTGGCAAAACTGTCAGGCCAGCCGATCGACGACGTGGTCGGCGACCCGGTCGACGCCGTTGTCGTGGCTCGGCGAGTCCGGCGGGTGGCGGACCGCCCGGGCGACGTGGGCGATCGAGTGTTCGACCTGAAAGCCCCGGACGCCCCGGCGTTCGAGCACCCGGGTGACGCCGTGCTGTTCGTCGGTGAACGGGTAGACCACGCAGGGCGTCCCGCCGACCGCCGCCTCCATCACCGTCGAGTAGCCCGAACACACCACAACGTCGGCGGCCCGAATCCAGGGGAGGAGCGCGGGGACCGCCTCCCAGGCGTCGGTGCCGACGAGCGTCACGTCCCGGCCCTCGGTCCGGAGGGTCTCGGCGAGCACGTCGAAGTTCGTCGAGTAGACGCTCGGGACGACCAGCACGCCAACGTCGACGTCCGGCCCCGAGGAGTCGGTGGGGTCGAGCGCGATCGGCGGGACGTGCTCGACCCCCGGCGGGTCGCCCTCGTCGGGAGGCCACACCGCGGGGTAGAGAAACGACTCGGCGACCGAGAGCTGATAGCGGTTCAACAGCCAGGTGAACACCTGCTCGACCGCGGCGTCGTAGTAGGAGGCGGCGTTGTGGGTCACGACGTACACGGGCGTCCCGGTCAGCGAGGCCGCCATCGCCCCGAACATGTCGTCGGTGACCAGTGCGGCGGGCTCCTCGCGGCGAAGCCACCCCACGAGGTCGACGACTCGCTTGGCGCTGTACGGCAGGCTTCTGGTCAAAACGCGGCCGAGCGACCCCTCCTGATAGTCGCCGATGTAGTCGACCGGGGCGGCCCGGAACACCTCGTAGCCGTTGCACTCGATGAAGCGCGAACCGGGACCGCCGCCGGCGAGCACGACCTCGACACCCGCGTCTTCGAGCGCCTGCGCGACCCCGAGCATCCGCGTCGCGTGGCCCGCTCCCTCGGGGTAGTGCGCGACGGCGACCGTCCGGTCCATGCGTGTGCTTCGACGGCCGCTCGAAAAGTATGTTCCCCTTCTGGAATATCGCTGACTCGTCGGCGGTCGGCGGGCCGGCGACCCCGCCGCATCCGGGCGACCGACCGCCGTCGGATTCGACAGCAACGATTGTCCGAGCACGACAACTTAAGCCGCTCCGGGCTCACCGTCGCGTATGTCCGAGAAACCGGCTGATCTCCGGAGCAGCGAAGTCACCGAGGGCCCGGACCGCGCCCCGCATCGGGCGATGTTCCGCGCGATGGGCTACGACGACGACGATCTCTCCTCGCCGATGGTCGCGGTGGCCAACCCCGCGGCCGACGTGACCCCGTGTAACGTCCACCTCGACGACGTCGCCGAGGCCGCCTACGACGGCGTCGACGAGTCGGGCGGGATGCCCATCGAGTTCGGGACCATCACCATCTCCGACGCTATCTCGATGGGAACCGAGGGGATGCGAGCCTCGCTCATCTCCCGGGAGGTCATCGCCGACTCCGTCGAACTGGTCGCGTTCGGCGAGCGCGTCGACGGCCTCGTGACCGTCGCCGGCTGTGACAAGAACCTCCCGGGGATGATGATGGCCGCGATCCGGACCGACCTCCCGTCGGTGTTCCTCTACGGCGGCTCGATCATGCCCGGCGAGCACGACGGCCGGGAGGTCACCGTCCAGAACGTCTTCGAGGGGGTCGGCGCGGTCGCGCAGGGCGAGATGTCCGAAGACGAACTCGACGACCTCGAACGCCACGCCTGTCCCGGCGCGGGCTCGTGTGGCGGGATGTTCACCGCGAACACGATGGCGTCGATCTCGGAGGCGCTCGGGCTCGCGCCCCTCGGGAGCGCGGGCGCGCCCGCCGAGTTCGACGAGCGCTACGACGTCGCCGAGCGCGCGGGCGACCTCGCGGTCGAGGCCATCGAGGAAGACCGCCGGCCCTCCGACATCCTCGACAAGCGCTCGTTCGAGAACGCAATCGCCCTCCAGGTCGCGATCGGCGGCTCGACCAACGGCGTCCTCCACCTGCTCGCGCTCGCGGCCGAGGCCGGCGTCGAGTTGGACATCGCGGAGTTCGACGAGATCTCGCGCCGAACCCCGAAGATCGCCAACCTCCAGCCCGGCGGCGAGCGCGTGATGTACGACCTCTACGAGCAGGGCGGGGTCCCGGTCGTGATCCGGCGGCTCGTCGAGGCGGGCCTGTTCGACGGCGACGCCGAGACGATCACGGGTCGCACGATCTCCGAGGAGCTCGCGGAGCTCGACCTCCCCGACGACGACGAGATCGACGCCGACTTCGTCCGGCCGGTCGAGGATCCGTTCCACGAGGAGGGCGCGATCAAGATCCTGACCGGCAACCTCGCGCCCGACGGCGCGGTGCTGAAGGTGACCGGCGAGGACAACTTCCACCACGAGGGCCCCGCCCGGGTGTTCGAGTCCGAGGAAGACGCGATGGCGTACGTCCAGGAGGGCCGGATCGAGTCGGGCGACGTCATCGTCATCCGCAACGAGGGCCCGCAGGGCGGCCCGGGGATGCGCGAGATGCTCGGCGTCACCGCCGCCGTCGTCGGCGCTGGCCACGAGGACGACGTGGCGCTGTTGACCGACGGCCGGTTCTCGGGCGCGACCCGGGGGCCGATGATCGGCCACGTCGCCCCCGAGTCGTACGTCGGTGGCCCGATCGGTGCCCTGGAGGACGGCGACCACGTCGTCGTCGACATCGCCGACCGGACGCTCGCGGCCGATCTCACCGACGCGGAGATCGAGTCCCGGCTCGACGCCCGCGAGGAGCCCGAGCCCGCCTACGACGACGGCGTCTTGGCGAAGTACGGCGCGACGTTCGGGTCGGCCGCCGAGGGCGCGGTGACGAACCCGGGCGTCAAAGGCGACGACTGAGGCGGCGGGCCGGGCTCGGGGTACCCAGACCGGACCCCGCTCGCCGGCGCGACGACGCCACGCGGAAGCTCTCGGCGGGTCGGCGCCGCTACTCCTCGCGGAGCGCGCTCGCGATCGCTTCGAGTTCGGCCTTCCGGAACGGGCGGTCGGCCTCCGTCGGATCGGCTTCGTCGGACTCGCCGAGCGCCCGGAGAATCCCGGCCCGCATTCGGGACTTCGACGGCAACCGATTCCCGTCGATCTCGTGGCCCACGGCGTCACAGATCGCCGCGAGGGCCTCTTTGGTGAACGCGGTCGACTCGATTCGGTCGTGTCGTCCCACACTGCGTCGGATCTCGTTTCGGAGGTCGTCGACGGTCGGTGACATAGCTCGTCTACCGTACGGTCGTGTCGTCGGATACATTTATCTGCGTACTCGTCGAACTACGATCATGCGCAATCGTCTCATCCGAACGATGAACCGGGCCAAGTACGCGGCCGTCGGCGCCGCGGTCGGCGGTGCCGTGGGCGGGGTAATCAGCCGGAACGCCGCGAGCACCGCGGCCGGTATCGGTGCGCTCGTCGGCGCGACGGTCGGCGAGAAGCGGGCTTCGGTGCGGACGCTGGTCGAGGAGAACAGAAATTAAAAAGGGCGTACGGTGACCTTTGTGCCGGGTGTAAGTTTTAACTAACTACCGAAGGTGAAGACGGTAGCGTTTTGAGCGTTCCCATCGACATTGTAGGCTACCACGGAGTTGGAACTACCACTGCAAGTGATGGTCTGACCGACTTGAGTAGTGTGTTTAGTTGCCCAACCAGAGTCACCGGGACCATCTACGGCCGAGCATTTGATTCCAGTCGTACTGGGGCCAAGTGAATTAAGCGTGACTTCGTTGGTGCCACTAGCCGCCGAAACGCCTGCTGAGGCGTTCTGGTTGACGTTCTCACCGAGACCGAGCACGAACGTGCCGATGACGGCGGCCAGAATCACCGTGATGGCGACCATCAGGATGACCCCGATCACCGGGCTCACCGCCTCGTCGTCCGTGAATAAGCTTTTGAAGTTCATGAGTTGTGTTTCTCGTTTGGCACGGTATCATCTCTGAGAAGTGGCCGCACATTTTATGCCGAACGACCGAGTACTTTGGTCCGTCGGCGGGGAGAGCCTGTCAAAGCCGCCCCACGTCCGACACTTCTCTGTAATGATACGTGCTTAGGTGAGCGTTAAGCTCACGAGTATATAAAAACTTCTCTACCTAAACGCGTGGTCATATTATTCGCTCTTTTCGTTTCCCATTATCCCCCAACAGATAGCATTAGGGCTGGTTAAAACGGGTCTAAGCCGTCCCATAGAAAAATTAACCGATGGCGAGAGACTACGAGGATCCTTATCTCGAAATCTATGTTGAGCGATTTGGTGAGAGAGTGAGCGCGCTCGAGACCACCGTCCTCGACCCCGACGACATCGAGATAAAACAGTACACCGATCGCGACTCCTCAGAACTCCGGCGAATCGCCCAAGTCGAACGCGAGTCGGGACTCGATCCGGCTCTCGCGACCGGACCAGAGCCTTCGGCCCACCGCACTCGCGGCGGGTCTGCACCCCGAAAACCGTCGTCTTCGCCGAACTCGACGCGCCTCGGCGCGCGCTCTCGGGACTGCATCGGCTCACCCGTCGTCCCAGAACAACAGGCCGATCAGCGCGCTACCGAGCGCGCATCCCGCCAACAGCACGAACGCCTCGTCGAACCGACCTCGGTCGCCGAGCGCGCCGACGATCGTGGGGGAGGTCGCCGCCAGCAACAGGTACCCGGTCCTGAGCAGTCCGAACCCGGTCCCCTGCATCTCGGTCGGCAGGCTGTCGACCACGCCCGCCTGTGCGATCGGCCAGAACCCGAGCTGTGCGCTCGCGAGGACTGCGAGCACCACCAACAGCCAGACCTCGTCGGTCGCGAGCAGGAGCGCGATCGCGCCCGCCGACAGGAAGCTGAACCCGAGTAGGGTCGGCCTGTCGCCGACCGAGTCGGCCAACACGCCGGCCAGCGGCTGGACGAGGATGCCCGACGCGAAAAACGCGCTGTAGAGGAGCGCCGCCGAGCCCTCCGAGAGCCCCTTTATCGACACGAGGTAGGTCGGGAAGAAGCTCGTGAACCCCTGATAGACGATCGACATCAGGAGCATCGCCGCGGTGAGCACGAGGGTCTGTCGCCCGGTGACTTCGGCGACGAACCGCCGGAGGGCGTCCGCCGAGAGGTCGTCGGCCACGCTCTCTTGGCCGGAGGTGCGGGCGGGGACGGTGACCCAGAGTCCGACGGCCGCCAGCGCGAACAGCGGCGTCGCGGCCGCGAACCCGAGCCGCCAACTCGCGGCGCCGGCCACGACGCCCGCCCCGGCCGGCAAGAGGACGGTCCCGAGGTTCCCGGCGGCCGAGCTGACCCCCATCGCCGTCGCCGTCCGATCGGGATAGACGTCCGCGAGCGAGGTGAATCTGGTGGTCGCGTAGACGCCGGTCGCCGACCCCAGCAGGACGAAGCCGGCGAACAGCGCGAGCGTCGACCACGCGAGCGCGCTGGCCGCGAGCGCCACGATCGCGAGCGCCGAACTCGCCACCAGAACGGCCCGTTCGCCGATCCAGTCGCCGAGGACGCCGCCGGGGAACTGCAACAGCGCGTAGGTGAACCAGAGCGTGCTCAAGAGCAGTCCCGCGGTCGAGAGTCCGATCCCGAAGTCCGCGCGGATGTACGGAACCAGCGTCGGCGCCGAGAGCCTGACCCCGAGTCCGAGAAACCAGCCGAACGCGATGGTGAACAGAATCCGTCCCCGCCCGTCGCTCGCGAGATCCGACGCGACCGCACGTACGCGAGCGGAGAGTCCGGAGGAGCCGAACGGAGTCACGTCGCCACACTGGTCCGAGTAGCGGCTTATCTGTTGGCATCCCGGAGAGGGACGGCGCCTTTCTCCGGGCTCGCCGCCGAGACCGTGCGGGCTGGTAGCAATGGTCGGAAAATGTTAACACTGTAACACCTGTATGATACGATCCCCATGATGGACGACCAGCACAGTTGACCCAGCGCCCAGTCAGGGAAGTACGTACCGCGTACGTCCGTGGCGGGGCCTCCGAACCCGTTCGCCAGACACGCCGACTACCACCCACTCACCCCGCCAATGAACGAACAACGAGATCCGCACCGATCGACACGAACCGCCCGCCCAGAGTACCGCGCGCCCCGGACGTGGACCGGCCTCGCCCTGTACGTCGGGTTCGGCGCGCTCGTCCCGCTGGCGCTGTTCGCGCTCGCGCATCCGACGGCCGTCGCGGCCGCGATCGCCGGTCTCAGCGTCGGCCTGCTCGCCCGACCGCTCGGTCACCGACTGACCCGCCGGTCGGGTCGAGTCGAGCGTCCGACCAACGCCGTCGGACGCGCCGCGTCCGAGGAGTGACCGCCCGCTTTTTTCGAGGACGCCGCCGACGGCCGCTCGGCTTCGGAACGTGGCGCTGTTTCGATTCGTCGGACGCGTCGGTACACGATAACTGATACCGCCGATTTCAGTACCCGGGGGTTTTTTCAATTTGGTTCGGAAATATTCCGCGTGTGATGAACAGTTTGGGAGGTGAGCGCTCCGCGTCTCCGGACGAGACCGCCGTCGGCACGCTCTCTTTCGAAGTCGACGCGGGCGACTGCGGCGTCACCGTCGTCGACTCGATAGAGCGACACCGCTACTCGGTCGAGACCTCCCGCCCGGTCGCTCCCACGCCCGTGGACGTCGACGACTTTCTGTTTCCCGCGGATGCGGGTGTCGCGATAACGACCGAGAGCCTCACGCTCCCGACGGTCGTCCCGGTCTACGTCAGGGATCAGACCGGCGACATGCTCGCGGAGGCCGAACACTTCGCCGACGAGGCCTTCGACGAGGGCGTCTACAGCATCGAACTCAACGCCCCGATCAAGCTCTATCTGAACGTGAGCGGTCCGCTCGCGGTTACCTCGGACATGGAACACATGCAGTTCGAGTTCGGCTCGGAGACGGAGGTGTTGCTCGGCGCGCGCTCGCACCACGAGCATCCGGCCGCGACCGTCACCACGACGGCCGACCCGACCGATATGATGGCGGCGGTCTCGACGTTCGGCTCCGCGCTCAAGACCACGAGCTGCGAGCGGTCGTATCCGACCCTCCGGGGCCATCCGCCGACGATCGAACTCGGGGACCAACTGGAGATCCCCGACGAGCTGACCGTCCCCGACACCGGAATCCGGATCGAGATCCCGTCGACGTATCGCGCGGTCTACGTCGCGGCGCCGCTGGCCTACTATCTCGGAGCCACGGTGGTCGAGGGCGATCGGCCGCGGGTCGTCACCGAGACGGGGTTCGAACACCCCCTCGACACCGAACGGGGCGTGGAAGCCGAGGCCGAACGGCTCCTGAAACAGACGTTCTTCCTCGACTGTCTGACTCGGACGGAAGGCTACTATCAGGTCGATCTCCACGAGCGGGGCGCGATCGAACCGAGAGTCGATCTCGATTTCGAGCGACTGTACGAACAGTCGCCGGCCGAGCAGTTGGAGGCGTATCTCACGGTCCCGTTCTCGGTCGTCGAACCCGAGATCCCCGAGTGGAAGCTGACGTCCCACGTCGAACCCGTAGCGACCAGCATCGAAACGCTACCGTTCGTCGTCGAGGATCTGGCCGTCGTTCACACCCCGAAGGAGCGCGAGCCCGCAGACGCGACACAGGAAGCGGCGGCCGTAGAAGATTTCTTCCGGACGGGCGCGACCGACGAGGCCGCCGAGTTCACCCGGAGCACCGATCGGACGACCCCGACCGACGAGTCCTACGTCCAACCGGAGTCGGCCGACTCGCTCGAACAAACGTGGGTCGGCGACGGAACGCCCATCGGCGCGAGCAAGGCGACCACCGCGGCGTTCCGCAACCACCTCAACCGGACGCCGACCGAGGGCGACATCGAGATCACGGTCGTCTGCAACGACCGACAGATGAACGAGGAGCGCGACGCGGTCGACGCCGGCTACGGCTCACGCGAAACGCTCCCGTTCGACGTCACCGTCCACCACGATCTGACCACGACCGAACTCCGCGACGTCCTCGCTCGCCAGACCGACTTCCTCCACTACATCGGCCACATCGACGGCGGCGGCTTCGAGTGTGCCGACGGGAAGTTCGACGCGACGACGCTCGATTCGGTCGGCGTGGACGCGTTCTTGCTGAACGCCTGCCAGTCGTACGCACAGGGGATGCACCTGCTCGAGGCGGGAAGTATCGCCGGCGTCGTCACCCTGAGCGACGTGATCAACACCGGTGCGGTCCGGGTCGGCCGGACGATGGCTCGCCTGCTCAACGCCGGATTTCCGCTTCGGGCGGCGCTCACCATCGCCCGGAACGAGAGCATCGTCGGGGGCAAGTACATCGTGGTCGGCGACGGCGGCCTCTCGATCGCACAGGCCGAGAGCGGGACGCCGAACCTCTGTGAGATCGAACGCGACGGCGACGCGTTCACCCTCCGGATGGAGACGTACCCGACCGCCCAGACCGCGATGGGGACGCTGATAATCCCTTACATCGAGCAAAACGAGACGCACTTTCTGACGTCGGGGGTCGACGAGGAGTTCTCGATGGGGGAAGACGAACTGCGTCGATTCCTGAGCCTCGAAGAGGTTCCGATCCGTTTCGACGGGGAACTGCGGTGGAGTACCGACCTCTCGGTCGAGCAGTTGTGATCAGGGACCGGCGGTCGAGCCCAGATTCGCGGCCGCCGAGTTGCCCGCTTGTGTCAAAAGCAGACAGATCGTAAAGAGGACGCCGGCCATTCTCGGATTCTGTGCGATGTAGTCTGCGATGTCTGTTTTGGACATTGCATACCACAATTTTAGATAAAAATATGTGAAATTTTCTAAACAATCCTGACAGATAAAATACTGGCTTTATTATTGTGAAGTTTTATATAAACGAACGCGTTTGAGTGTCATTACATAACACGGTCGGTGGGGTGTAGAACGCTCGTCGGGTGCAATCGCCCGCTTTTCGAAGCCTATCTTCGCTCTCACCGCGACGAACACGCCGGCACTGCTCGCGGCGTCACACTCACCGTCGAGAGCGCGAACCGCTACCCGTCGAAGGTGTAGACCACTGCGTCTCCGATTCCGTCGCCGAAGGCCACGACGGAGTTCGCGTTCGAACTACAGGAGATCGAATCGCCGACGGTCTCGGTCGCTCCGGGGCGGTCGCCGTCGTCGTACCGGTCGTTCGACGAGTCCAGATCGTCCCCGGTCTCGTCGGCGTCCGAACACCGAACGCCGTCCGTGTTCGGACCGACCGAGTTGAGCGTCACCGTCCTGTCTCCCGTCGGGGAGACCCCCGCGGTGGCAGTTTGGTCGACGTCTTGACCGAGTCCGAGCACGAACGTCCCGATGAGCGCGGACAGAACCGCGGTGGTGGCGACCAGCAGGACGACGCCGATCACCGGCGAAACGCCGGTCTCGTCTGCGAGTAACTGTTTCGGGTTCATCGTTTGGGTCTCTCGGCACTGCATCGGCGCCGACACGCGGTGGCGTTCGCCGACTCGCGGGGTCGATTTCGATCGGCGCCGATACGTGCTCGGACGCTACTTCCCATCCGCTATACATAACCTCTTTGCCATGTAGGCGCCCTCTGGCCGGAGCGGGGGCCTCGAAACCGAGGGAAATCGGCTCTGAGAAGGCGGCTCTACCGACGGTGTTCGTCTCTGACCGGTGGCCGGCGATGCGAACCATTCAGAGCGCTTACTGGCTCTCTCGGACGTATCAAACACGGGAACGATGCCGGCGGCGGAACTCCTTTAGCCTCCGCTCGCCTCCTACTCGGTATGTCTGCCCCCGGGCCATCCGAGGGAATCTACGCCGAGACGCTGGCGGTGTTCGGCGAGTCGATACACGCACCAGAACCCCTCAGTACCACCGAGGTCGCCGACGCCCTCGACGTTCCGCGGCGGACCGCGTACAAACGACTCGATACCCTCGCCGAGCGTGGCGACGTCGCCACCAAGAAGGTCGGCGCGAGTGCCCGCGTCTGGTGGCGCCCTGACGCGTCTCGGCCGACCGCCCCCTCCGAGACCACTGCTCCGAGGGTCGAGTCGATGATCGACGTCCTCGACGGCGCCGGGGTCGGCGTGTTCGTCCTCGACGCGGACTTCGAGGTCGCGCGGATCAACGACGCCACCGAGCGGTACTTCGGACTCGACCGCGAGGACGTCGTCGGTCGCGACAAACGCGGGCTCGTCGAGGATTCCATCGCGGACCGCGTCGACGACGCGACCGCGTTCGCCGACACCGTTCTCGCGACCTACGACGACAACACGGACACCGAGTGCTTCGAGTGTCGGGTCACCCCGGGCGCGGACCGCGAGCCCCGGTGGCTCGAACACTGGAGCAAGCCCATCGACGCCGGCCGGTACGCGGGCGGGCGCATCGAACTCTACTACGACATCACCGACCAGAAACACTCCGAGCAGGCGCTCGCTCAGGAGCGGAGTCTCACCGACCGCCTGCTGGAGACCGCGCCGATTCGCCTCGCCATCTTCCGGCCCGACGGGTCGGTCGAGCGGATGAACTCCCGGGTCCGTCGGGAACTCGGCCGCGAGGACGCGGACCTCTCGGCGTTCGAGTTCGGCGACTTCGACGTGTACGATCCGGACGGCGATCCGTTGCCCGTCGAGCGCCACCCCGTCTCGCGCGTGCTCGAAACCGGCGAGCCGGTCCGAGGGGAGGTGATCCAACACGAGACCCCGGACGGCGACCGGCGGTGGGTGTCGCTCAACGCCGCCCCGCTGTTCGACCCCGACGGCGACCTCGAACGCGTCGTGGTCACCGGCAAGGACATCACGGCGCTAAAACGGACCGAGCGAGCGCTCGCCCGGCAACGCGATCAGCTCCAGCTCGAACTCGACGACGTGTTCACGCGCATCACCGACGGGATGCTCGCGGTCGACCTCGACTGGACGGTCACCTACGTCAACGACCACGCCAAGCACCTCCTCGGCCGTCCCGACGCAGACCTCCGCGGGAAGAATCTCTGGGAGGCGTTCCCGGAACAGGTCGGCTCCGACGCGTGGGAGCGGTATCACGAGGCGATCGAGACACAGCGACCGATCACGTTCGAGACCCGGTCGGCGGAGGTCGGCGGGTGGGTCCAAGCCCGCGCGTACCCCTCCGAGACCGGGCTCTCGATCTACTTCCGGGACATCACCGAGCGCAAGGAGCGAGAGGCCCGACTCGAGGAGGCCCGGAATCGCTACCAGACCCTCGTCGAGCACTTCCCGAACGGGGCGGTCGCGCTCGTCGACGCCGACGAAGACGGGAGACTCCGGTACGTCACCGTCGGCGGCACCGCGATCGAATCGGCGGGGGTCGACCTCGAGGACCTCGAAGGCCAACCGCTCCGCGAGCGCCTGCCGCCCGAGATCGTCGACGAAATCGCCCCGCACTACGAGGCCGCGCTCGACGGCGAGCAACGCGTCTTTCAGTCGGCGTTCGGCGACCGCGTCCATCAGTTCCGGATGGTCCCGGTCCACACCGACGACGGCGAGGTGTTCGCCGCGCTCGGCATGTCCCAGGACATCACCGAGCTGAAAGCCCGCGAACGCGAACTCGAACGCTACGAGACCATCGTCGAAACGGTCGACGACGGCATCTACGCCCTCGACGACGACCTCGAGTTAACGATGGTGAACTCCGCGCTCGCCGAACTGATCGGGGACGACCGCGAGGACCTCCTCGGCACGTCGGCCCGAACCATCACCGACGACGTCTGGGACGGGGTGGCCCAACTGGAGGCCGAGATGAGAACCGGGGACCGCTCGTCGGCGAGCGTCGAGTGCACGCTCGAAGCCGCGGACGGCGATCGCATCCCGGTGGAGGCGACGTGGGTGCTTCGGTCGACCGACGACGCCGACGAACGCGTCGGTACCGTCCGGGACGTCAGCGACCGGAAAGCCCGCGAGCGAGAGCTTCAGAACCGCGTCCAGCAACAGCGGGCGCTCGCGGAGTTCTCCCAGCACGCGCTCGAAGATCGGTCGCTCGACGAACTGTTCGACGAGGCGGTCGAACGCGTCGCCGACGTCCTCGATCACGACTACTGCAAGGTGCTGGAACTGCTCCCCGAGGCCGACGAACTCCGGTTGCGAAACGGCGTCGGGTGGCGCAAGGGCATCGTCGGGGAGGCGACGGTCGCGGACGACCGGTCCTCACAGGCCGGGTACACCCTCATCGCGGAGGAACCGGTGGTGGTCGAGGACCTCGCGAGCGAAGACCGATTCAGCGGCCCGGCGCTCCTGACCGACCACGACGTTCAGGGAGGGATCAGCACCGTGGTCGGGTCCTACGACGAGCCGTGGGGGATTCTGGGAACCCACGACACCGACCGCCAGTCGTACGCCGACCACGATGTCCAGTTCGTCCAGAGCATGGCGAACATCCTGACGAGCGCCATTCGGCGCTACGAGCGCGAACAACAGCTCGAACGCTACGAGACCATCATCGAGACGGCCGACGACGGCGTCTTCGCGCTCGACGCCGACGAGCGGTTCGTCCTGGTCAACGAGGCGTTCTGCGAGCTGACGGGGTACGACCGACAGGAACTGCTTGGCCGCCACGCGTCGGTGGTCCACAGCGAGCGAGTCAGCAGGGAGGCCGCCGAGCTGAGCGAGCAGGTCGCCGACGGTCTCGGGCGCGTGACGATGGAGGTGGAGTTCCCGACCAGAGACGGCGGAACGATCCCGGTCGAGAGTCGGTTCGGCCCGTACCGGTACGACACCGACACGGACGCTCGGGCCGGCATTGTCCGGGACATCTCCGAGCGCAAAGAGCGCGAACAGCGACTCCGGGCCCAAAACGAGCGACTCGAAAGCTTCGCGAGCATGCTCGCCCACGAACTCCGGAACCCGGTCACCATCGGCCAGATCTACACCCAGCAGTTGTCGACGGACCCAGACCCCACGGCCGTGGAGTACGTCACCGAGGCGTTCGACCGGATCGAGGATATGATCGACGTGATGCTCGTGTTGACGCGGGGCCGCGACGCCGTCAGCGGCGACGCGACGATCCATCTCGAAGCGGTCGCCCGGGAGGCGTGGGCCGAAGCCCAGACCCGGGACGCGACCGTCGACGTGGCGCTCGAAAAGACGATCGAGGCCGACGAGACGTACATCAGTCACCTGTTTCGGAACCTGTTCGAGAACGCCGTCGAGCACGGTGGGGCCGACGTTACCGTCACGGTCGGCGATCTCCCGGACGGATTCTACGTCGCCGACGACGGCGAGGGAATCCCGGCCGGGGAGCGCGAGACGGTGTTCGAGGTGGGGTACACGACCGCCTCCGACACCGGCGGCACCGGGTTGGGGCTGGCGTTCGTCGCCGAGTTGGCCGACGTCTACGAGTGGACGGTGACGGTGACCGAGAGCCCGACGGGGGGTGCCCGGTTCGAGTTCCGGGACGACTCGTGAGCGGCCACTCACTCCGGCCGGGTCGACTCACGCCGCGCGCCCCACCGCGGGGAGCGTCGGACGCGTGGGTCGTTTCGGTCAGAAGTCGCCGTCGATGACGTTCGCGACGCGCTGTCGGTCGAAGAACCGTTCGTCTTCGGGAATCTCGGGATACGCCCCTTCGACGTACGTCGGCCACTCGCCGAACACGTCGGGGTAGAGCTGTTTGGCCGTCATCTCGAGCTGGAAGAGATTCACAATTGGGCCCTGATAGCGCGCGCCCTGCGCGTAGACCCGGCCGTCTTGCACCGCGGTGAGTTGCCCGCCGACCGAGTCGTTCTCGAGCGTCGTGCGGACCTCCTCCATATCGGTCTCGGGGTGCATCCCGCCGAACGAGAGGATCACGTCGGGGTCGGCTTCGAGCAACGCCTCCATATCGACCTTCGATCCGGAGGTGACGGCGTCCCCGAACGCGTCGACGGGTCGGAGGGGCCGGACGTGCGCGGTGAGAAACCCCGGCGTGTCGACGTTGTAGACGTAGGGCGAGGTCGGCTCGCTGAACCCGCCCATGACGACGCTCGGGCGCTCGGACGGGAGGTCGGACTCGATTCGTTCGAGCACGTCCTCGTGGATCGAGGCGAGCGCCTCGTACCGGTCGGTCGCTCGGAAGACCCGCGCGACCTTCTCGAACATCTCCCAGAGGGTGTAATACTCGTAGCTGTCTGCGTACTCCTCGGGAGGTTCGAGGTGGCGATTGCTGAAGTGGTTCCCGAACCACGGCGAGATCTGCTCGCGGATCTCCTCGATATCGTCCGCGTTCCACTCCTCGAGCGCGAGCACGCTCGCGGGGTCCGCGAGGTGGACGTCGCTGTCGAGGTCGTAGAGCTTCTCCTTCGACGCGTTCCACGAGGAGTACAGCCCCGACCAGTCGAGTTCGACGCCGGGGAGACGCGGGGTGTACTGGTTCCAGAGCGCGTCGTAGTAGTCGGGCGCGTGCATCGCGTTCACGTCCTCGCCCCGCCCGAGCGCGAACGCCATACCCGCCAGATGTGTGAGTCGGGTGAATATCGTCTCGGGCACCGACTCGAAGGCGACTTCGCCCATCGGCGCCATCGTCACCGAGTACGAATCGTCGCCGGCCGTGGTCGTCTCGCCCGCGGTCGCTTCGGCGGGCTCGGTGGTCGTTTGGGTCGGCGTCGACCCCTCGCCTCCCGTACAGCCGGCGAGCAGGCCACCGCCGACGATCGCTCCGCCGAACTTCACGTACTCACGCCGCGTCGGTCTCTCGTACTCGGAGTCGTCGTTCGCCATGGGATTTAGGCTAACCTAAAACGTCATAGTACTTCCGGTTTTTAGGCCGGCCAAAATCTATCGGTGCGTCGGTTGCGACTGCGCTCGTGAGAATCGGTGAACGAGCGACTCCCGTCGAGTAGTCGCTCGCTTCGTCCGGACGGAATGGCGTCGGTCGATCTGGGACCCGCTCGGGATGCTTCGATCAACAGGGGCCGCCTCGGTCGGGCGACCACTCGCAGGCATCGCCCGTCGTGAGACCGTTCTCGTCTACGTACGACACGAGACACGCGTAGTTACAGAAGTACGCCGGCGACCCGCAGTCGTCGTCGCAATCACGGACACAGATCGGATCGTGGTCGAAGATTCGCGACCCACAGTACGCACACTCCTCGTCGTCTGGCGTCCCGACGGTCGTGGACATACCGATGGTAGACGAGAGACGACCGAAAGCGTTTCGCAGATGGGGTGTCGAGTACCGGCCGACGATATTCGCCGAGGGAGGGCTCTGGCCGTCGAACCCCGACCGCTACGTACGTTCGACTCTCGACCGTCGCTTCGGCGTAAAATTCGTGATGGGACCGCTGAGTACCGCGATTCGAGTTCGGCGCGTTCTCCGCCGCTTTCTCGCGATTTTCTCGGCATCTTACTCGTCCTCCTCGAGATTCTGGAGGAAACTCCGCCGCGATTCCATCCGCTTCAGTTGCTCGGGATGGTCGTAGTGAGCCCGAATCACCTCCGGCGTCGCGTTCACCCGCTCGGCCAGCACCTCCGCGGGCCACCCGCGGTCGCGGTGGTGGGTGATCGAGCCGGTTCGAATCGGATGGGGCGACCGAGAACTCGGACACCGCGACTCGTAGCCGTGCTCCAGCGCCTCGCAACTGGCCTCCTCCCGGCCGTGCGGACAGCCGCCGTAGCGACACGGCTGGGTGATGATGTTGAACCGACTCCGAATCGAACCCTTCGACATGCGTCCCTTGCCCTTCTCCGTGCTGAACAGCGGCCGGCGGCCCTCGTCATCCGTGAGCTGAACACGGTTCACTTCGATGTACTCCGACAGCACCTCGCCGATCTCGTCCGAGAGACTGACCGGACGCTCGCCGTCCGTTTGATTCTTCAGCGGCGTCTCCGGCGGTCGGTGGCGGAAGTACAGGAACGGCGGCTCGACCTTCTCCAGTATCTCGTCGTCGATGTCGTCCTGGTGGCGGAGTCGGTCGAGGTCGTCCTCAGTCAGGTAGATGTCCTCCAGGTCCAGCGACCGGAGTCCACCGAGGCGTGCACCCGTATGCCACCCGAGCGCGAAGAGCGCGTGGTCCCGGGAGGCGAAGGAGTAGCGTCCGAGATTCTCCAGAATCGCCTCCGCCCGTTCCGCCGAGAGCTTCTCGTCGTTCGTTCGCTCCCCTTTGGTGAGCTTCGGGACTTCGAGCTTCGCGGGGAGATCGCTCGGCACGGCCTCGACGTCCGCGCAAAACTTGATGAACAACTTGAGCGTCCCGAGCTGGTTGTTCAGCGTCGACTGGTTCAGGTCCACCGCGCGCTGGTCGGAGTCGAACCGGTACAGATCCCGGCCGGTCAGCTCGTTCAGATTCTCGATGCCGTCGCTCTCGCACCACTCCACGAACTTCCTGATCCGATAGTAGTACGACTGGAGCGTCTCCTCGGCTTTCTCGGAGCGCTGCCGATCGAGCCACATCTCCATCGCCTCGCGCGGCGCGAGCGGCTGGAGATCCTCACTCATTCAGCATCGCCTCCTCGGCGTCGACGACGCGCTTGAACCGCGATTCGTCCCCGCCCGCATCCGGGTGGTGTCTCTTCTTGAGCCGGCGCGCCGCGGCCTCCACGACCGCCGCGTCGGCGTCCGGCGCGACGTCGAGGACCTCGTGGGGCGGCTCGCGCGCGACGAGGGCGTCGGTCCCGTCCTCGCCCGACGGGAGCCGGGCGTTCGCGAACTCGCTCTCGCCGGTCTTCACGGGGCGCTGCTCCATCTTCCGCTTCTCGTGGACGTAGAGATAGAGCGTGCGCAGATTGTCCCGGAGCCGCGAGTAGGCGTCGCAGGCGACCGCGTACCGCCTGCCGTTCATGGTCCACCGGACCACTGCACCGGGGTCGTCGGGGCTCGCGTCCGCGTACGGGTACTTCGGATTCTGCTTCTGGTGGCGCGCGGCGGTCGCGAGCTGCCACCCGTCCGCGTTCAGTCGGTCGAACTCGGTTTCGAGATCGTCGACGGTCTCGCGCACCGTCGCGCCGTAGTGGTTGTTTCGCGTCCGCTCGGCCGGCTCGGTACGCCCGAAGTCGGTCGGCCAGTCGAGCGCGGTCACGGCGATTCCTCTTCGTTCATGATCCGCTGGAGAACCTCATCGAACGATTCTCCGGGTTCTTTCGCACGATTCAGCCGTTTCCATGTGTCCGCGGAAACAGACACGGTGGTCATATCTTCCATAGTATCTCAGTTCTATAATTCTATGAATATAGTTCTATTGTTCTATAGCACTACAGTACTCGATTGCACCCAAAAGCCCATATCCTACAGCGCCCACTGATTCGACAATGGCCGACGACGTGACCTCGATACAGGTACGCAACGAGACGTGGCAGGAACTGAACGCCCGGAAAGCACCGGGCGACACCTTCGACGACGTAATCCAGCGCCTCCTGGACCAAGCCGACGAGTAGGTCTTCATTCTCTCATCTCCCGCCAGCTATCGGCGGTACGCGGATCGGGACTACCAGCGCAGTCGAGCGCGGTCATTCGCCGTCACCTCTTTCGACCGCCAGCCCCACCTGCTCGGCACGGCGCTCGGCGTCGCGGTCGACCAGCCGCCGGCCTTCCTCGGTGATCATGTACTCATTCGTCCGGTCGTCCTTCTTGCCCTTCGCGAGGAGCCCGCGCTCAATCAGGCCGTCGAGGTTCTGATAGAGACGGGAGTGATTCACCTCCTCGCGGTAGTCCTCTTCGAGGTACTGCTTGATCGCGAGTCCCTTCGGCGCCTCACCGTCGCGTTCGAGTGTTCGGACAGCATAGAGTAGGTCGCGCCGGAAAGCGTGGAGCTCGGCGAACGCGATCTCGACGGCCTCGCTCATGCGACGACCACCTCGGCTCGCGTCAGGGGGTTCTTGCGTGTGCATCGGTGAGCGATGCTACTGGCAGTATTCCCTTGAAGAATCCTCGATAGTAGGGTGAAAGTGAAACTAAAGAGTCGGTTGAGAGTCAATGCGCGTCGTCGTGCGGGAGTTTCAAGTTCCCGTGTCGAGATTGCGTACATGGCTTCCGTAGCCTGTTTACGGAGGCTCACGCGGACCCGATGCCACCAACATCGGGGTCCGCATCGTTTTCGCGTGGGACCCATCGGCGAGCGACGGGTCCGCGGTTTTGTCTCCGTTATCTACCTCGTCCTAACCCCGGGACTAAATAATTTATCCTGTTTTCCGGATATACGGATTGACGGATAAAATATCTGAAACCAGTAACACTATTCTACGCGTTTGTGCATATCCAGTATGGTGCCTTCCGGGGAACCGAAAGATGTTGAAAAAGCGATTCTCCGTTTGCTTGCAGAGAGTGATCTCTCCCTAACTCCGACTAATATCGCTAAAAACACCGGTTACAGTGGTGGCTATATTCGAAAAGAGTGCAATCGGATGTCCAAAGAAAATCTTCTTGAAAAAGAAGATGAAGGAGGGCATCCGTTCTATTCAGTGACAGAAAAAGGCCGTATGTACCTTGCTGGCGACCATAACACTCGTGGAGTTGAATAGTAATATATAAAATGTTTTGTGACGGTAATGGTCCAACTGAACTTAGGAACTGATGACTATACAGAATCTACTCGATCGGCGTGTAGAAATCCAAAAGTGATTTATGACATTACAGCCAGCATATATCTATGTTAACCGACTTGAGAATTAATCGATTTAAAGGCGTGAAATCCGGGAAAATAACTGACTTATCCGATGTGAATGTTTTTGTGGGACCAAATAATGCTGGCAAATCTACAGTCCTTGATTCAATATATCTTCTTTCTAATATATTTTCAATAGAAGACCCACTAGGAAATTCGATTCCCGAGTATCTCATGTCGAAAAAAGGTGGATATCCTGACAATAATGCACTTCATTACAAATATAACACCAAAAAAGAAATAGGGTTTGAATTTAAACTTAAAAATAGTAATAAATTAATTAATACGAAATTCGACAATGAATTGTGGGTTATAAACGATGGTTTTTATTCTTTTGAAACCAGCGATAATGAAGATAATGAATTAAGAAAACGGTTCATAGATGAAAAGACCGGTAATGAATATAATGGAAAATCCGAACTCTTCTCAAGGAGAAATCTAGTCCGTGGAAATGTCGATTTATATAGCGACATGAATGATTCTTTTGGAAGTAGTCTCTATTTTCATTCAGGAATTTTTGAGGTTCTTTCCCAGGTAGAAAGAGAAGTTTGGGAGAACCTTGTTTTTGATAGAAAAGACAAGATTGTAATCGATCATTTAAATGAGGTCTATGATACAGAGGTAGAACAGCTTACTTTTGTTCCTGTAGACGAAGGATTCGAATTGAGGGTTCTTTTTGAAGAATATTCCAGTAGAATTGATAGCCTTGGTGATGGGTTTAGATATCTATTTTCTCTTATTTCTTCCATAGAATCTTTCGATGCAAACACAATCTTGGTAGAAGAACCAGAAAATGCTCAGCATCCTAAGACATATAGCAACATATCAGATATACTAACAAATTATACTACGGTAAACGGGTTACAGACTTTTATCGCTACTCACAGTTACGAAATGATAGATTCGCTACTGAAATCATGCAAGGATACAGAAACAGAAATATCTATTTATCATCTAAATTTAGAGAATGGGACATTAGAGACTCGTTCAATTGACTCACCAGATATAGAGGTACTAGAGGATCTCGGCATAGACCCTCGGAGGTTGAAAGAATATGAGTAACGGACTCAAAATATTCACTTCAGATCCCGGAATCCCCGTACTTGTTGAGGGAGAACGTGATGAAGAACTTATTCGCCAGCTTGTTAGAGAATTTGAGGGAGAGTACGTTATTAGAGAACGGGGTGGAGACTCAAAAGTACTTGAAGCCCTGGATATACTCGTCGATATTGAGCTACCTCGAATAGGAGTAATACTTGATTTAGATAATAATTCTCCTAATGATATTTATGAAAAATGCTATAATAAATTAGAAGGAAACCATAGTAATGTCTCTAAATTAAATAATAATAAAATATCTATTAAAAATAGATCTATTGTTCAAGTAGGATATTCCGGATTGCCAAATGATCCAGATATCTCAGAACTTAGTATAGAACGACATGCTATTGAAGACCATGTTCTAAAATTACTATTAGATGATGATCAAACTGTCCAAAGAATAAGCGAATCTGGTATCAATGATTCTGATTCTTTAAAAGATGCTCTCATTAACATTGAAAACGAATTAGAAGAACATCATGGAACGATAGTGCGTGGAAAAGTACATCTTGAAATTGCTAAAATAACGCTAGGGTATGAGAGTCACACTAACTCTTTCATCCATAATTTACTCCAGTGTACAAATATCGATTATCAGAATCATCCTTCAACACAGCAAATTTTATCTTTTTTTGATAGTCTTGAAGAGTTGTGATAGTGTATTAAAACATGCATATTATTGGCCTTCCACAAGAAGGCCGTTGATCGACTCGCCGCAGCGCGGGCAGTTCATGCCGATTCCTCCTCGTCGATGTCCTTGACGGGCACCCAGAACTCGTCGAACCGGCGGGAGTCGTCGTGCCGGCGAATCCGGACGTAGACGCGCCGCCGGCCGTCGTCGCCGGTCCAGTGCTTCGCCTTGACGTCGCCGTTCTCGTCGACGACCTCGTAGGAGTCCGACAGCGTCGCCGGGTCCAGTTCGCGGAGGTCGCTCATTCTGCATCGACCTCCTGCCAGTCGTCGACGCCACATACCAGGCAGGGCAGTTCCGGCTCGCCGGGGGTCTCGAAGCTGTCGCCGCAGCCGCCACAGACCCACTCGGACGTCTCCGTCATCGCTCCGCACCTCCCTCGACCGCCAGCCCGAGCGCGTTCGCCCGTCGCTTCGTGGCGGCTTCGAGTAGCGCGCGGGCGGTCTCGGTCGTCTGGTACTCGTTCGTCCGGTCGTCCTTCTTGCCCTTCGCGAGCAGGCCGCGCTCGACCAGCTCGTCTAGGTTCTGGTAGAGCCGGGAGTGGTTGATTGTCTCGCCGTAGTCGGCTTCGAGGTGCTGCTTGACGGCGAGGCCCTTTGGGGGCTCGTCGCGTTCGAGCGTTCGGACGGCGTAGAGCAGGTCGCGCCGGAAGGCGTGGAGGTCGGTGAACGCGATCTCGGCGCTCATGCGGCCGTCACCTCGGTTCCGGTCGGGTGCGTCGGTCGGTGGGTCCATCGGGACTGGACGCTATTCCCGAGATCCCCTTCAAGAATCCTCGATAGTAGGGTGAAAGTGAAACTAAAGCGCGAGCCAGCGAGCGAGCGGTTCGAAGTCGGTGCGTGCCGTCGTTCGGGGGTTTCAAGTCCCCGCGTAGCGATTGCGTACATGGCTTCCGTACTGCCTTACGGAGGCTCACGCGGACCCGATGGCCCTAACATCGGGGTCCGCTTTTGTGGTGGACCCGCCGCGTAGGGACGGGTCCGCGATTTTGTCTCCGTAGTAGCGACGTTGAGACACCACCCACTTATAATTTGGCAGTCTAAACTGCATATATTGCATGCTAAACTGCCACAACGATGACAAACCAAATTCCGTAAGTATCGTGTTGTTCTGCCACCTCCAATGGCACGTCGGAAACGGGGTCCTTGGATGAATACCGCGACAGACCCCGTTTTAGAGTTCTTGGAAGATCACGATATTGCGGTACCTATCGGCGTCCTCGATAATGAGCTTGGACCGGGTTATCGGACGATAAAGCGCGCGCTGGAGGATTTAGAGAACTACGGACTCGTGAAGCGAGATGAGAATTATAGCACGCACTTTCGGATTACTGAACAGGGGCGCGAATATCTCGCTGGCGATCTTGACGCCAGCGAACTGGAAGACAGTGAGAAATAACTACACGTCGCATTGGTGCGGCTGAATCGGGGTCGTTAATCGGCGGCAGTCTCTTCTTCCAAGCTCTCTACCCGCTTCATGAGTCGTTCATCGCCAGTCTTCTCAGCCTTCTCCTTGAACACATCAAGGAACTGATCGAAGGTGTTTTCTGCAATCTGCTGCATCCGCTCGTAAGTTCGACCGTATATATCGTCCCTTTCAAGCCGTCTCGCCTTACGTTCAGCCGCGTCAGAGATTTTACCTCCGATTACATAGCCGCTTACACTCCGGTAGATATCATCTTGTTCGACGACATAGTTTCGGAGATAGTCTACGTACAGCTCAAGACTTTCCAGATGTCGCCGTTCGATAGTATCATTCGGTCGTAGTATCTCGACGACGTTCAGATTTTCACCGTACCCGAGACAGAGAATCTTAAGCCGGTCGTCGGGATTATCGTGTACGTCCTCCGATGGGAACTGCCCGCTCACCTCTTCTCTGTATTCTGGTTCGTCATCAACATAGTCCCATCGCGGTTCAAGCACCCACGGATTTTCTGAGATGAACTCGTGGACCTGTTCATCGTCTCTTGCGTCCGACTCAATCAACTCGCGGAATTTCGAGATAGTTTCTAGGCGTCCTCGAGCAACCTGCATCAACTCAAGGGCATCAATAACTTCCCATCTGTCAAAGAGGTCGAATACCGCATCTGTGTTTGACACGTCTACTGCTTTCATATCGGTAAGGAAATCCGTAAAGACCTCCTGTTGAGCACTCTCAGCCACTTTTTCAATGAATTCATCTTTTTCACCGGTTTCGAACTCACGGTGTTCTGAGGCCTTTCCAATGAATTCATCGATCTCCTGTTGCTTCTCATCTGGAAGACCCTCGATTCTTTCATCATAACTCTCTGTTTCCTTTGCCTCAGAGAGACTCTCTTCCCTACGCTTCTCAGCGCCTTCATCAGCGACCTCGACAATTCGTTCTTTAATCCATGCTCGGAGTTGTGTAGCGGGTTCCTTCCCCCAAGCAATGCTACTCCGGTCAGTGGAAATCAAGTCGAGATCATCCTTGTCTATAAAGTCTGCATGAATCTCACCTACAACGTACTCAAGCGCAAATTGACCCTCGGTAGTCATGGTAACTCCAAGGAAAGTCGGCTCTTGGACTAGTTTCCCTCTCGCCATGACAGCAACACCCTTCTGCTCATCGTCCTTGATCGGTTCCTCCATGGTTCCGATCCAGCCTTCAACTTCGTACTCATTCCCTGCGTTGTCTTCTATCGGCTCCTCAAACTCCTGAACGTATCCACATTCTCGCTTAATCCCCCGGTCAGTCGGCTCCACTGGCTCCTCATTTACACGAATTACGAAATTCTCGTCAATGACCGAGAATCGGCGAGCCAGTCGTTCCTTGATATAACGAAGGGTCGGTCTTCTCTCTCGGTTGAGATCGGTCAGAGTAACTTTCGTTCCGTGTTCCATCTCACCGTCCGTTCCCCAATCCGTTACTTCTGGATCATATGTACTCGTATCTGCGGGATTATCCTCGTTCCCCTCTTCCTTCATCTGGTCGTAGTCGAGTTCGAATTCGACGTACTTACCATTTTTATACGTCGTAATCACGACCTTTCCTGCAACACCGAATCCGGCGAGTTTTCCAATCCCCTTGCGGCCCATAACTGACCGTGTCATACCACGAACTTCGACGACATCCGTATCTTCATCTTCGCGCCGGTTTCGTCCCACCACGAGGAATTTGTCTTCCACTTCATCATAAGACATCCCGACTCCATTGTCGGTGACCGTGATCTCGTAGTCTTCGCTCATGGACTCTTCCGTGGGTACTGAGATATCAACCTCTGTTGCACCTGCGTCCCAAGCATTTGCGACGTACTCAGAAATGACTGCTGGAAGACTTGTGTACATCTTCAGACCAAGATGTTGAAGAATGTTCATATCCAGTGTCATTGTCAGGTCTGGCTGTTCAACGTCGCCGTCCGTGGTTGGGAGGTTTGTATCTGTCATTTTCAATTTTGGTTAACTTCGTCCTGGAGCTGACTGATCTTCTCCATAGTTTTTTGGTCATCAGAGACATAGAAATATGGCCGCACTGCTCTAAGCAATTCGTCATTTGCTAGGACTGCCCGTTTTAGCACTTGAGAATATGTGCTCGCCTTAATCCCAAAATTCTTATTTCTCCTAATTTTTTCATTAATTCCTTCTAATTTACTGCCATAAATACGTCCATTTGGATTATCATCTGATGAAGATAACTGAGCAACAGCATCAACACAGGCTTCCAAAAACTCGAATTCTTCGTGCCCCACGGGATTTGTAGGAGAAAGAAAAACTGAAACAGAAACGTTCTCTCTGTTAGAGAAACATAGTACCTCAAAGTCGGGGGGTGTTATCCGACCTCCATTTGCAACTTCAACGAGTTTATCGGCTACATCATCCAGATGTTCTACATCATACCAGTTTTGATCGATTAATTGTGGATATTCTAAAAATATATTGCTAGGTGCATCAGCGTTTGAATTCCCTATTGATTCTTTCAGTTTGATAAGACAGTTTATTTGATTCAGGCCAACTTCCGTATTTTGAATCACTTCTACTGCATCAATGAGATTTTCTTCTCGGAAGATACGAGCAGAGGCTTCAATTGGCCGCTTTCTCAGATATTGCTCGCGTGGTTTTTCGACTGGTGAGAATACGTCTTCACCGTCTAAATCAATATCTTTGGCTGGAGGCGCATACTGATCGAGTACATCTTCTGCCTCTTGTGCTTCGACGAAGCCAGCCAACATGGCGCCGTCTATCAATTTTATATTATTTTCTCTACCATATTCATAGCCTCCACTAGTAAAAGCGGCGGAGGTAGCTACTACGACGACATCGGTATCGGTATCATCTCGGTCAATTGCAGAATACTGTTGTACATCTGGCTGTCCAACTTTATTTCCGGGATCCGGACGTTTGACTTGGATTGATGCCTTTTCCTCGTAAAAGGTGTTTTTGAAAGCGGTAACGTCAACTCCGCCGTCGTTTGAGTCCTGAGTTACCTCAGTGTCCCACCCGGCGAGTTCAAACATCTCCGCTACAAAATCCTCAAATTCGTAGCGGTCAATCGTCTGGAGTCGAGTTATGGTTCCTACTCGCTCCGTGGCCCTACTCATCAGTCCAGATGATAGACATCATGGGGTATTAAATGTATCACAATCAATATTGGACTCAAGTGCTTTATTCACCTCGATAAATATGAGACTAGAAAATGTCGATATTACAACTGGCGAGACACTCAACCAATCAGACTTCAAAGAGGTATTCGGACAAGGGGCAACGGGAAAAGGAATCGAAATTAGATATGATGACAAAGGCCAAAAGTATCTATGGCTCTTCGCAAAAGAGACAGGCAGATACGACGATAATATTGGAACAGATAAGTTCCGATACACCGGTGAAGACCCACAGGGACCTGGAGTTGAGAACCCTGGACAAGAGGACCAAGAATTAAAACGAGGGAATGCAGCTCTTCGTGAGGCACTCAATACTCCTGTTCCCATCTTTCTATTCTATCAGCCAGCTGGCAGAGACGGTTGGGAGTACCGAGGCATGGTAAACGTAGTGAGTTTTGAATACAAACCCAGAAATGGAAGGTACATTTACGAGTTCACTTTAGAGCCTATTAAAAACAAATCTGAAACTCCACTCGATATAGATGGTCAAGAACATACGCCAGACATACATCAGCCACCACAAACGTCCATCTCAGTAAGCCGAATTATACGAAATACACAGCTTACAAAAGAAATAAAGGAAAAATACGACTATAATTGCCAAATTTGTGGTGAAACGAGGCGAGGTAACAACGGCGATCCGTATGCAGAAGCACATCACGTTCAACCCCTCGGAAAACCACATAATGGTCCAGACGAGGAATCAAATATTCTTGTTCTTTGCCCGAATCACCATGCTGATTTCGATTACGGTCGCGCAAAAATTGATACTCAAACCTATGAAGTTGAACACGCTGATCGATCAGAGATTGATGGTACTGAACTGTCAATTGCACCAGGACACGACTTAGAAGGTAAATACATTCGCTATCATAATGCGGGGATTGCTCAGTTCTAAGTCGTGATCTGGTTACCTAAGATAAGGACTGATTCTCTACATAAAATTTTATTACTTCCGTCTCGCTTTGGCGAGTTTTATAATCCCCGGTCTACTTGGGTTACTTATGAGCATTCGCGCTGTCGATTTATTTTGCGGGGCCGGTGGTCTTACGTATGGCCTACAGGAAGCGGGGATTGACGTCCGCGCCGGTTTTGACATCGAATCAGAATGTCGTTATCCATATGAAGAAAACAATGATAGCGTAGAGTTTATAGAAGCAGACCTCTCTAGCGAAGTCTCTGCCAAAGATATACAATCCCATTTTTCAGGGGATGGATTTGACCATACTCTTCTCGCGGGATGTGCTCCATGTCAGCCATACTCTACAATGAGTAATGGCAATGAAAATCATGCAGATAATCACGAGAAATGGGGTTTAATGGATGAATTCGCAGACCTCATTGGAGAAGTTGAGCCAGATCTCGTGACTATGGAAAACGTACCTCAAGTCCAGAAACACGAACCTTACGATGAGTTCTGTTCTCAACTGGAGAATCTGGGGTATTTTATTTGGGATGCTGTCGTTGAGTGCCCCAATTATGGAGTGCCCCAACAACGGAAGCGGTTAGTCCTACTGGCGTCAAAGTACGGCCATATCGAACTCCAAGATCCAACACACGATCGCGAGAAAGTAACAGTGAAGTCAGAATTTGAGCAATATGACCTAGCGGAACTTGAGGCTGGTGAAACCTCTGATGCGGATTTCCTTCATAATGCTCGCGGGCTTTCTGATAAAAATATTGAACGGATCAAACATTCAGAGCCTGGGGGAACCTGGGAAAACTGGCCGGAGAAACTGAAACTGGCCTGTCACAAAAAAGACAGTGGCCGTAAGTACATTTCTTCGTATGGGCGTATGGAGTGGAACGAACCCGCCCCCACTATTACGACAAGATTCTACAATTATGGAAGTGGGAGATTTGGTCATCCAGAAGAAGACCGCGCAATCTCTGTTCGAGAGGGTTCCATCCTCCAAACCTTTCCTCGGGATTACTCATTTGTCGAATCCGAAGAGGAACTAAGCGTAGTATCAGTAGGCAAGTTGATTGGCAATGCAGTTCCAGTTCGATTAGCGAAAGCAGTCGGGGAATCTTTAGTCCAACATGTCGAAAACGAGGGGCCACAAAAGCGACTCAAAAAAACAGCGTAACTAGATGATCTCTTTCATCTCCTACTTGACGGCCGCTTGCGGACCCAGCACCCGTGGAAGTAGCGATAGTATTTACTCACTTTCGATACACTAACTATCTGTATGAGTGTGAAAGAAGAGGCTATCTGGAGAGCATTTCAGGTTGATCCTCCAGACTGGCTCGGAATTGGGCCAGTATTCTCGGAATACGATGAAGTGACAATTACAAGAGATAATCTACCAGATCATATTCCGCCTACCAGAGGGATGGTCCAGATAGACGGTATTGTAGAAACAGATCGCGCCATCTGGATTTGTGAAGTGAAACAGATACTCAACTACAAATCACTCGGTCAGGCGCTCTCCTACACTGCCCTGTACCGCGAAAAGAAACAGCCAGCGAAACCCGTTAGACCCTGTATTGTATTCGCGGAGTTTACTGGAAAGTCGGTTGGTGTCGTTGAAGCGGTCGAAGAGCAGGAAGATGTAGCTGCACATCTGGTTGAGGATATTCCCGACAAGCTCGCACAGTCGTAGTAGAAATCCTCAATTTCAAACGACAGAAGTACGTCGCTCAGATTATCTCCACATGCAAGTCGGTCTCGTCAGTTGCACGAAGACGAAACGCGACGCCCCCGCGCCGCCCAAAGACCTCTACGATCCGTCCTCGCTCTTCAGGAAAGCCCGCGCGTACTGTCGCCAGACCCACGACGAGTGGTACGTCCTCTCGGCGAAACACGGCCTGCTCGATCCCGACGGCCCGCCGATCGAGCCCTACGACGAGACGCTGACCACCGCGCCCGTCGCGCGCCGCCGCGAGTGGGCCGACCAGGTCGCGACCGATCTCGACGACCACGGCCTGCTCACCGCCGACACAGAGCCGGTCGTCCACGCCGGCAAAGCCTACTACGAGGAACTCCTGCCGCACCTCGAAGGAACGCCCGTCGACGTAACCATCCCGACCGAGGGCCTCATGATCGGCGAGACGCTCGCGTGGTACAACGACCGCGTCGAGGACACCGAATAACGACACCCGGTACAGCGGCGGCATCCGCAGTCGACGCGTTCGACATCGTCCATGAAGCAATCGAGTGGATGGACGAACAAGTCGATTAGAACCGACGAAGCGAGCCGTATCGACGGGCTCACGCAATCTGACGATCGGATCGAGCACGTCCAACAAAAACTGCGTGCTTCCGAGCTCAGTTTCGGACAGTCTTCCCGATACGACAGCCGTAAATAATCGCCTATCCACCGCCGAGACAATGGTAGAACAGCTAGATCAGTCAGAAATCGAGTCGTTTCTCGTAGACGCGAATGCTGGCGTCCTATCGTTGACTGACGGAACGGAAACGTACGCGATTCCCGAATCGTACGGGTACGACGGAGAGTGCCTCTATTTCCAGTTTGTCTACAGCGAGGACAGTCAGAAAATGGCCTTCGTCGAAGCGACCGAGATCGCTACCGTCACCGTATTCACTGAAAACCCGACAAAAAGCGTCGTCGTCCGCGGGCGGCTCGAACTGGTTCCGGACGCGGATCAACCACAGGCGGCGGCCGCGATGGCCGACAACGCGGAGATTCCCGCCCTCAACGTCCTGTCCGAGACGTCCCCCGAAGACCTCTCGATGACGTTCTATCGGTTAGTCCCGACCGAAGTCTCGGGACGGCGGTTCGATGGAGCCGTCTCCGAATCAACTGGTTTCTGAAACCAACGTCTCTGTCGTTTACTCCGAGTCCGTCCCTTCGGTGTCTCCTCTCGGGATCGACTCCGACGCGCTCGTCCGGTTCGGGTGGTCCTCGCCAATCGGGTCCAACGGAACCACCACCGGACCGTGCTCGGTGTCGATGACCTCCGCGTCGATCTCGAAGACGTCGGCGAGGAGTTCTCGGGTCACGACGGTCTCGGGCGGGCCGCTGGCGCGGATCGTCCCGTCCTTGAGCGCGACGACATAGTCACCGTATCGCGCCGCCTGCGCGATGTCGTGAAGCACGAGCACGACGGTCGTCCGGCTTTCGTCCCGGAGTCGCTCGACTATCTGCATCACCTCGAGCTGGTGGTGGGGATCGAGGAACGTGGTTGGCTCGTCGAGCAGGAGCACGTCAGTGTCCTGTGCGAGCGCCATCGCGATCCAGACGAGCTGTTTTTGCCCGCCGCTGAGGCTCCCTACCTCTCGGTCACGAAGGTGTTCGATGCCGGCAAGCGAGATGGCCTCGTCGACGGCGTTCTCGTCGTGCTTGCCTGGTGACTCGAGAAAGCCGTTGTGCGGATAGCGTCCGCGCTCGACGAGGTCGTCGACGGAGATGCTAGCCGGCGAGGTGTTCTCCTGAGAGAGCAGACCGAGTCGGCGCGCGAACTCTTTCGGACCGAACGACTCCACGGTTCGCCCGTCGAGCAGGACGGCTCCGCTCTCGGGAGTGAGTTGACGTGCACACCCCTTGAGGAATGTGCTCTTGCCGCTCCCGTTCGGGCCGATTAGCGCGGTCACTTTCCCGGGCGGAACCCGGAGCGTCTCGCCCTCGATGACGGGCTCGTCGATCCCGGGGTAGCCGACGACGAGGTCGTCGGCCGCGAACTCGGAGACGGGGCCTCGATCGGCCCGAGCATCCCTTTCGGAGCCATCGAGGTCGCGGTTCCCCTCCTCCGAGTCGGCCGTCCCGTATTTCTCGTTCTCTCTCGGTTGGTCGCCCCGTTCGGGAGTTGATCGTTCGGCCATCAGACTTCACCCATGTCTTCGGTTTTGCGCATCAGATACAGGAAGTACGGCCCGCCGACGAGTCCGGTGATGATGCCGACGGGGAGCTGTATCGGGCTCAGCGCCAGGCGCGCACCCACGTCGGCTCCGACCAGTAGCGCCGGGCCGAGGAACAGACAACCGAGGAGGAGTCGCTCGGAGTCGCTTCCGATGATGTTCCGGACCATGTGCGGAACGATGAGCCCGACGAAGCCGATGAGCCCCGCAACCGCGATCGCCGCGGCCGTCGAGAGCACCGCGATGCCGGCGACGGCGAATCGCACCTTTTCGACCGGCATCCCGAGCGACTTTGCGGTCTCCTCACCGAGTACGAGTACGTCGAGTTCGCGAGTTACCAGGAAGGCGAGGGCCATCGCCAGCAGGGTGAACGGTAACGCGATCCGAACCTGCGCCCAGTCGGTGCCGAGTAGGGAGCCTGAGAGCCACGCCTGCGCGGACATCACCGTGCTGAGATCGTCGATGAAGAAAAACAGCGCCCGTTGGACGGAGCCGAACACGGTCCCGACGATGACGCCTGCCAGCACTAAGCGAACGGGGCTGGTCCCGTTCTTCCACGCGATGACGTACACCAGCAGGAACGCGATACCACCTCCGAAGGCCGCCAGCACCGGCATGAGCGGGAGTAGACCGGAGAAAGTCGTCAGGACAACGAGCACGACGAGACCCGCGCCGTCGCTCACACCGAGAATATAGGGGCTCGCGAGCTCGTTTCTGGTGATGATCTGAAAGATGGCTCCTGAGACCGCGAGGTTCGCGCCGACGAGGACGCCGACGAGGATGCGCGGCAGTCGGATGTTCCAGACGATGAGCTGTTGGCGAGTGAACCAGTTGGGGATGCCGCCTCCGAGGAGGAACGCCCGCCACGTCTCCGGAGTGAGAAGGATTTCGGGATCGAAGACGGTGTTCCACGCCTCTGGGAGCGTCAGCGGATAGGCCCCGAAGCTCACCTGTAGCAAAGTCGCACCCAGTAGGACCGCGAGGCTGCCGAGCGCGACGCCCGCTAGCTTCGAGTTCGCGTACCAGTCGCTGCCCGCCGCTCGTCGTTCCGCGAGCCTATCGAAGAACTTGGCCATTGGTCCTACAGGTCGCCGTTGATGATATCGAGGACGCGCTGTCGGTCAAAGAGTTGCTCTTCTTCGGACAGTTCGCCGACCGGGCCGGGCCACTCGCCGAACTCCTCGGGGTAGACCATCTTCGCGACGGCCTCGGTGGAAAACATGTCGACGATAGGGCCCATATACTGACCGCTGCTGCGGATGACGTTGCCCTCCTGAACGGCCGTGAGATCCTGTCCGTTTTCGTTGTTTTCGAACGGTTCGACGACGTTGGTGACGAACTGCTCGTGAGTGGAGAACGTGAGCGCGCCGACGGCGCCGATGTAATCGGGATCGGCTCGAAGGAGTTCCTCGTAGCCGATAGGGCCGTCGGGGTACTGCCCCTCGAAGGCGTCCCGTAATCCGACGCGATAGTATGACTTGGTGTTGTTGCCGAGGCGGTGGAGCGGAGCGACGCGGAACTGGCCGGAGTCAGGACGGACTCCCCGCCAGATTGCGGCGACGGTGGGTCGTTCGTCTTCCGGAGGCAGTCCCTCCTCGATGGTGCTCATGAGATCGTCGTGGAGGGATCGCCAGGCTCGGAACCGTTTCTGTCGCTGAAAGACCGTCGCGATTTTCTCGAAGGCGTCGTAGAGTGTGTAGGGGTTCGGGTCGTCGGAGACGGCGGCGGTCGGGGCGAAGCGAAGTGGAGTACCGAGGAAGGGACCGGTCTGGGACTCGATTTCCTGGTAATCGGACTCATCCCAGTTTGTGAACCGGGAGAGGGTCGATCGCGGAATGAGCCAGACGTCGGCGTTCGCCGTGTAGAAGTTTTCCTTATCGTAGCCGGACTCGGCGTCGCTGGCGAGCTTGACAACCTGGCTTTCGTCGAATTCGAGGTCGAGGAGGTCGTAGAACTTGAAGGGAGCGCGTTCGAGACCAGTGGTCGCGCTCGGATGAATGCCAAGCGCCATGCCGATATCGAGCATAGGGCCGGAGACGACGCCGTAGGTTTCGGGTACCTCCTCGAAGGTGTAGGGATCGTTCGGTTCGATGTGGACCGTGTACGGTGTTGGTCCCGAGGCTGTGGTTTCTTCGGCCTCCGTTTCGGTTCCGGTCTTCGTCCGGGTTTCTGTGGACTGTGCTGTGCTGTTCGATGCATCGTCGGTGTTTCCCGAACAGCCGGCAAAACCGGCGGCGATGAGGCTGGTACTGCTCGCGAGCAACTGGCGTCTGCGTACCATGTTCTTTAGGCTAGCCTAAAACAACTTAGTGATTCTCGCTGTTCAGTGTGACATACCGCGAACGGTGTTCGCGGCGCGTTAACCGTAACACGACGTGTTCGTTCGTCCCGTCAGTCTGCGTCGTTTGCCAGTTGACGGAGCGGGACTGCGCGGTCGCGGTGCTCACTGCATACACGATCGGCCCACGCCAGCACGTCGGGATGCGAACAGGAGATGATGTCGAAACCGGTGTCTTCGACCCGGTCGATCGTGAAGAACACGGTCTCGCCGTCGATGAGATCGACCGTGCAGGGAAGCCGTTCGTCGAGGCTGTAATAGACCGTCGAGTCGGTGGCGGCCTCGATCTCGCGCCACTTGGACCGAAGCGATGGGTCTTCAAGCATCGTCGCGGTCACGTCCGAGTCGAAGACGACTCGCACCTCGGATTCGGTTCCGTCCCGAATGTCCTGCTCGTGCGCGTACATCGGAAGCGAAGTGAACGTACCGACGATCGCCTCACAGGAGGAGCCGTCTTTGAGAGCGTTTGCGACGACGCGAGCGGCCGCGAACGGATCCGCGCTCTTCCCGCGGACGTGCTCGCTGTCGACGAGACACCGGAGATCGAAGTCGAACCAGTCGGTCGGCAGCCGCGAGACCAGATCGGGGTGAATCTGACCGACTGATACCGTTCCCAGTAGCCGGGCGAAATCACGGTAGACGAGTTCGCCGAAGGTGGTCAGCTCGTACTCGCGGTCGGCGTTCGTTTGCTCGACGAAACCCTCGTCTTCGAGGTCACCGAGGATGCGGCTCAGCGTCACTCGAGTTGCATCCATCCGTTCGCTTAGCTCCTCGCGGGGGCGGGCACCGTTGGCCAAGAGATCGAGCACATGAAGGCGGTGTTTCGAACGGGCAAGAAACGCTACAGATTCGACCGCGCCCTCGGCCAATCGTCCGTCACCCTCACTTGTCATTAATCCCTCCGAATTCGTGACCGTCATGAGACATCCGTAGTTATTTAGGTCGGCCTAAAACGGTTTCCAATCTGGACTTTCCGGCGACTCAGAGTCGAAGCGGTTCGCACGGTCGCTTACTCCTTCAGCACGATCTGCTCGCGCGGAATCGTCTCGCCGGATTTCTGATCGTAGACTTCCCAGAACTCGGGGTCGACGTCCAACTGGTTCGCGCAGGCCCGACACCACATGTGGTTGTTCGTCATCTCCCACGAGGTGTGGCCGTTCGGACACCGATACCGCCACTTCTGGGACTGCTTCGTGATCTGCACTTGAGCGACTCCCATGCGAGCAATTTCTACCGAGGGTTAGGTAATAAAGAAAGCTCGATAGTACAGTGAAAGTGAAAGTAACAGGTCAGCGTATCGATGATGACAACGATGAGAACAGGGGCCACACGTTCACACGTAGGTCGACGAAGAGGGTGTCATAGAACGACTCACAAGATATTCTTTGCACCCACAACTGAGTGAATCAGCCGTTTGCACGAGCGTGCGAATTTATCACCCGGATTTTTCGTTCTGCACTCGGTATCGGTGGCTATGGACTGGATAACGCTTCTGGTTATTGGACTATTTGCTCTTGCGTGGCTTATCACACTCTATCAATCATGGACGGAGGACTGGACTGTAAGTCGGACAGTTGGAATGCTTGTGTTCCTCAGTGGTGCATCCATTGGAGTGTTTTATCACAATTTCCTCTCCACTGAGTCCTCGCTCCTCCCGTGGATCGAACCAATTGCCGCCGTAATTATGCTCGTTGGAATAGTCATCGCGTTTTGGAAACCCAGCGGAGACAATCGGTCAGCCGAACTACGATAGATGGACGCTCTGTATCTACCGATTCACTCCGTGACGACTGAGGTGTATGAGAACTGTTCTATGACACCCTCCGATGAAAGCAGTTATTCGGTCGAATCGGGCTCCAGCGGAATGCGATCGAGGCCAACGGTGTCGTAATCGCGTTCGCTCGAAAGGACACGTCCGTCGCCAGTAGTGACGAGTCCGGCGTGGAGCGCGTCGAATGGTGTCAGCTCGTACTCGTCGAGGAACGTTGCGGCGGCCAGAACCGTGTCCTCGTGATGTTCGGGAACGATCGGGACGAGCTCCAGGAGGTTGGTGATCGCCCGTGTCGGGTCGATTTCGTACTCTGCAGCTTCGCGGTCGTAGAACAGCACCAGGACCTCGGCGTACGCGAGGATCGAGGTATGGACGTCGTCGCGTTCTTCGAGGGCTTGAACCGCCGCCTCTTGGAGCCAATCGTCGTCCTTCACCAGCGCGGTGAGGAAGTCGGTCTCGACGTACACAGCTACTCCTCGGTGTCTCGCGACCGGCTTTCGCTCTCCTCTCGAACCTCCTGAGAGATGGCCTCGCGCGCCTCCGTTTTCAGATCGTCAGTGTCGTCCCCTTCGAAGGCGTCACCGACGGCGTCTCGAAGCCCTTCCAGCGGATCCTCATCGACGGGAAAGAGTGCGATGTGGCTCGGGAGTTCAACGATACGGTACTGGTCGCCGAACCGCTCTCGAACGTCCTTCGGGAGGTAGATTCGTCCTCGTTCGTCTGTGGACTTCGACATGGCGTACGTCATCTATGGACGGGAATACGCTAAAGTTTTCCCACAGATATGATTACCTTCCCGTAAGTCGAGTTTTGCGTACTCGAACTCACATCTCGTCTCGGGTACCGCGACGAGTTTTCGTGATACTACACTTTCTGTAGTCCAGACCGACGACTCGACGAGAGCTCTGAAAAATAAAGACGCGGATGTTACGAGGCGTTGGTGTTCGAGCTGCCCGTCACACCGCTTTCGGCGCCCTCGTTCTTCGCGGTCACTTTGAACGTGGCCGTCGTCGAGAGAATGCCGACGTGACTGTCGGCGTTCGCCTGCAGGTTCGAGTACGGAATGCCGTCGGGGTTGTTGAAGTTCGTGTTTCCGTCCTCGCCGTTCATCACGATCTTCGAGTTGCCGCCGTCGATGTCCGAAGGCTGGATCCCGTCTAGCTCGGCGGCCAGCTCCTCCTTGGAAGCACTCGAATCGAGGCTGGTTCGGCTGGCTGCCCACGATTTGTTCGGACGCTGTAGCTCAAACGTGTATCGGAGGACGACTTTCGTATCGTCGCTCTTGCCGTCCGTCTCGTGATCGAGGACGCTCGTATCGGAGGCTGCACCGTAGTACCCGGAGTCGATGTCCGGATAGTTGTTCTGGAGCACCAGCCCTTCGTCATTGACGAGGAAAGCTTCCGCCTCGGAAGCACTTCCCACCGAGACACCGTTCATGTAGGAGCTTTCGGATGCGGGCCCGTAATTGCTCCAGTCGGCACCCGAGTAATCGGGGTTCCCGTCTTCGTCTGCGATAACGAGTGGGCTCGCGGACTCGTTCGGGGGAGTTCCATCATCGAACCGGTCGTCTTGATTGAGAACTTTCACGAGCGGATGCTTGAGGGTGTACTGACCGGTCGTCCCCGACTCGGCTTTCAGGTAGCTGTTGTTCTCGGTGCCAGCCGGAAGCCACGGGGTAGCCCGGTAAATAGGGACGAACCCCTGACCGCCGACGTTGGCTTCGATCAGGAAGAACACTTTCGCGACCGCGTCGTCGAGGTTTTTCCACGAAACGTCGAACTGCGGATTAGTGGTGACCTTACTCACGTCACCACGGTCGTTTTGGACGGTGGCCGGACTGCTTGCGGTAATCGAGATGTCGGAAGCTGCGGCGCCACCGGACATTGCAAGAATGCCGCTACCACCGATCGCCGCCGCCGCGCCTATACTCCCCGTCGTCTTGAGGAACTTTCGCCGTTGCATCGTTTTTCCGCCGGTATCGAACCGACATCCCAGTCGACAATGCTCCGCCTAATGATAATAAGCTGCCAGAAAACTGTGTTAAGGTGCCTAAAGAATCCTCTTACACTCTTAGAGAAGAGTTAGGATGTGCGTACTATCCGAAAGTAGATGCCATCTTACTCGAGGTCGTTCGGTTCACTAACCATCCGGCTGGCAGATCGTACTCATGGGAAACTCGTCGTCGCAAGAATCAAACGCGGTAAACCCGAAGAACGCGCTCCATCACGAATCTCCTACAGACCATCTGATTTCGGCCTTAACGGGAAGATCGTCAGTGTCCAAAATCTCGGCAATCTCCTCGGGCGTGACGCTCCCTTGCTTTTCAGCACGCTCCATGAGCTCAGTGAATGCACCGGTCGGAACGGCGGTGGTGTCCCCTCGCATTCGCAGATAGAACTCGGCCGCGCGATCGAGCGCCTTGCTCTTGGTGTTCTCGCCGGTCGCCTCTTGGAGGTTGTCGAGTCGTCGTTCGCGCGAGTCGGTCATTCGGAGTCGCATATTTTTGCACACGACCTCCAGATTCCTAGTTTTATCGGGTAACTGAAGCAGGTGGAGTTTATAAAAGAGGTTTTGAGCCCCGGCCTGATCGACGCGGTCGCGGGGTGTGCGGTGCGGCGCGCGCGCAGATTTGCACACGTAGATCGCGAATGATGTGTGCAATTTCGGGGATCGATTTGTGTCGTCTTACAACCCCCGGTGGTCGTGCTCAAACTTGATTTCACAGCGTTCAAAGAATAGATGTCTCAGGAAATCCGTGCCCCTGAAGCTGTCGCTGCGTTACCAGTTGTTGCAAATGCGATTTCTTTATTCAAGATGTACTGCGGCATCCCGATACTAGTTCGTGAAAATCACCGGGCCTTGTTTTACGCTCCGTCGGCTCGAAGTGACCAACATGAGTCTCGTCTGTGAGTTCGAGTTGGAGTCCTCGGACCTGCCGCTGTGTGACACGGCGGCCGAACTCGACGCAATGCTCACGGTCGACAACGTTATCTCCGGAACGAGCGGCCAGCCCGCACTCGTGTTCTCCGTGACCCGGATCGACCCGGACGACGTCGAAGCGGCCCTGCTGCGCGATGACTGCGTCGTCGAGTTCGTCGCCATGGAGTCGGCCATCGTCGAGTCCCGGTACCGGGTCGCCGTCGACACGCCACACGTCGAGACGTACGCGGCCCTCGTAGACAGGCAGACGTACCCGATGGGCGCGTTCGTGACTGAACACGGGTGGAAGGTCAGCACGGAGTTCGCCGACCGAACCGACCTCGAAGCGTTCCATGATGTCTGCCAGCGCGACGCCATCGACTTCCAGCCCCACCGTCTCTGCACCGCAGACCACTCACCGAACGACTACGGGCTGACGCCTCCTCAGCGTGAAGCCCTGTTAGCCGCCTACCGGCACGGATACTTCGACATCCCTCGGACAGCCGACCTCGCGGAGGTCTCGGCGGAACTCGACGTGACCACGTCCGCGCTCTCTGAGCGGCTCCGTCGTGGTACGCGGAAGCTCGTCGATCACACAGTCGCCAGCTCCGAGCAGTGACCGCGAGCTGCCCCCGACCGACTGCCGTCCGCCAACACGACATCCCCCATAAACGGCTGGATATATGTCGGGAACGGTTACCTGTGACTCGGGCGTAGCAGTACGTGAGGAGATCCAACGATGACAATCCATGAGCAGCCACACGTCGCGGACCGGCACGCCCACTTCGTCGGTGGCGGTATCGCTTCGCTCGCCGGCGCAGCGTTCCTCGTTCGGGACGGGAACATGCCGGGCGAGAATATCCACGTCTACGAGAAACTGGACGTCACTGGCGGCGCGATGGACGGCGCTGGCGACCCGGAGGAGGGGTACCTCATCCGGGGCGGCAGGATGTTCAACTACCCGACCTACGAGTGTACCTGGGACCTCTTCGAGACGATTCCGTCCCTCGAAGACGACTCGCGGTCGGTCAAGGACGTGATGGACGAGTTCAACGACGCGAACCCCTCGCACGCGGAGACGCGGCTGATGTACGAGGGCGAGCGAATCGACGCCTCGGAGTACGGGCTGACGGACCAGCACCGGCAGTCGCTGGCCAGACTGCTGCTCACGCCCGAGGCGAAACTCGGGGACACGCGCATCGAGGAGTGGTTCGACGAGTCGTTCTTGGAGACGAACTTCTGGTACGTCTGGGCGACCATCTTCGCGTTCCAGCCCTGGCACAGCGTCGCCGAGGTCCGGCGGTACATGTACCGGTTCCTCCACGAGTTCCCGCAGCTACACACGATGGAGGGCGTTGACCGGACGAAGTACAACCAGTACGACTCGATGATTCTCCCGCTCCGGCGCTGGCTCGAAGACCGCGGTGTCAACTTCGAGTACGGCCACGAGGTGACGGACATGGACATCGTCCCGTCTCGGAGAGGGCGGACCGTCGAACGCATCTACTGTGAGACCGACAGCGGGACCGAGTCCGTCGAGGTCGACGCGTCGGACCTCGTGTTCGTGACGAACGGGTCGATGACCGACGGGTCGTCCATCGGCGGGATGGATGAAGCCCCCGAGCTGAACGAGACCGGCGCGTCGTGGGAGCTGTGGAAGTCCATCGCCGAGGACAACCCCCAGTTCGGGAATCCGTCGGTGTTCGCGGACAATATCACGGAGACAAAGTGGGAGTCGTTCACCGTCACCCTGCACAACACCGAACTGTTCGACCACATCGTCGAGTTCACCCAGGAGGAACCGGGCAACGGCCTCGTCACCTACCTCGGGTCGAACTGGCTGCTGTCGACGGTCGTCGCCGGCCAGCCGCACTTCGAGAACCAGCCCGACGACGTGAAGGTGTTCTGGGGGTACGCGCTGTTCCCGGATCGCGAGGGGAACTACGTGGAGAAACCGATGTCCGAGTGTACCGGCCGCGAGATTCTCGAGGAGTTGTGTTACCACTTGCAGTGCGAGGACCAACTCCCAGAGATGCTCGACGACGTGACCTGTATCCCGGCGATGATGCCGTTCATCACGGCGCACTTCCAGCCTCGGGAGCCCGGTGACCGACCCGAGGTCGTCCCGGACGGTTCGAACAATCTGGCGTTCCTCGGACAGTACGCCGAGCAGCCGCGTGACGTCGTATTCACCGTCGAGTACTCCGTCCGGTCAGCGATGACCGCCGTCTACGACCTGCTCGACCTCGACGAGACGGTCCCGCCGGTGACCAAGCACTACCGGGACCCCGACGTCCTCGCGGACGCCGTCCGCGCGGCATACCGCTGACCGCGGTTAGGCCTTCACATACGGTTTCTCGAAGCCCTTCGAGAAGTTCTGGGTGATTCCCCTTGAGGAATTCTGCGTCGGCTGATAGTTTCTCTTCAATCCGAGAACGGATTTCTGAGATAGCCTGATACCAACGGTTCCCACCCTCTTTATCAGCAAGCAACTCCCGATCGCGTTCCGTGAGGAACCCCCTGGATGGCCTTCAATTCGGCGGGAAGCCTAACTACGGCTACGGCATCACGCGGCCGAAAGACACGCAGGTCGTGGACCTGGAGGCGTTGGACTACTCCCGTCTCGAAGACGGCAAAGCGTTCATCCTCGAACTCGTGACGCCGTTCGTGCTGGAGTCGGAGTACCCGAACGCTCACGACCAGGACGTGCCGTGGTGGTGGAAAGAGGATCGCCGTGATCTCCGTGAACGCGAGGAGAAGGTGCTGGAGCAACGCGAGGTGTACAAGCTCCAGACGGTGGATCACGGGCAGGTGGTCGCCTACGAGGGCGACCGCCCGGTGGAGACCGCGAAGAGCCGCATACTCCGGGTCGGCAGTCACTCGAAGTACGGCTTCGGAGAGCTCCGAGTGAAGCCCGTCGAACCTCGCTCGAATTAGTGTCAGAAGCCCGATAAGAAGACGAAGATCACCGGGTGAGATAACTCATGGGTGACGGGAGAATCGGCACGAAAAAATCACGTCGAAGACTGGATAAAGAAATCGCATTTGCAACAACTGATACGTAACGAGATCTTATCCTCCACCGAAAGTGTGAGAAGGATTTAAAATCTGGTGCCTACTGGGCGCTTATTGTTCCTGTTCAGTAAGCGCATACAGAGTATTTCCAGAGCCGATATAGATTCGTTTATCCGCTATCGCTGGCGAGGAATGTATTCGTGACCCGAGCTGGAAATCCCATTCCCGATCACCGGTGTATGTCTCAAGTGCGTGTAGACTCCCTCCGGTAGTTGCGAGATAAACTGTTTCATCGGCTAGTGCCGGTGACACCGGTATGCCTGAATTCAGAGGTAAGTCCCAGCGTTGGTCTCCGGAATCTCGAGTTATTGCGTACACATTCCTTGTATAGGCGTCGTGGTAGCTGCCAATATATACTAAATCCTCGGTCACTACTGGCGACCCCCATACCGGGCCACCGGTATCGAAGGACCACTGCTGATCACCTGTTTCGGCCGCGACTGCGTACACACTGTGATCCCCACATCCGAAATAGACTGTTTCATCTGCGACTGCTGGTGCTGAATTTATGTAGCTCTCAGATGCGACGGACCACTGTTTGTCCCCAGTAGCAACATCCACAGCGTAGAGATGATAGTCCTCACTTCCGAAGAACACCGTACCATCAGCTACTGCCGGAGAAGCCGTGATAGCATCGCCAGTATTGAATACCCATTGTTTGTTTCCAGTAGCGGCATCGATCGCATAGAGGTTAGTATCGTCGCTTCCGATGTAGACTGTGCCATCCATTACTACCGGGCTAGTCTTTACTGGACCATCTGCACTGAACGACCACTCTTTGCTTCCGGTAGTCGCATCAAGAGCATAGACAGTAGTGTCATTACTTCCTACATAGACAGTCCCATCTACGACCGCTGGAGAGGATTCTATGGAACTATTTGTCTTGTACACCCATTGTTCCTCACCGGTAGCCGCATTCACCGCATAGAGGTTCTCATCGTTACTCCCTACATAGACAGTCCCGTTCATAACTGCCGGCGATGAATGTATATCTTCGTCTGTCTCGAAGGTCCAATATTCGGTGACTTTTCCCGAAGGACCAGATTCTGTAGTTGTTCCCCCATTGGCCGGATCAGACTGATACATTGGCCAACCGCTTATTTCGGGTTCCGTTTCAGTCTCGGTCTCTGTCTCGGTTTCAGTCTCGGTCTCTGTCTCGGTTTCAGTCTTAGTTCGCTCTCTTGTTTCCGTAGCTACGTCTTCTGGGCTTACGGTCTCCTCGGCTGGAGAACTGTCATCAGAAGACATGCAACCACTTATACTGCAAGTACCAACTAATCCAAGATCTCGGAGCCACTCGCGACGTGTCCGCCGTACCATATAACAGCTAGTTGACTATCGAGCGTGTTAAACTTAGTTATATAATCAATCGTATTTTTCTAGGAATGATTGACATCTTCAACGGAGTCAACTTCACATACAGGGGGAGGAGAAGAACTGGCTATCGCAAAACAGGAAAGATTCCATGCACGATGGCAATGATTTCGTGACTGGTGATACGTCGTCGAAACAGTGATTCTCTGGCTCTCACTCATCTATAATCGCTATATTCAATATGTGATTTGGAATTCTGAGCATTTAAAAAAGTCGGGCTAACGTAGGACCAGCTGCTCCGGAAATCAGTCGTCACCGAGGACCGCGACACACGGCCGGAGTCGGAGAGACCGAGCGCCCTGCTCACCCGTGATCAACACTTGCGTTCCCTTCTCGAGCCCGAGGCTCTGGGCAGCGTCCTTCGGGATAGAGACGTGATACGTCCCGTCGTTCTCTTGGACGCTCATGCTTTCCATCACGTTCTCAGAGAGGCAATCTCCTGTCTGGCTTCCTTCTCGTTGTTCTGTACTCATGAATACACTATTCCGGTGAGGGGCTCATAAAACGTAACTGCTCAGTTCGCCTCACTTTTATACCCTATAAGTATTGATTTTCCGATATTATAGGCAAACGCGTCGCATACCGGTGAGCAACGGTCAGTCGTCTCGGTAGCTCCGCGGCGGCGACCGGGGTTCACACTATGACCCGAGAAAACGGCCTGCTAAGGCCGAAAACCTCCTTTTCGGAGGATCGAGCGGAGAGAATCGATGCAGAACCAGACTCAGAGGGTGGCTGTCTCTACGAGACACCGGCGGGACCGTGCGGCGACAAGGGGACCGTCTGCGAGGTCGCCGGCGTCCGGGTCGAGTTATGCGACGGTCACCTCGAGGCTGTGCTGATTCAGAACGGGGAGGCCGCGCCTCGGTTCGCGCCGAAGGCGATCGCCGGGAGAGCTCGCGCATGAACGTTCAAGACGAAACGATCGACCAGAGCAAAGCGAACGCGGGTGGCGATCAGAACCGCCGAAACACTTACTGAAATCATGGAATTCAACGGAAAGACGGTGCTGGCGCTGCTGGCGGTGTTCGCGCTCGTGGCGTCGCCTGTCGCTGGCGCGGCGGGCGACCTCGGCGCGAACCCCGACGCGGACCAGTACCCCGAGACGAAGTTCGTCGAAGACCAGCTGACTGTCGAGAGTCACGACCGCTCGAGCATGGACTGGCTCGAGTACGAGGGTGACAACGGGAACATCAAGACCGTTCCTGCACACGTCAACGGAACCGAGAGCGGCGCGATGGTCGCCTACCGAGCCGACCGAATCGACGCCGACGAGCTCGGTCAGTACCCGCGAGTCTCCAACGAGGAGAACAACAGCGTCACCTGGCTGAACGCCGGCAACTGGACGGCGTCCGGCGCGTCGATCTCCGTCACTGACGCCGACGGGTCGACCGCCGCTGACGTGGAGGCCGTCCAGGTCACGACCGACGGCTCGCTGACCGACGGCTCAAGCGCTCACGTCGCGTACACCGAGCAGTCGATCACCAGCGACGTCGAAAAGCGCTACCTCCAGCTCGTCGCGAACGTCGACGATCTCGATAGCGGCGCCCAGCTCTCGGTCCAGGTCCGCGACGGTGACGGCGACTACGTCGCCGCGGTGGTCAACTCCAGCCGGGACGCGACCGCCGGCGACGTGATCGCGAACCAGACCGCCTCGGGCGTGATCTTCCAGGAGCAGCTCGGTCAGCTTGAGGTGGCGGGCTCGGGTGACGGTTCGCTCGACGCGATCGAGGAGGTCCGCGTGGTCGCCGAGGACGGCGATGCGACGGCCACGATCACGGGCCTGAACGTCCAGAAGAAGAGCCGCTGGGACTTCGGCGACGAGCGGGTCCCGGACACGTCGACTGACGATGAGGACGACTACACCGACCAGACGGTGTACGAGCGGCCCGAGGGCGGCGAGATCAACGCCTCGGACCTGACCGGGATGGGCGATACGTTCTCGGACGCGGCGATCAACAAACTCCGGTACCTGAACGTCGAGTACCGGATGCAGGACGACGCGGACGCGTCGACGATCGAGTTCCCCGAAGCGAGCAACTACCCGAACTACCCGAACCTGATCGACGTGTCGTACCGCCAGACGATCCCGACGGCGTACGATCTCACCCACGGCAACCTCGAACTCAAGACCGAGCAGTCGTTCCTGAGCGAACGGTATACGCAGTTCCGCTACGCCGAGGGTGTCGGTGACACTGAGACCGGCGACATCGGCGAGAGCTCGTGGATCGACCTCTCGGGCGAACTCGGCGACCGGAACCAGACGATCGTCGCCGACAGCACGGTCCAGAGTGACACCACCTACGTAGTCCAGATGGAGGCGAAGCTCCAGGAAAGCCAGTACGACGCGCTCCAGCCGACGCAGGGCGGCGGAGGCTTCTGGGGTAGCTCGGGCGGCGGTGGCGGTCCGTTCGCTTCGATGTACAACTGGATCGCGGGCGGCATCGCTGGTCTGCTCGCGATGATCGGTCTCGGCTCCCGAGGGAGCTGATCCGTCATGAGCGCGAGCGACGACGGGCCGCGTCTGGCGAAGGCCATGACGTATATCGACAAGTCCGAGTCCCTCGGGGGGTTCGGCCAGAGCTTCGTCAACGGCGCGGGCGGAGTGGTGGTCGCGTTCTTCACCATCGTTATCGGTATCGGCGAGGCGCTCGCGGGCCTGATCATCCGGCCGACCGACGCGTTCGCGGTCGTGACGGCGGAATCGATCCAGGCGATTTTCGGAGCGCCGGCGCGGTTCCTGCAGGACGCCTGGAACACGGCGGCGATCGCGCTCGGGATGGACCCGTGGCTGTCGCTCGGGCCGTTCGTGATTATGGCGGCCAGCGGGGCGTTCGTCGGCGGGCTCGCGATCCCGCTGTGGTATCTCGACGTGATCGACGGCGACACCATCACCGGGATCGACCTCCCCGTCATCGGGCTCGACGAGGGCGGCGATCAGGACGACGAGTTCTAACCATGTCGGCGGCCCGCCATCCTCGGACCGCGGCCGGCGAGACCCCACCCGGATCCGGGTGGATAGTCGGAGGTGTGCGGTGATGCCGGGGCCTGGTTCCGAGCCAGCGGACCTCGGTGGGTCGAGCGACAACTACGTGACTGCCGGGGAGTTCGTCGACGGCGGCGAGATCAAGATCGCGAAGCTCGTCAGCACGCTGCTGGGCGCGGCCTGGCTGACCGTCGCGGCGGGCTGGATCATGGTCATGCAGGCGGTCGTCACCGCCCACGTCCGGGTTCTGGACGCGGTGGCCGCGATGTACGTCCGGATCATCGAGGCCGCGGTCGGCGGCGGCGCCGAGACCGTCCAGGCCAGCTGGGGCGCGGCGTTCCGCGCGGCCGTCGAGACCAACCGACTCCTCGCCCCGGTGATCCTGAGCGTTGAAGTCGTCCTGGTCGCGGCGTTGTTGCTGTACGCCCGCCGGAGGTGGGTCTGATGCCGGGGCCCGTGGAGGGCGTGCCGGACGACGGCGGCGGAAGCGGCGGGAACGTCCTGCCGACATGGATCTTCAACTTAAAGCCGCTCGTCGGGGCGGTCTCGACGCTCACCATGATCGCGTCGGACCCGGAGACGTGGGTCCGGGAGATCGTCGCGGAGTGGATCGTCGGCGGGATTCTCGATTCCGTGCAGTACGCCCTCGGCTGGGCGTTCTTCGCGATCGAGCGAACGACGACGATCGTCCTGGACGGGCTAGGTCCGCTCGCGACGCCGTTCGAGATCATCGGCAATGGGGCGGTCGGAGCGATCAATGTCGTGTACAGTGCCGCGGAAGGGGTCGCAAACGCCGCCGGGCTCGCCGGGCCACCGGCGGCGGCGATCGCGGTCATGGCCGTGATGACGGTGCTGGCGGTCGTGGCGTACGCGACGCTGAAAGTGATTCCCGGCAGTGACGCCGTTGAAGGCGGTCTGGAGTCGCTACGATGAACGCGAAAGACCTCGCGCTGGCCGTGGCAGGCGTGGCCGGCAACCTGTTCGCTTGGATGGCACAGACCGAGGAGATCTGGATGAGCATCGCGGGGGCCTACGTCCGGTATCTTGCACCGGGTCTGGGGCTCCCCGATCTCCGGGGTCCGTTCCTGTTCCTGTCGTTGGTGTACATCGGCTTCCGACTCTCAGATCTCTGGGACGAACGAGACGAAGTAACGGAGAACCTATGAAATGCAACAACAGGCGGTGCAGACGGAGAGACGTACAGAACGACCGAATAGAGGTGAGCCACTTGTGGCAGTAAACCCGATCACCTGGGTGATGGCCAATCCGGCGCTGGTGCTGACTGGCGTGCTGGCGCTGGTCGCGATCGTCTGGGCGTACGAGGCCTACGACGAGGCCGACGACGGCCGAGAGGCCCTCGAGGGGTTCGGTTCGCGAGCCAAGAGTGGCACCGGCGGCGCGCTGAACGTCGTGTTGGTGACGCTGGTGACGTTCACCGGCTGGGCAGCGACGACGTTCAGCACGGCCACAGAGGCGATTCAATTCGTGCTCGGTCTGGCGCCGAACTTCCCGATCCTGACGGCCTCGATCGTGAACATCTCGCTGGGCGTGATCGGACTCTCGGACGTGATCGTGCTCCGGCCGGTCCACTTCCTCGGGCTGGCGGGCGCGGCGCTGCTGGTGGCGATCGCGTTCAAGACCGACTTCGGGGAGGCCGGTCTCCAGTGAGCCGGTCCGCCGCGCTCGTGGCGCTCGTCGTACTGCTGGTGAGTGGAGCCGCCGCGCCGATGGTTGCGATCGCCCAAGACGACGGCGACGCGGGCGCGGCGGCCCGCGAGCTCACCCTGGAGGAGCTGGCGCCCGGCGGGACCAAGCCGACGAACGCGCCGGCGAGCATCCGCCAGAACGGCCGGTACGGCGAGTTCGCCGTGAAGGTACTGCCGACCGGGTTGATGGTCGACGAGTCGGAGAACAGCCAGAGCTGGCGGTATCTCCGTCCCGGAGAGACCGTCAAACGCAACCACCTCCAGCTGTGGAGCAAGCGCCCCTACGGGGCGGACAGCGAGGACTACGTGGTCGAGATCGCTCACTACTCGGTCGGCCAGGAGCGGTACACGACCGAGAACGGCGACACGGCGACTCGGAAGGCCGCGAAGAACGTCACCACCTACGAGCGGACGGTCTCGATCGGCGGCGGGTACGACTACGCTGAGATCGACCTGCGGAGCCACTACGACGGCCAGGTCCGGACGGTCATGTGCGCTCGCGACCCCGGAGAGGCGTCGTGCCTCGCGAACCCTGGGGACACGCGCTGGACGTTCTACCACAAGTCCAGCAAGGCGACGCTGCCGATCGAGACGAACAGCGCGGGCGCTCGACTTGGCTGGGGCATCCTGTCGCTGTTGTTGCCGTTCTTCGGGAGCACGGTCGTGACCCTCTACGGCGGTCGGAAAGCGGTCGAGAAGGCGAAGGCCGGCCCGCAGATCTCGGCGCTCTGGTGGGTGCTGGTCGCGATCGCCGGCATCCTATTCGTGATCGTCGCGTGGGACTGGCTCTCGGCGACGCTGATCCGAGCGCCCTACCTCGTGGCGGCCGCGGGCGGGGTGCTGTTGGGCGTGATCGCGGTGGAGTGGTTCGGGCGCCGGACGTACGGCGCCGGGTTCCTCCAGTTCAAGCTCGCCGACGGGTTCGACCCGACCGACCCGGATGCGGTGGAGGATGCTGCGAAAGACGCTGGCGACGACGCGAAGGGCGACCCGAAGGACGCGCCGGGCGTGTTGAAAGCCCGGTTCAAGATCGCGAAGTTCGCCCGCGGGGACATGGGCGAGCGGTCGGTGATCCGGAAGGGCATCCGGAAGTTCTGGGCGCGGGCTCGAGGCGCCCGCGCCGACCTCGAGACCGACGGGAACATGCAGACGAAGATCGACGTGGACGGCCCGATCGAGGAGCTGTACCTGCTGGATCCCGAGGACGAGGAGCCGATGGAGTACACGCCCGAGCATCACGCGATCGAGTTCCCCGATCTCGTGACCTACGACGAGGACGGGAACCGTCAGCTCCACCCGGTGCCGTGGCTCGCTGGCGGCGTCACGCTCGGGTTCTCGTGGATGGCGGGCCAACTCGCGGCCGGTTCCGGCCTGCTGGGGCTGTTCCTCGGCGGGCTCGGGATCTTCGCGTTCAAAGTGGCGAAGCCCCGAGATGGCGAGCTCTCGGCGAACCTCGCGCCGATCCACTACCACCACGCGGTCGGATCGATGCTGACCCACGCCCGCGGGCTCGCCGACGCCAAATCGTGGGACGACTGGTTCCGCAACTACGCCGAGAGCGAGGCCGAGACCCACGCGGACCGCAAGGAGTTGATGGACGACCGTTCGGAGAGCCAACTGGAGCAGCTGTACAACCGCTACGTCGCGAAGGACGACGGCGACGCGCCGGTCCGCGACAACGGCCAGGAGGCCTCGGCGGATGACTGAGGCGCAGGATCCGCTCGAGGAGGGGGCGTTTCCGGCCGAGAGCGTCGAAGGCGCGGACATGGTCGGTGAGTTCGAGACGGTGATGGAGGCCACAGAGAGCGCTATCAGTGAATCGAGCGAGCCCCCGGACGCGACCCCGGACATCGTAGCCGAGGAGCTCCGAGAGGGCATTCACGCGGCGCTCGAAGGCGCTGGCGTAGACGCGCCGACGCGGCCAGCCACGGCGAAGCTCACCCACGACCAGACCGACCTGCTGGTGGATCTGCTCGGTGGGTTCGAGAGTCGGCGGGAGATCCTGGAGTGGGAGCAGGAGCTGGTGATCCAGACGGTCGGCCAACTCGAGGACGAGTGGTTCACCAGGACGGCCTCGGACGCCCCGACGGTCGCGGCGCTCCTCGGCGAGCCGTGGGGGCCGTGCGAGGCGATGCCGACTGAGCTCGCCGTCGAGATCCGGCGCGGGATCGTCGCGAAGGATCTGCTGCCGGCGTTCCACGCGGGCCACGAGGTCGCTCGCTGGGCGGCTGTTGAGCGCGTCGATCACCTGGACGACAACGCCGACGGTGACGATCCCGAGGCGATCGACCCGCAGGAACAGCAGTACCCGTTGATGCGGCCGGCGTTCGGTGAGATCGCGGGCCAACAGGAGTCGGCGCTGGAGCAGCTGCTCGAGGGCTTCGAGAACGCCGAGGCGCTGCTGGCGTGGTCGCTCCAGGTCGTCGGGGCGAGCTACGCGAAGATCGAGCGCGAGACGGTGACGCGGCCGTACTTCGAGCAGGGGCTCCGACGGCGGCTCGTCGGGACCGAGCCGAGCGAGAAAGACCAGTTCATCCGAGAGAGCTGGGCGGCGGAGTTCCTGCTCCCGGCGTTCAACCGAGCGGCCGACGCGCTCGGCCAGCGAGCGACCGAGGTCACGGCCGGGCAAGCGTATCACGGCGAAACCGGAGGCGGATCTATCTCATGAGCAAGACAGACCAAGAGACGCGGCCCGGAGCGGTCGCAGAGTCGGACGTACAGGACTACGATCTGCTGGAGGTCGTGCAGGACCGCGAGCTACTGAAGGCTCGCATCGAGGGCATGGACGCGCCGAATCTCGACAAGACGCGGGAGGTCACCGGCAAGGGCGACCGCCACACGGTCGGCGAGAACCTCCGCCACGCGTTCGGTTTCTCGCGGTGGAGCGACGTGCTCGAGCGCCTGGAGCGCGCCGACCATCCTGCGAGAGAGGACGGGAGCCACCCGATCGTCGAGCATCCGCGAGCGATGCTCGATCATCTGATCCATCTCGACGACATGGACAAGCTCAGGCTGGAGCACGAGGAGTTCTCGGGACTCTCGCGGGAGCGCCGAGCGCTGTTCAAGTGGCTCGCCGAGCGTCCCGAGCTCGTCTCGGACCTCCGGATCGGCGGGACCGACTGGCTCGCCTACGGGCCGAAGGGTTCGGGAAAGAGCACGATGGCGATCGCGCTCCCGGTGATCCGAAACCTCGAGATCAACCCGGACGCGGTGGTCTGGCGTGGCTCACCGGCGCGTGCCGAGTGGCTCCCGCTCCGAGCCTGGACGCGCCTCTGTCTCCCGAGCGGGCTCGACGTCGAGGCCGTGCTGGACCCGCCGAGCGACGAGATGGACCCGATCTCGGTCGACCTCGAGGAGACCGTACACGAGGTCGTCCGGTACGACGACATCCGCCAACTGAACCACGAGGTCCTCGAGGAAGGGATGCTCCACGTCGTCTACCCGGACCCGAAGTTTCGCGGCGCGACCGAGGCGTTTCGCGAGGCCGACGAGATCCAGGAGGTCGGCCACGTCTCGGCGTGGACGGCGGCGGTGGACGACGAGCTCGCGCCCAGCGACGTGACGCCCGCCGAGATGTGGTGGTTCGCCTGGGCGATCGACAAGATCGACCACGGCCCGCCGATCTGGGTGTCGTGGCTCTGCGACGAGATCGGGAACCTCATGCCCGAACACGCCAGCAACGACTACCACCAGCTCCACGACAGGATCTCGGCGTACCGCGACAAGTACGTCGACGCTCGCCGGAACAAGTTCTCACAGTTCGGCGTCGGTCACGAGATGGACGACGTTCACAACCTCATGCGCAAGAAGATGCGCTGGCGGATCACGATGGCGGGCATCGACAACCCGACCGGCAAGACGCTCGGGATGGGCGAGGCCCCGATGAACCGCAACTACACCCAGAACTACAAGCTGGGTCAGGCGCTGTCGTGGAACAGCCAGAACCACGCGAAGTTCAGCTGGGCCGACGTGCCGAGCGAGTTCAAGGTCCCCGGCCAGCTCCATATCCGGTTCCCGGAGGTTCAGGAGGTGCTCGAAACGTGCTGAATGCTGAATGTGCCGAATACGGCGGCGAGATAGTCCGAAAATCGGTTTCTGGAGCGATTCGACGCGAGTCGAGAAATCGGGCGCTGGCTGCCAGTACAGGCGCGCGCGTAGCTAGGAGAGTAAAGCCAACCCCCCTCCCCCTGCTGGAGGTGGCGCGATGAATCGGCTGGCACCGCGAGCGACGACGCTCCTGGTGGTCGTGCTGCTGGTGGCGTCGCCGATGGTCGGGGCGATCGGGACGGTCGGCGCCCAGGACGCGCCGGACGGATTCGTGGGCGTACCCGACACGAACATCGTCGAAGACCTACCGGTCACCGAGAACCGCTCGCTGACGGCGAGCGACCTCAAGGGCTCGGTGATGGCGAGCGACAACGCGAGCTCGCTCCAGGTGATCGTAACGACGCCGGAGCGAGCCGGCGAATACGTAAACAGTTCGGAGGTCGGGGCGTCTGGGGACACGGCGCTGGTGTTCCAGGACGAGACGAACCACGCGGGCCGCGAGGTTGCGGTGCCGGCGTCGGCGATCCGGGAGGCGGTCGGCCATACGCCGAATGTGGTCCACGGCGTCCACGAGAGCGGCGAGTCGTGGACGGCGCAGGTCGAAGCGCGCAATGGCCTGCTGATCTTCGAGATTCCAGAGTTCTCGGCGAATTCGGTCACCTTCGAGGGGACCGTGTCGATCACGGGCGACCCGGCGGTGGATGGCTCGAGCTACTCGGTGGACGTGGGGAACCCGAGCGAGGTTGGAAACTACCATATCAACGTGACCGGCCGAGAAACGACCGAGTGGGACAACGCGAGTGCGTCGGGTCTTGCGAACGGCGACACGCTCGCGGTCGAGTCGGCGGGCCACGAGGTCCACGGGCCGGCTGGCGGGGATCCCGAGGTTGTTCTAACGGGCGAGGGATTTGAGACGTCGGAGACGGCGAGTGCGTCGAGCGTTTCCCCGCCGCACTCGACAAGTCTTGCTGTTGACGGGAATCTTGAGCCGACTGGGCCGAGCGCGGGCAGTGAGCCCGTCCTGGAAGTGACTGGTTACTATCAGGAGTTCAGTCATTTCTCGTCGAATTTCGACGCGAAGCCTATCCTCGGGAATGCGTATGACAACAATCTCCAGATAGGGGGCGAGGTCAGGTTAGATTCGCCGCCAGACACGATAACCGACCTCCGGATTGGATGGGGAGGATATGGAGCGAGCAACGTCACAGCAAATGTGTATATCGTCGAGGAAACGCCAGATACCGATCACGGAGAGGGAACGCTGGTCAAAGAGGGCTGGAGTCCGTCGGTGCAATCATCTGAGACGATTGACATTCAGGATTATCAGGTTGGTTCAGGGCCGATAACGGTTGAGTTCGAGACGACAGGGGGCGGCGACTCGTCAACTGGAGCCTGGGAGATTCAGGCCGATGATGGTGCGTCGTCGACGTATCTGACAACTCGGACGTTCACGAGGGATTTGTATGGCGATGTAACCGCGATAAATAAACCGGACATCTCTGCAAGTGCCAATGACGGCACGAGTCACGACTTCGGATCGTTCGCGGACGGAGAGACGGCAACCACTGAGTTTGATGTGTCGGCGAGTGCGACCCAACTTGATTTCTCGGGGACGGGCGAGTTCAATTATAAGCTCGACTATGTCGACCGCTCGGCGACTCAGGACCCAGCGGTCGACCTTGACGGCGACGGAACTAATGAGGTCTCGCACTCGGGCCTGTTGATGGACGGCGAGACGGCGACCTATCAGGCGTCGAGTCTCTCGCCGGGCGACGATACGGCGACGATCTCGACGGCGGGCGGGTCGACGGTCGGGGTCGACGTGCGCCTCAAGGAGGTGGTCGAGACCCGGGACCCCTCTGTCGAAGTGAACGGACGCTGGGCCAACTATACCGGATCGCTCGCTGAAGGCGAGACGGCCCAACTCGACACAAATACGAGTTGGATTCAGGACGGCCAGAACAGGATCAACGTCTCGGTCGGTGACGGGTCGCTCTCGTCCGACGCACCCACGCCAGCGGTCGGGTTCGACTACCGCCACTCCGCAGAAGTCCAAGCATCAACCTCGTACGTGGCAAACGGCTGGGAAGAGTCCTACGAGATTAACCACACGTTTGCTGGCGATCGTGAGGACATGACCGTGACGATCCCGTTCTCGCGAACGATCCACGACATCCGGTACGTCGAGACCTCGGTGACCGGCGGCGAGTGGTCGAACGTCTCCAGCGACAAGTGGGAGCTGACCGACGGCACCACGCTCACGCTCGAGGCCGATGACACCGATGGAGATCCGGGCTTCGAGGCGGGCGACGAGCTCTCGGTCCGGACCGCGGGCTATAAGGTTCAGGTAGAGAACGGCGAGATCACGGTGACGGACCCGACGAAGCCGAGCGATCCGTCGCTGGACGCCGGGATTCGTGTCGACGATGTCGCGCTGGGCTTCCACATCTCGGTCGGCGATTCGTACCGAGGTGACCGGGTTCACTACGTCTACGACGCTTCGTGGGACGAGGACGACGAGACGATCCTGGACGCCGACGGTAACCAGGCGCTGTACCTGCCGGACGCGGTGCCGGGAGGAACGACGCGGGTGACGACGATCCCGATGGAGGTCGGCCTCAAGAGCGGCGATGTGGGTATCCACGTCTCGGACCCGGATACGCCGGAGATCGAGGTCGGGGCCGGCCGAGAGGATGTCGGCGCTGACGTGACGTACAAGTGGTATCCGGCATCGAGTGGGACACAGTACGGCCTGTACAGCCTCTCTCGGACGCGGTACCTCGATAAGCAAGATGCGGGTGACGAGTTCGTGGCGCTGACCGACGACGATAGCGAGGAGACGCTCCAAATTCAGCGCCCCGGCGAAGATGCCGGGAGCGGTGGAGGTGGCGGTGGTGACGACAGTGGCCTCGGGAGCGGCGGGAGCTGGCAGACATCCGGGCCGGATACGACGCTTCAAGAGTTCGGCGTAGTCGCCGGATGGGCGGGGCTCGTGATCGTGCTGATCGGGGCGACCGGCCGCTCAGAGCTCTCCGGTCGGCGGCGCTGGATTATCGTCGGCGCCATCGCTGGCGGGACGGGCCTGTTCAGTCTCGAGGTACTCCGACCGGGCGCAGTCTCGGGCGCAGTCGAGTCGAGCCTCGAGGAGATCATCCCGCTCGCCGGGTTGGCGGCGATCGGCATCGTCGGGTACTCGGTGTTCACCTGGTGGCAGTCCCGGAAGGCCGAGGCGTCGACGCCAGAGACGCAGGTGAATCTCGAGGTCGGCGGAGGAAGTGACTAAGCGATGCTCGCCGAGCTCGTGGGACGGGCGGTCCAGATGGTCGGCATCGAGGGAGCCAGCGCTGGCGTGCTGGCGTTGCTGTTCGCGGTGGCGCTGTACAGCCACAAGGCGGCGACGACCGGCCAGCAGGTAGCTCACGCCGGCTCGACAGTGACCCACGACATGAAGGTGGTCGCGCTGGTGCTGGCGGGACTGCTGGTCTTGGGCGTGATCTCGATGGACGTCCAGCGCGCCCAGGAGGTCGGCCGACGGTTAACCGCGTTCGATTGGGACAAATGGTTCCAGCGCATCTGGGATTGGATAATGTAATCACGGGCTGAATCGATATTTTGTAGAAGAGATTCAGACAGTAAGATAGAATATTCGACACCAATTGTGTGCTCGAGAGTGTAACCTCTTCGAAGGAAATAAACATAAAAAACTGTCGACGGTCTGCACTCGTCCATTGCCGAGGTGATGCTTATACACAATCCGCGGCCAGTGTTTAGACTGCAGTATGTCCCCCAAACCGCATCGGCCCTCTTTCGAACGAACTCGTCGAGAACTACTCGCCGGAAGTGGTGCAATGCTCGCAACGTCACTCTCAGCGCTGACTGCTGGTTGTCTGTCGGGGCTTCCTCCACTCGGCGACGATCAACGCTACGGTCGCCTTGATGTGCCGCCTGCAGACGAACCTACGTACCGAAAGTGGCTACCTGCACCGACGAGTGTCGATCCCTCAATCAAGCGATACTATTTCACTGCGATGCAACCGGAAAGCCTCCGCCCCGATGCTCCGGAACTGTTTGTCGCTCGTCGGGCCGACACCAAGGCGAACTTGGATTACTTCGGTATCGGCTTCGAGAACTACGACCAAGTCCTCGACTCCAGCGTCGGAACCGTCATCGAGGCGACGTTCGACCGTACAAAGGTCATCCAGACAATCACCGACAGCGGCTACGAGCGGGCAGGCGAGTATCGTGGATACCCGGTCTTTGCCCGATCAGACGTACCGCGCCGCGTCGCAATCGGTGACGACGTTGTCGTGTGGACGAGCGCGGCCAAACACGAGCTTCCGCACTTGGAGGCAATTATCGACACAGGGAACGGAGAATCCCCACGGTTCCATAAGGAGAATGCAGCGTTCGAACGACTCACCTCCGCTGCGGGTAGTAATCCCTATCTTGGCGTCAATACAGACAGTCAAGACCCATCAGATCGACCGGCGATGCTCGCCGACACAATCCGATTCGACGACAACGCGGCCTATCAGGTAGTACACTATCATTACACAAGCGATAGAATACCGACGAAACAGACACTCGAAGCTGCGCTAAAGGAGGATGATTACAGGTTCGCTGAGAAGGCCAATGAGTTCGATGTCACTATCGACGGGCAGCTCGCGACGGTTGAAACCCAAGTACCGCTCCGCTCTGAACAGGATATCGACCCAAAGTACGAACTGCCGCAGGTAACTTGGGGCGTGACCCACGACGAGGATGCAGAGAAAGTCACGTTCAGACACGAAGCAGGTGAATCGGTTCCTGCGGACAGGCTTTACTACGATTTCGCCAGACCGGCTGCTCCCCTTGGGAGAATCGACAAGCGGCCACTCTGGACAGGCGTAGACACTGTCTCGGCCGGAGCAGAAGGAGAGATCGACCTAACTGAGTATCCAGACGCAACTCGTGTCCATTTAGTGTACTCAGCCGGTGGAACCCACTTTTACGTCCTCCTCGGCTTTGACCTGCGAGGTGATTCCGATGGGTGAGACCGCGCTTCAGTCGGCACTGTATGCGAGATGGCAATATCTTTACACGGAACCGACCGAGCATGATATCCAGAACATACGTGCATATCATATGACAAACGAAGGTGAATCAGTCGATATCGACCTCGCAACCGTCATCGATCTTCTGGATGACGAATACATCCGTTCTATTCTGGTCGAAACGAGCGACGCACCGATGTCGGCCAACGAGCTTAGCGAACTCTATGATCTCTCCACGTCGTCGATCTATCGTCGACTCGACCGACTGACCGAAGTCGACCTCGTCGGTGAGCGAACGCGACCGCGGGCCGACGGCCATCACGAAACGGTGTACATCGCTCGACTCGATCGATTCGAGCTCGCGATTCGCGATGGCAACTTAGCGTGGGAAATCGACCGCCGAAGCGACGACGTCGCCGACCAACTAACACGCCTCTGGAGGAAGTTCTGATGTCGTACATTGGACTTGGCTCCCCGATTGCGATATTTACCGGGATTGCCGCGACTGCCTCGGCGGTAATCGGCCTCTACATAGGCTATCAGGCGTATCGCGGGCTTCGGCGCAACGACGAACGATCGATGCGCTGGCTGTCGGTCGGGATGATTTTGCTCTTCGGACTGACCTACACGCTCGCGATCGCCGGGCAGGGGTTGGTCGCATTCCGAATCGTCCCTATCCACCTCCAGAACACCGTCCGTCTACTCGTTAGGCTGACCCAGCTCGCTGGGCTAGCGTGTATTGCCTACTCCTTACAGATTGCTACAAATCAGTAGTCTAACGCTACAGACACTACTACTTGTACGTCGGAATTCTCTGGGATAGGCGAGTTCCTGTCTACCTAAGCGGTCCCGGAAGAGGTGGCTTCCAGAACACCATCGTGTGGGTTTGCCGGCGTGAGCGTCTCACTCATCGGAGAGTGGCGGGTATCGCCCGATGAGACAAATGCGGTAGGCCGGAGCCGCTATGGCTCCGGCCGTTTTCTCCTTTCCCCCCAGGGGCACTCTCTCTAAGGGGTCCCGGAGAGGTGGCCCGCACCCCACCCCTGCCATAGCAGGCCGTAGCGGTCCCTGAACGGTCCGGTACCGCCCGATACGGCGAACAGCGCACGCTCACTTGTGTCGAAAACTGGCCTGAATAAAACGTCGACCACTCTGTTAACACGCCAGTGAAAGTGAAAATGGTACCAAATATGATAAATAGCAGAGTCTATCGCCAAAAGGAGACCGCAAAGCGACAGAAATCGGCCACAAAACGAGTGTCGCCACTACCAGCAAAGCGAACCGCGCCCCGAAGGGGCGGTTAGTCGCTCAACGTCGGGTACGGATCGGCACGGACTTTCACATGCTCGTCGGCGATCGCGTCGACCTCGAGCGCGGTCCCGAGTTGCTCTCCGGACAGCGGGATCTCGCGGAACTCCCGCCAGATCGGCTCGTCGCGAGCGTCAACAGCGGTGTCTTCGTCGTCCGCGTCCTGATCGGCGCCGTCATCACGGTCGTCCGGATCGTCGCGATCGTCCGGCTCACCCAGACCGACTTCGGCGATCGCCTCCAGGAGCTCGTCGACATCGTCGCTCCCGACCGGGTCGCGACCGTCGACCTCGGTCTCGGCGCTGTCGCCCTCGAGCGTCCGCTCCAGGAACCGATTCTCGCGGTTCTCCTGCGCGCGCTGACGCCGATCCTCGGCCGTATCGTCCGGGTACACTTCAGCGAGCGCCTCGTGAGCGTCCGCTTCCCACCAGGTCGCCGAGAAGGTCACGAACACGCAGGCGTCGTTGATCGTTTTCAGTATTCCCGGCTCGCTACCCGTTCCGCAGAGCCGTTTGACGTGGCCGCGGACGGTCCGTTTCACGAGCCCGACGTCTTTCGCGATCTCGTCGTAGGTCGCGACGCCCCGGCGCTTGATCGAGTGGAGGATGTCGTACACCGACGTGGTCTGGGCCTTCCGCGCCTCGGCGTACAGCTGAGGCCGGAGGCTCTCGTAGTGATCGCGAAGCCATGCACGGCGGCCCTCGGGATGCTGCCACTGGAGGAGTTCGGCGGCCGGACCGAGGCTCTTCTCGTCCTGGAGGATGTGCTCGGTCCCGACGTCGGCCCACTTCAGGTGACTACAGAGAATCTGCTCGAGAACGTGGGTGATCTGCTCCCAGCGCTCGGCGCTGTACGCCTCCCCGCCCTTCGGGCGGCCCTCTAACGAGACCTCTACTTTCGGCTGGTCGTACGGGAATTCGAGGTACTCGGCCGGCGCATCCGGGAGGTACAGCTTGATCTGGATGTCCTGGCCGTGGAGAATCGGGAAGCCGAGCTGCTCCCAGCCGTCGGTCCGGAGCTTCACGATCTGCCACCTGCCGTCCGAGTGGACGGTCGTCTCCTCGAGGTCGGCCTCGTGGCGCGCGAGCAGTTCGCTGGACTGACGCATAACGTGGACGACCTCGTCGGCGATGTCCTCCGTGATACGGTGGTGGACCTCGCTCTTCCAGAACGTTCGGCTCTCTTGGTTCACGTCCAGTTCGTCGACATCGTACCCGAGGGCGTCGTACAGGAGCGTCTCCATGCGGTCCTGGATCTCGGCGCTGTCCTCGGCCCACGTCGTCTGGACGGTGATCTCGGTGCCGTCGCCGTACGGCGGCGTCCAGTTCTCCGAGATGCCGTCCTGGGACTTCTTCAACAGCGAGGCGTACTGGGGCCGGAGCGTGACGTTCAGACTCGTCGTCGGCGTGTGGAACCACTGGATCTCGCCATCCTCGCCGACGGGTTGGAGCGTCAGGTTGTACTTGAACCACTGCCGGAAGGCTCCACTCGAAGTCTCGCGACCGAACTGGCACCGGGAGCTGTTCAGGGAGACCGCGACCGTCTCGCCGTCAGCGAGTTCGTACTCGTCCAGAAGGACGATGTACTCGCGCTCCCGTCCCCGGCTGTCCTTCACGGTCACGATCTCGTCGCGGTCCTGGCCCTCGTACCACCGAGCGCGAGCGTACTGGTAGAGCGAGCCATCCCGAACACGGCTCTCGCCGTAGTCATGGGGGATCTCGCTTTCGTCGCGGTATACGTCGTTCAGGACGAGATGGAGGTTCCCGCCGTGTCGGGTCGGCTTCGGAAGCACCTCGGTGGTCGTCTCGATGCCCTCGAGGCGGAGCAGGCCGTTGTCCGGGTCCGTCGGCGGCTCCGCGGGACTCGGGGCGTCCAGACTCACGCCTTCTCGCCCCCGTTAAAATCACTGAGGCCAGTCTGGGGCTTCTCAGTCCACTTCCATCTCGGGTAATCGACCTCGACTATCCCGTTCCAGAACGTGGTCCAAAAGTCGGCTTTGTGCGGCTCGATGGCCTGCCAGCGCCGGGCCTCTGCGAGGCCTTCTTCGACGCGACGACGCTCTTCAGCCTGCCATCCTTCGCGAGCGACGAGGTGACGGTACCTCACGCCGAACCACCTCCGAAGTGGTGGATCGCGTGACGAACCGATCGCTTCGCGGTCGTCGCATCGATCACCGTCACGAGCGTGTCGTCCTTCCGGACCAGAACCGTCTCGGAGTGCTCGTGGTACCGAACCTCGTCGCCGTCGAGCCCGTGACCGAAGATCTCGGTCGCGTCCGCCCACGCATCGACGGGGTTCATCACCGGGTCCGCGGAGCGCTGCGCCCAGCGCTCCCCTCGGACGTGCTTGCTGACGCGGAGGCGGGCGGTTTCAGACATCGGACTCACCTCCCGACTCGGCGCCGTTCGGCCGACACTTCAGCACGCGGTCGGCGACCCGAGCGATCACGTCGGCGTGACAGACCAGATGGTCGTCGCCAGTCTCCTCCAAGCGGTGGCACCAACAGCCGAGGACGGACCCGCGGAGATCGTACACGGCCTCCACGAACTCAGGACGCTGCTCGAGCGCCAGGAACAGCAAGTTCATGAACATCGCGACCGACTGTTTCCGTCCGAAGTCGTCCGCGGAGTACGGGTTTCCGAGCCAGCCCGCTTCGCCGGGTTCGTCGACCGTGACGAGGTTCTGGCTCCCGTCGTCGCCGTGGCGGCCGGCGTACACGTCGACGTCGTCTTTCTGAGCGTGACCGACGTACGTGAACCGCGGATAACCGTCGTCGTACGTCTCAGGGAGGTCGTACTCGGCCACCGTGTCAGGGCGGTCGAACACCCCCGAATCCGGGTCCTCGTCGAGTCGGTCCGCGAGCGTCGCCACGTCGGGAGTGATCTCGTCCTCCAGGACGCCGCCCGGACCGGCGACCGCCGTCGCGACGCTCCCGCCGTCAGCGGAAGCGGTGGGATCGCGGGCGAGTTCGTGGGCGCGGTCGGCGGCCTCGAGATCGTCTTGGCGGACGGGAATCCACGCCGAACCGTCGGTCAGCTGGGCGCGGACGCCGACCATCCGAGAGCTGTAGCCGTGGGCGTCCGGGCCGCCGACCTGCTCGGGTATGAGCAGGTCCTCGCTCGGGCTCTCGTAGCCCTGCGAGCGGACGTACTCTATGCCGGCGTCTTCGAGAGCGTCGCGGAGGTCCTCGTCGGCAAGTCGAGCGACCGGGACCTGGATCTCGCCGCGGCTGAACGAGATGGGAACCTCGGAGACGGGGCAGATGACTTCGCCGTCGTCGTTGCGCTCGATCTCCCGAAGGGAGGCCCACGACTGGACGCCGAAGTCCTCGAGGCTCATCGGCTCACCTCCGGGCCGCCGTCAGCGGCGAGTGTCGGCGTCTCGTCGGCCTCGTGGAACGCGATCGCGGCTCGGACTCGCTCGGGGTCGGGGCCGCCGTCGCGGAGCGCGCCGCGTTCGGCGTAGATCTCTCGGGCCGGACAGCTCGGAAGGTGATCCTGTATTCCCTGCTGGTCGCGAATCGGGGTCCCGCAGAGTGCGCACTCTGTGGTGACGACGGTGGTTTTCCCGCTCTCGTAGTGGCGGTACTCGATCACGCCGACCACCTCCCAGAAACGCCGTGGTTTCGGGGGGTGGTAGGCGCCGAAAACAGGCGGCTAAGTACGCTTAGCTCTCGATTAGTGAGAGCCTGTAAAATTTCTGATGGGACCGCTGAGATTCGAACTCAGGTCCAACGCACCCCATGCGCAGAGGATACCACTACCCTACGGTCCCGCCTGCATTCCATCCAAGGGCCGTCCCCGAGTTAAGCGCTTCGTTTCACTCCTCGGACCGCGGGACCACCAGATCGCCGTCGTCCCGGACCGCCATGCTCGCCAGCGCGTCGTTCTCGTAGGCCGCGACCCCGTGCATCCGCCCGAGCACGTAGCCGTCATGGTCGGTCTCGACCGTCGCCTTGTGCTCGCCGTGGGGCGTGAGGATCTCGGCGATCACGTCGCCGGCCTCGACCGCGTCACCGGCGGTCGCCCGGTGGCGCGCGATGCCCGGCGTGTCGGTGTGGGGATGGACCGCCCGCTTGACCGGGTACTCGACCGGCGCGTCCGGGCCCACGGCGTCGGGGTCGGGGTCGCCGGGGAGCACGCCGAGTTCGCACATCACGTTTCGGACGCCCGTGACCGCGGCCTCGCGGACCGACTCGTCGACGACCTCGTGGCCGCCGAGCTCCGCGGTGAACGCCGGGATGCCGGCGTTGTTGAGCGCCGCGCCCGCGGTCGAGCGCTGGAGGCTCTGCTCGGTGTACTCCTCGGCGGCGTACTCGTTCACGATCGGCATACCGAACGCCTCGATCAGCGATTCGAGCTCGCCCGCGAGCTCGCGGGCCTCGGCTTCGGTTCGGTAGTCCCGCGACCGGTCCGAGTCGGATCGCGTCTCGCTCTCGCCGTAGAGTACCCGGTCCCGGATCAGGAACGGCATCGATCCGACGTGGGCGGTGTGGAGGTCGACGAGCGCGTCCGCCGAGTCGGCGAACGCCTCGTAGATGCGCTCGTCGATGAGTTGCTGGACGCTCGGCGGCCGGGACCGCTCGGCGTCGGGGTCCGGGAAGTAGCGGTTCGGGTCCTCGTCGTCGTAGTACGACGTCCGTGTGGTGCGACGCAGGCCCGCGGGGTTGAGGGTCGGCAGACAGACCACCGTCCCCCGGATCTCGCCGGGGAGGTCGTCGGTCAACAGGTCCTGTGCGACCGCGAGCCCGGTGACCTCGTTGCCGTGGATCGCGGCCGTCACCCAGAGTTCGGGGCCGTCGGGCTCGCCCTCGGCGACGAGAACGGGGAGGCGTTCGGGCGTGCCGGTCGGGAGGTCGGTGACGTCGAGCCAGCCGGTCGCGAGTTCGCCGGGCGCGGCCACGGCGGTGCCGAGTTGCATACCGGCGAGAGTCCCGGCGGCGACAAAAAGGTGGGTGTGGCGGCGATCCCCTACACCAACACGCGCTCTAACGTCACGGCGACGCCCGCGTCGGCGTCCGGGTCGCCGGCCATCGTCCCGAGACACACCGCGGCGCCGTCGGGCGTGTAACAGGCGACCAACTCCCCCTCGTCGGCGTCGTCGCTGTCGATCACGCCCGGGGCGTACACCTGCGCGCCGTGGGCGATCTCCGCGGCCGCGCTCGGCGCGACGGTCACCGCCGGGAGGTGTTCGAGCGCGCGCTCGGCCGGTCGGACGACCTCCCGGAGCCAGTCGTCCTCGCCGTCCTCGCGCCACCGCGCGAGCGCGTCGACGAACGCCTCCATCGTCGCGAGCGTCCGGTCGTCGAACGGGTCGGTCGCGGTCCGGCGGAGGTCGCCCATATGGGCCCCGGTCCCGAGTGCGAGCCCGATATCGTGACATAACTTCCGGATGTAAGTGCCGCTCTCACATCGGATTCGGAGCAGGGCCTGCCGGTCGCGGACCTCCAGCACGTCGAGTGCCGACACCTCCCGGATCCGTAGCTTCCGGACGACCGCGCTCTTTCGGGGCGGCTTCTGGTAGAGGGGGCTCTCGAACTCCGCGACGATCGCCTCGAGGTCCGCGGGCGGATCGTCGTGGAGTTCCAGCACCGCGACGTACTCCTTTTGGCCCTCCAGAAACACCTGCGAGAGGCGGGTCGCGGCCCCCGTCAGCGTCGGGAGACATCCCGTCACCTTCGGGTCGAGCGTCCCGGCGTGGGCGGCCTGCTCGACGTCCGCGGCGTCCCGGATCCACCCCGCGACCTGATGGGCGGAGGGTCCCGGCGGCTTGTCGAGGTTCACGACTCCGAAGTCGAGCAGTTCGGCCGGCGTCCGTTCGTTCGGGGGTCCGCGGAGCATGGCGTTAGAACTCGTAGTCGGCTTCGACGGGGTACGTGCCCTCGTCGGTCGCGGGGTCGTAGTCGCCGACCGCGGTCACGAGCATATCGAGCACCGAATCGGCGTCCCAGCGGGCGGTGTTGACCGCGAGATCGTAGATGGTGAGGTCGGTGATGTCGATGCCGTAGTACTCCCGATACCGATCGGCCTCGCTGGACTGGCGGGCGGCGCTCTCCTCGCGGGCCTCCTCGACCGGCTTGTCCTCGCGGTCGGCGACTCGCTCGGCCCGCACGTCGAGGGGCGCGTCGAGCCAGACCCGAAAGTCGGCGTGGTCGCCGGCGAGCCACCCCGCGAGCCGGGATTCGAGCACCACGTCGTCGCGGTCGACCGCGATCGAGCGCAGGCGCCGATCCAGATCGCGGTCGATCTGGTCGTCCTCCTCGGCGAGCTTGTTGAACTCGAGGGGCGTGTAGCCGCGCTCGTCGGCGAGCTTCCGGAAGATGTCGCCGCCGCTGATGTGTTCGAGATCGAGCGCGGCGGCGAGGTTAGAGGCGGTCGTGCTCTTTCCGCTACCGGGCGGTCCGGAGACCGTTATCAACATATCCGGTCTCGGTGCCCGGAGGCAAAAGAGGTTTTGAACTCCGGCGGGGGCGTCGGGCGGTTCGCGGGTCAGGTCGGCGTCGTCTGGATGTTCAGCGACTTCCGGATCAGCTGGGTGAACCCCATCGAGCAGAGGAAGTACCAGACGATCCACATCCGCATGGGACCGGCGACGCCGTCCTGCCAGCCGACGTCTCCCGCGAGCGGTACGACGATGTTCCACTCGGCGTCGGGGATGTGGCCGTCCCGGACCATCCAGTAGATCCAGAGGAAGACGGGGATGGTGAGGAACATCGTCCAGACCATCGGGCGAAACTGCTCTTTGAACATGCCGAGCTGGTCGCCCATCGCGTCCATCTGCTCTTCGCGGATGCGCTCCATCGCCTCGTCGTCGCCCCGCTCTTTGGCGGCCTTGCGCTTCTCTTGGATGTCTTTCATCCGCTGCTGGTAGGCGCTCATCTTGTCCATGTTCATGAGGTTCGCCTGCAGCAGCGTCGAGTACAGTCCGGTCACGAGCGCCAGCACCATCACGACGACGTAGAACGGCAACACCGACTCCAGCGGGCCGACGAGGATGTTGACCGTACTCCCGATGGCGTTCCGGATCGGCGTCTGCGAGTAGCCGAGGAACAGCCCGACGGAGCCGAGCGCGGCCATCTTGTCCCACATCGTCCACGACGATTCGTCGTCGTCGATGTCGACGTCGGTGTCGTCGTCGGTCGAGACCGAGGTGGTCGGGTCGTCTTCGAGCGCGGCCTCGACGGCGTCGGGGTCCGCGAGTCGGAACTCGTCGCCGTCACTGGTGAGTACGTCTTTCTCGATGAGTCGGCCCCACTGACCGCTCGTGAGCGCGTCGTTGACGTCCGCCCACTCGATGGGCTCGTCGCCGGCGTCCGTGCGGTCGTAGACGACCGCCAGGACGTCGGCCATCGCCGAATCCTCGGCGACGAGCGACTCTACTTTGTCCGCGGTCCGTGCCATTACTCCGGGTTTGGTATCCTCCGTTAATCAACTTTCGCTCTCGTGCGCTCGCGGGTCGGTTACGATCCCGTCCGAGCGCAGGCCGACCCGCCGGGCCGGTTCGCGGCGTTTAAGGCGCGATCCGAGCGTCGGGTCGGCGAAACGAGCGCCGGCTCAGGCGTTGGTCTCGACGGCGTCGCTCACGTCCGCCCACACTTCGTCGGGGCTCCCCTCGCCGTCGACCCGGACGAGCTGGCCCTCCTCGTCGTAGAACTCGACGACCGGCGCGGTGTTCTCCTCGTAGACGCGGATGCGCTCGCGGGCGGTCTCCTCGGTGTCGTCCTCGCGCTGGTAGAGGTCGCCGCCACACTCGTCGCAGACGCCTGCTTGCTCGGGCGGGCTGAACTCGACGTGGTAGGTCGCGCCACACTCCTCGCAGACCCGTCGGCCGGTCAGCCGGTCGACGAGCACGTCCTCGTCGACGTCGAGGTAGAGCACGACGTCGAGGTCGGTCATCTCCGAGAGCGTCTGGGCCTGTTCGAGGTTGCGCGGGTAGCCGTCGAGGACGTAGCCGTCGGCCTCCTCGAGCGCGGTCTCGACGATCTCGTTGACCACCGCGTCGGGGACGAGTTCGCCCTTGTCCATGTACTCGCCGGGCGTGTCGTACTCCAGCCCGAGGTGGCTGATGTCCATCTCCTTGTTCCCGCGGAGCGCGTCGCCGGTGGTGACGTGGTCGACGCCGAACTCCGAGACGATGCGGTCGCTCTGGGTTCCCTTGCCCGCGCCGGGCGCGCCGAGTATCAGAATGTGTGGCTCCATACCTCCGAGTCCGGCGGCCACGCTTAAAGGCTTAAAGAAAGCGGTCGGGGACGCGCCGGATGCCGCCCCATTTTTGTCCGCACGCCGCCTCCGTTCGCGTATGAACGACGCCGAACTCGCCGCGCGTATCGACCACACCGTCCTCGGCCCGGAGACGACCTTCGACGACGTGTGCGCCGTTCTCGACGAGGCCGCCGACTACGGGATGAATGCCTGCATCCCGCCGTGCTACGTCGCCGAGGCCGCCGAGTACGCACCGGACGTGACCCTCGCGACCGTGATCGGCTTTCCCCACGGCCAGCACGCCACCGCCGCCAAGCGCGAGGAGGCCGCCGTCGCCTACGAGGACGGCGCCGACGAACTCGATATGGTGCTCAACGTCGGCCGGCTGAAGGCCGGCGACCGCGAGGCGGTCCGGGCCGACGTCGAGGAGGTGGTCGCGGCGGTCCCGGTCCCGGTGAAGGTCATCATCGAGACCGCGCTGTTGACCGACGACGAGAAGCGCGCCGCCTGCGAGGCGGCCGCCGAGGCCGACGCCGCGTTCGTCAAGACCTCGACGGGGTTCGCCGACGGCGGCGCCGAGGTCCCGGACGTGGAACTGATGAGCGAGTACCTCCCGGTCAAGGCGAGCGGCGGCGTCGGCGACTACGAGACCGCGGCGGCGATGTTCGACGCCGGCGCCGAGCGCATCGGCGCGAGCTCGGGGGTCGAAATCGTCGAGGACTTCCGGCAGAACTACTGAGGTCGGCGCGGGCTCACAGCACCAGACTGGTCACGCCGATCGACTCCAGCACGAGCCACCCGACGAACGCGGCGTACGCCCCGAGCAGGACGTAGGCCTCGCGGTCGGTGAGTTCGAGGTCGGTGCGCATGAGCCCGAACAGCAGGATGGTCGCCATCGTGAGCGCGCCCATCATCGGCGCCGCGAACCCGAAGTCGATCACCGTCGAGCCGACCAGCAGGACACCGACCGGAACCGCCACCAGCAGGTCGAAGACGTTGCTCCCGAGCACGTTGGCGATGCTGGTCACGTCGCTGTCCTTCCGGGCGGCCTGCACGCTGACGAACGCGTCGGGCAGGCTGGTGCCCGCCGCGATGACGGTCAGCCCCCAGATGAAACTCGGCGTCCCGAGCGTCGCACCGAGCCCGAGCGCGGCCCGGACCAGCCCCTCGACGCCGACCAGGATGGCGAGGAGGCTGACCGCCAGCAGGCCCCACAGCCCGAGCGCGTCCACGCCGTCGGTCACGCGCGTCTCGCGCAGGTCGCGCACGTCCTGATACTGGATGAACACGTACAGCCCGTAGAGCGCAAGGGGAAGCAGCGCCAGCGGTCGGGTCACCCGGCCGGCGAGTCGCCCGTCGGCCGCGGGGTAGTAGATGACCCCGAACGAGAACGTCAACAGCAGGACCGCGACCGAGAGCATGTAGAACTGGGCCTCCTTGTAGACGAGGCTCCGGTTCGACTGGAGCTTTCCCTGCCCCGCCAGCGTCGAGAGGCCCGGGATCACGAGGATGTTGAAGATGGCGGACCCGACGATGGCCCCGACGCCGAGTTCGAACTCGCCGTGCAGAACCGCCGCCAGCACCACGCTCGACAGTTCGGGGAAGCTCGACCCGACCGCCGCGATGATCGCGCCCTGAATGATCGCCGGCGCGCCGTAGTAGGCCGCCAGCCGGTCGGCGGCCCGCTCCAGCCGTGAGCTACCGGCCCAGACGACGCCGGTCGCGACGACCGCGAGCCCGACGTACCCGAGAGTCAGCCACATGCCCCGACGTTGCTCGCCTGCGCGTATTGGTCGTTACGATGGCCGGAGCATCGGCGGCCGTCCCGCGCCCCACGACGCCGTCCAGACGGGACACCGACAGTCGTGGCGCGAGCGACCGGAGCGAGCAAACGGTCGTGGTGATTCGTCGGTCTTTTGGCCGCGTAGCCGAAAGACAGCGACAGCGAATGGCCCGGTATCACATCGAGACCTACGGTTGCACCTCGAACCGCGGCGAGAGCCGCGAGATAGAGCGGCGGCTCCGGGACGCGGGTCACCACCCGGTCGAGGGCCCCGAGGAGGCCGACGTGGCGATCCTCAACACCTGCACCGTGGTCGAGAAAACCGAACGCAACATGCTTCGGCGGGCCGAAGAGCTCGAAGGCGAGACCGCCGACCTCATCGTGACCGGCTGTATGGCGCTGGCGCAGGGCGAGGAGTTCCGGCGGGCCGGCGTCGACGCCGAGGTGCTCCACTGGGACGAGGTGCCGACCGCGGTCACCAACGGCGAGTGTCCGACCACGACCCCCGACGCCGAGCCCGTCCTCGACGGGGTCATCGGCATCCTCCCCATCGCGCGCGGTTGCATGTCCGACTGCTCGTACTGCATCACCAAGCGCGCGACCGGCAAGATCGACTCCCCGCCGGTCGAAGCGAACGTCGAGAAGGCCCGCGCGCTGGTCCACGCCGGCGCGAAGGAGATCCGGATCACCGGCCAAGACACCGGCGTCTACGGCTGGGACGACGGCGAGCGCAAGCTCCCCGAGCTCTTAGAGCGCATCTGTGACATCGACGGCGAGTTCCGCGTGCGGGTCGGGATGGCCAACCCGAAGGGCGTCCACGGCATCCGCGAGGAGCTCGCGGCGGTGTTCGCCGAAAACGAGAAGCTCTACAACTTCATCCACGCGCCGGTCCAGTCGGGGAGCGACGACGTGCTCGGTGAGATGCGCCGCCAGCATCAGGTGTCCGAGTACGTCGAACTGGTCGAGACCTTCGACGACGTTCTGGAGTACTGGACGCTCTCGACCGACTTCATCGTCGGGTTCCCGACCGAGGAGCCCGAAGACCACGCCCAGAGCTTGGCGCTCCTCCGAGAGACCCGCCCCGAGAAGATCAACGTCACGCGGTTCTCGAAGCGGCCGGGGACCGACGCCGCAGAGCTGAAAGGTCTGGGCGGGACTCTCAAAAAGGAGCGCTCGAAGGAGATGACCGACGCCAAGATGGACGTGGTGGCCGACGCCTACGACGCGATGGTCGGCCAGACCCACGAGGTGCTGGCGGTCGAGGACGGCACCGCCGACTCGGTCAAGTGCTACGACGAAGCCTACCGGCAGGTGATCGTCCAGAACGCCTCCGAGCACGGGATCGAGCCCGGCGACTTCGTCGACGTGGAGATCACGGGCCACAGCACGGTGTACGCGTTCGGCGAGCCGGTGTAGCCGGGCAGTCGGACCGGACCGTGCTCACCGGGAACTGCCGCCGACGAGCCGACCGACCTCGTCGTCTTCTTTCCACTCGCCGAGTTCCTTCGGGTCGACGTGGACGAACACGTCGTCGACCTCCTCGAGGTCCCGGATCGCCTCCACGATCTCGGTCTCGATCGCGTGGGTCTCCCGAAGCGTGCGGTCGCCCTCGACTTCGATGTGGAGGCTCACGTCGATCTCCGGGCCGACGTAGTGGGCGATGACGTCGTGGGCGCCCTCGACGTCGGGGTGAGCGAGCGCTCGCCGGACGATCTCGGACCGGAGGTCCTCGGGGGGCGCGCTCCCCACGAGGTAGTCGACGTTGTCCTCGACGATCTCGTAGCCCGTGTAGAGGATGCCGAGCGCGACCGCGCTCGCCGCTATCGGGTCCAACACCGGGTAGCCGGCGTTCGCGCCCGCGACCCCGATCAGCGCCGCGGTCGCGGTCAGCACGTCGATGCGGTTGTCAAGCGCGGTGGCTCGGATCGCGGGCGAGCGCCGGCGCTCGGCCACCCGGAGACAGTACCGATAGAGGCCGTACTTGATCGCGGCGGTCCCGCCGAGGACCCCGAGCGCGATCGGGCCGGTCGAGGCCGCGATCTCGCCCGACAGGACGCTGGTCGCCGCGCTCCAGAGCACCGCGCCGCCCGCGGCGAACACCCCGACGGCGACGAACAGCGAGACGAACGGTTCGATGCGCTCGTGGCCGTGGGGGTGGCTGAAGTCGGGCGGTCGGGTCGTCAGGTACAGGCCCGCCACGACGACCGCGCTGTAGGCCACGTCCGCGAGGCTGTTGACGGCCTCCGAGCCCACCGCGAGACTACCGGTCGCCCACCAGACGGCGCCCTTGGCGGCGACCAACAGGACGTTGACCGCGAGCACGAGCGCCCCGACCCGGCGGACCGCCGCCTTCCGGTTCATCGGGCGGGGGTTGGACCGCCGGAAAGAAGGGTGTATCGCTCTCGACGCTCACTCGATCCGGACGGCGCCCTCCGCCGGCACGCTGACACCCTCCTGCTCGGCGAACGCCGCGCGGAGTCGATCGTAGGTGTCCTCGAGCGCCTCCACGAGCACCTTCGTGTCCGAGAGCACCGGCATGAAGTTGGTGTCGCCCTCCCACCGCGGGACGACGTGGGTGTGGAGGTGGTCGTCGATCGAGCCGCCCGCGCCCGTCCCGAGGTTGAGCCCGGCGTTGAAGCCGTCGGCCCCGAGCGCGGCCTCGACGGCGTCGAAGGTGCGCTGTTTGAGCCGGGCGTGATCGACCAGCACGTCCTCGGGGAGATCAGCGTAATCGCCCGTGTGGACCCGCGGGATCACCATGACGTGGCCGGGGTTGTAGGGGTAGTTGTTGAGCATGACGAACGACCGGTCGCTCCGGGCGACCACGAGGTGCTCGCGGTCGTCGTCGCGGTCGGGGAACGCACAGAACACGCAGTCGACGTCGGGGTTCTTGTCGTCGCGTTCGACCCACTCGATGCGCCACGGGGCGAAAATCTGGTCCATGTGCGGGCCAGGGCTCCGGAGAACTTAGGTGTCGGCGGTTCGGTCGGGGACCCGGATCGCGAGCAGTGCGGCGACCGCCCCCACGCCCGCCAGCAGGAAGAACGACTCGTCGAAGTAGCCCCGGTCGGCGAGCGCGCCCACGACCGTCGGACTCGCCGCGCCGACCAGCATGTAGCCGGTCCGCAACACCCCGAGGCCGGTCCCCCGGACCTCGTCGGGGAACGCGCCCGTGAGGTAGGTGAGGGTGATGGTCGCGTAGCCGAGCACGCTGCTGGCCAGCGCGGTGACCGCGGCGATCGCCGCCAGCCCCTCGACGACCGGCACCAGCGCCATCGACGCGGTGATCACGAGCAACACCAGCGGGAGCGACCGCCGGAGGCCATAGGCGTCGTAGGCCGACCCCGCCATCGGCTTGACGAGGATGCCGAGCCCGAAAAAGCCCCCGAACAGCGCCGTCGCGGTCGTCTGGGCCAGCCCCTTGACCTCGACGAGGTAGGTCGGATAGAACCCGGTGAACCCCTGCCAGACGCAGTAGCCGAGCAGTTGGACCGCGGTCACGAGCAGGACCGACCGGTCGGTCATCACGCCTGCGACCGCTCGGAACGCCTCGCCGACGCCGGCTTCCGACGCGTCGGTCTCGGCGTCGCGGCGGGCGCTCGGCACGACGATCCCGATGCCGACGGCCGCGAGCGCGAACAGCGGGATCGCGAACCCGAACCCGAGTTGCCACGCGACCGCGACCACGAGCGCGCCCGCCAGCGGCGGGAGCACCGAACTCCCGAGATCGCCGGCGGCCATCGTCAGCCCGATCGCGGTGCCGCCCCGCTCTGGGTAGTTGTCCGAGAGGATGGTGAACCGCGCGACGCCGTACAGCGCGGTCGCGAACCCGAACAGGAGCGTCGCGCCGAACAGCACGCCGACTGACCCCGCCGTGACCACGACCGCGAGCGCGACCGCCGAGACGGCGGTGCTCGCGACCAGCACGCGCCCGCCGCCGAACCGGTCGTCGAGTAGCCCGCCGGGGAGTTGGCCGAGCGCGTAAGCGACCCACAGCGCCGTGACGAGCAGGCCAGCGGCCGTCAGGTCGAGTCCGTACGCGGCCCGCAGTTGGGGCAACACGGCGGGGTAGATCATCCGGACGCCGAGCGAGAGGAACCACCCGCCGGCGACCGCGACGAGGATCGGGCCGCGCCCGCCGCCCCACAGTTCGGTCCCGAGGCGGCGGACTGCTCCGAGTCGGTCGGCGATGCCCATCGTCGTCGGAGATGGCCCCGCTGGACGGTTATGTCCGACGGTAGCGGCATGGCGATCGGCCCCGGCGGGGGCTCGCGCGGGCCGCCCGGCCCGGACTCGACGGGTCGCGACCGACCGAGTCCGCATAAGCGTTATACCTACTTGCCCATCTAAGTCAATGTGTGGAGAGAACGAGGCGGCGTCAAGATCGAGGCGAGCAGGAGCAGGAAAACCAACAGGAGACCGGTCAGCGCCAGGAGTGCCCCGAGTGTGAGTCCGCACAGCTGGTGAAAAGCGCCGACGGGAGCGAGGTCGTCTGCGAGGACTGCGGGCTGGTCCTCGAAGACGAGAACATCGACCGGGGACCCGAGTGGCGGGCGTTCAACCACTCCGAGCGCCAGGAGAAGTCCCGGGTCGGCGCCCCGACCACCAACACGATGCACGACAAGGGGCTGACGACCACCATCGACTGGAAGGACAAAGACGCCTACGGCCAGTCGCTCTCCTCCGAAAAGCGCAGTCAGATGAACCGGCTCCGAAAGTGGCAAAACCGGATCCGCACCAAAGACGCCGGCGAGCGCAACCTCCAGTTCGCGCTCTCGGAGTCCGACCGGATGGCCTCCGCGCTCGGTGTCCCCCGATCGGTACGGGAGGTCGCGTCGGTGATCTACCGGCGCGCGCTCAACGAGGACCTGATCCGGGGGCGCTCGATCGAAGGGGTCGCCACCGCCACGCTCTACGCCGCCTGTCGGAAGGAGGGTATCCCGCGCTCGCTGGAGGAGGTCGCGGGCGTCTCGCGGGTCGAACGCAAGGAGATCGGCCGCACGTATCGATACATCTCCCAGGAACTCGGCCTCGAGATGAAACCCGTCGACCCGACGAAGTACGTCCCGCGGTTTTGCTCGGAGCTCGATCTGCCCGAGGAGGTACAGGCCAAGGCCAACGAGATCATCGAGACCTCGGCCGAGCAGGGCTTGCTCTCTGGCAAGTCCCCGACCGGCTACGCCGCCGCCGCCATCTACGCCGCCTCGCTTTTGTGCAACGAGAAAAAGACCCAGCGGGAGGTCGCCGACGTCGCGCAGGTGACCGAGGTCACCATCCGCAATCGGTATCAGGAACAGATCGAAGCGATGGGCCTGACGAGCTGATCGACGCCGGACCCGTTCTGCGTTCTACACGCCCGACTCTTCTCTGAGCCGTTCGATGTCCTCGTCGGTGTAGCCGTATTCGCGGAGAACGTCGTCGGTGTGTTCGCCCAGCCGCGGCGGGTGCTGGCGGACGCTCGTGGGGGTCCGCGAGAAGTGCATCGGGCTCCCGGCCATCTCGACCTCGCCGGCGGTCGGGTGGTCGACCGACCGGTGCATCCCGCGGGCCTCGACCTGCGGGTTGTCGAACACCGCCGCCATGTCTTTCACGTCGCTTGCGGGCACGTCGTGGTCGGCCAGCAGGTCGAGGGCCTCGTCGGTCGTCATCTCCGCGAACGCCGCGTCGAGGACGGCGTCGAGTTCCTCGCGGTTCTCGACCCGGTCGGCGTTCGACTCGAACCGCGGGTCGGCCGCGAGGTCGGGCCGATCGAGCGCCTCGCAGAGCCGCGGCCAGATGTGCTCGCTGGCGCAGGCGACGACCACGTAGCCGTCGGCGGTCTCGAACGCCTGATAGGGCGCGATGGTCGGATGCTTCGAGCCCATCCGGCCCGGCGACTCGCCGGTCGCGAAGTAGTTCGACGCCATGTAGCTCATCCACGCGACCTGCCCGTCGAGCAGGCTCACGTCGAGTTTCTGGCCGGTGCCGTCGCCGAGTTCGCGTTCGAGGAGCGCGGCTAGGATCGCCTGGGTCGCGTACATCCCCGCGCCGATGTCGGCGATGGCGACCCCGACCCGGACGGGCGCGCCGCCGTCCTCGCCCGTGATGCTCATCATCCCGCCCTCGGCCTGCATGATGATGTCGTAGGCCGGTCGATCGGCGTCCGGGCCCCACTCGCCGTACCCCGAGAGCCCGCAGTAGACGAGTCCGGGGTTGTCCTCCCGGAGGTCCTCGTAGCCGAGGTCCCAGTCTTCCATCGCGCCGACCCGGAAGTTCTCGACCAGCACGTCGGCCTCCGAGGCGAGGTCGCGAAACACCTCCCGACCCGCTTCCGACTGGAGGTTGAGGGTGATCGAGCGCTTGTTCCGGTTGACGCTCATGTAGTAGGCCGACTCCTCGGCGTCGCCGTATCGGGGCGGATGCCAGTGGCGAGTCTGGTCGCCGGTCTCGGGGCGCTCGACCTTGATCACGTCGGCGCCGAGGTCACCGAGTTGCATCGTGCAGAACGGTCCCACGAGGACGCGCGAGGCGTCGAGGACTGTCACGCCGTCGAGCGGTCCAGCGTCGTCACTCGGATTCCGGGCTTCGCCGGTCATACTCGTGCTTGGCGTGAGTCCGAGAAGAAAGTACGGGTAGCGGCCCGCCCGAACGCCGCTACCGCACCACGTCCGCAGAGAGGTCGCCGATCGGTTCGACCGCCGCGCGCGCTTCGTCGCCGTCTTCGATGACGCCCGCGCCGGGCGTGCCGGTGCTGATCACGTCGCCGGGCGCGAACGTCGTCGACTCCGAGAGGTAGCTGAGCAGTTCGGGGGGCTCGAACAGCATCCCGTCGAGGGTGTTCTCGGAGACCGTCTCGTCGTTTACGACCGTCCGGACTCGCACCTTCTCCATGAACGCCTCGGGCGAGTCCGGGACAGCGACGTACGGGCCCGCCACGAGGAACGTGTCGAAGCTCTTCGCCCGGGTCAAAAAGCGCGGATTGCGTTCGAGGATGTCCTCGGCGGTCATGTCGATGATCGGGACGAACCCCGCGACCACGTCGGCGAACTCGTCCTCGGCGACGCTCGAACACCGCCGGCCGACCACGACCCCGAGTTCGGCCTCGGCGGTGACCCGATCGGTCACGTCGGCGTCGGGAAGCCGGATCGGGCCGCCGGGCCCGGTCGCGGTCGAGGGGGGTTTGAGGAAGCTCGCGGGCTCCTCGGGCCGGACCTCGTCCAGATCCTCGGCGTGGTCGGCGTAGTTCAGCCCGATCCCCCAGAGCTTCCCGGGTCGATCGAGCGGGAGCCCGAAGGCGAGTTCCTCCTCGGGGACTCGCTCGGCGGGCGCCGCCGCGGGGTCCGGGAGTCCGTCGGGCGCCCGGCCGAGCGCCTCCTCGATCGTCGACAGGTCGGGGTCGGCGGCCCCGAGCGGGACGAACCCCTCCTCGTCGCCGATCAGCGGCGCCCCGTCGGCGGTGCGCGCGAGATACCGCATCTACTCCTCCCGGTCGGTCCAGAAGTCGAAGCCCCGGCCCGGCGCGAACACGTCGAGTCCGACTGCGCGCTCCTCGCCCGTGTTCTCGACGCGGTGGGACTCCCACGATTCGAGCAACACCGAGTCGTACTCGCCCATCGTCACCGAGTCGTCCTCGGTGTGGACGGTGAGTTCGCCCTCCAGGACGAGACACACCTGCTCGTTCTCGTGGTCGTGCATCGGCGAGGAGTGGCCCGGCGGCTTCTCGAACCACTCGAAGCTGAACGCGTCGCTCCCCGCGAGCGCGGCGCGGGCCCACCCCTCGTCGGGTTCGTACGTTTCGGCCTCGTCGAAACTGACTGGCTCCATGCGCTCTGGGTCGCGATACGTCGAAAAGAAGGTGACGGTAGCGGAACTACAGGTTCGAGTTGCCCGACCCGCCGTCGATCGGGATGGCGGTGCCGTTGATGTACTCCGACCGGGGCGAACAGAGGAACGCGACGGTGTCGCCCAGCTCCATCGGGTCGCCGATCCGGCCGAGCGGGTTCGACTCGCCCCGGGCCTCTAACCCCTCTTCGTAGGAGTCGTACTCGCCGCGCTCGACCGCCTGATCGATGAGGTCGGTGATGCGGCTTGTCTCGTGGGGGCCGGGCAGGACCGCGTTCGCCCGGACCTCCGGGGCGAGCTCCGTCGAGAGGGTCTTCTCCAAGCCGATCACGCTCATCCGGACGGAGTTCGAGAGCACGAGCGACGGGATCGCCTCCTTGACGCTCCGGGAGGTGATGTTGACGACGGTGCCCCCGCCGTCGGCTTCGAGGTGGTCGGCGGCCTCCCGGACGGTCCGGACCACGCTCATCACCAGCAGGTCGAACGCCTCGTACCAGTCTTCGTCGGTCGTCTCGAGGAACGGGCCCGACGGCGGGCCGCCGGCGGAGGTCACGAGGTGGTCGAGTCCGCCGAACTCCTCGACGGTCGTCTGGACGAGCCGTTCGATGTCGTCGGCGTCGGTGAGGTCGGCCTGAACGCCGACGACCTCGCCGGCCGCGACGTCTTCGATCTCCTCGACCGCCTCGTCGAGGGACTCTTGGGAGCGACCGTTCACGACGACGTTCGCGCCTTCTCGGGCGAGCGCCTTCGCCGACGCCTTGCCGAGGCCGCTACTCGAGGCCGTTACGAGCGCCGCGTTGCCTGCTATCTCGAAGTCCATACCACCCGATGACACACTCGCGTAACTTAGTCGTTGAGAACCCACACGAATACCGCCGGGAAGCGGTACATCAAAGCGGGGGCGGAAGCATTCGGTACACGAACACGATGACAGACCACGACGTCGCCATCGTCGGCGGCGGTTGCGTCGGGCTGTCGGTCGCGAAGCACCTCGCCGAGCGCACCGACTTCGACGTCGCCGTCATCGAGAAAGAACACCGCCTCGCCGAGCACCAGAGCGGCCGTAACTCCGGGGTGCTCCACCCGGGGTTCAACTACCCGCCCGGCTCCGAAAAGGCCCGGTTCGCGACCGAGGGCACCCGGCGGATGAAAGCCTACTGCGACGAGAACGGCGTCCCCTGCGAGGAGCTCGGAGTGGTGGTGGTCGCGACCGACGACCGCGAGGAGGCCCGACTCGACGAGCTGGCCGAGCAGGCCGAGGAAAACGGCGTCGAGTACGAGCTACTCGATTCGCGGGCCGAACTCCGCGAACGCGAGCCCCACGCCGAGGGGCAGGCCGCCCTGTACGCCCCCGAGGCGGCGTCGGTCGACTCCCAGCAGTACGTCTACACGCTCGCGCGCGAGGTGCAGGACGCCGGGGTCTCGCTGTATCTGGGCCACGAGGTCTCGCGGATCTACGACCGGGAATCGGGCTACCGGCTCGCGACGAGCAACAGCGTCGTCGACGCCGAGTACCTCGTGAACGCCGCGGGGCTCCACGCCGACACGCTGGCCCACCAGGTGGGCGTCGGCGAGCAGTACCAGGTCGTGCCGTTCCGCGGGGAGTACTACGAGGTCACCCCCGAGAAAGCCGACCTCTGTCAGTCGATGATCTACCCGACGCCAGATCCCGAACTGCCGTTCCTCGGGGTCCACTACACGCGGCGGGCCGACGGGAAGGTCATCGTCGGCCCGAACGCGGTGCTTGCGTTCGGCCGCGAGGCCTACGAGAACACCCAGTTCGACCTCGGGGACCTCAGGGAGACGCTGACCTACGAGGGGTTCTGGAAGCTACTCGCTTCGCCGACGATGGTCGGGGTGGCGTGGGAGGAACTCAACAAGTCCTACCGCAAGGAGAAGTTCGTCGAGGCCTCCCAGCGGCTCGTGCCCGAAGTTCGGGAGGCCGACCTCCACCAGAGCTACGCCGGCATCCGGGCCCAACTGGTGAGCGAGGACGGCGAACTCGTGAAAGACCCGCTGTTCATCGAGACCGACGACGCGGTCCACATCCTGAACGCGGTCTCGCCCGGGCTCACCTCCTCGCTCCCGTTCGGCGACCACATCGCCGAGCGCATCGCCGAGAAGCGGTAAGGCGGTCGCCGGCGCGGGCTCTCACACCGACCGCGATACGAGGAACTATATTCGCGTCCGAGGTGGGTACCACCTAATGGCACCGTCGACCAGCCGGGACGACGACACCGAAGACGTACAGGCCGACCCCGCGGAGATGCGGGTCGCGATCGGGACCTACAAGCCTGCAACCGACGGCTTCCTGCGGTTCGCCGCCCAGCTCGGCGTCGAAGACGTGCTGTTGACGCCCCACCGACACGAGGGGTTCGACTCGGCGCTCCCGCTCGGGACCGCGTGGTCCGAACCCGAACTCCGAGCGCTCCACGATCGGGCGAACGACGCCGGACTCCGGCTGTACGGCGTCGAGAAGCTCCCGATCCCCCTCTACGAGATCCTGTTGACCGACGACGACGCGGCCCGCCGCGAGAAGGTCGACGCGATCGCTGAGACGATCCGCAACATGGGGGCGGCGGGCATCCGCGTCCTCGGATACAGCGGCCATCCGCCCGACGGCGCGGTTCGGACGACCCGCGATCACCCGGTCCGGGGCGACGCGACCGCCTCGGCGTTCGACATCGCGGACGTCGATTCGGTCGCGCGCGAGGAAGTCCACCGCGACGTGACCGAGGCCGAGCTGTGGGAGCGCTACGAGGAGTTTCTCCACGCGGTCGTCCCGATCGCCGAGGCGGCCGGCGTCACCCTCGGCGTCCACCCGAGCGACCCGCCGGTCGAGGAGCTGTTCGGGATCCCGCTGCTCTTTCGCAACCGGGAGAACTTCGAGCGCGCGCTCTCGGTCCGTCCGAGCGACAACCACGGGCTGAAGCTCTGTCTCGGTTGCTGGTCGGAGATGGGCGAGGACCTCCCCGACGTGATCCGAGCGTTCGGCGACGACATCGTCTACGTCCACTTCCGGGACGTTGTCGGGACGGTCCCGGCGTTCCACGAGACGTTCGTCGACGACGAGGCCGGCAACTTCGACGAGTACGAGGTGGTGCGGGCGCTCGAGGAGGTCGGGTTCGACGGGGTGATGACCCCCGACCACGTTCCGCTGATGGAGGGCGAGACCGACTGGGAGTTCGGGAGCACGCTCGGCCGATCGTACACCGTCGGCTACCTCAAGGGAATGACCAAGTCGCTGGAGTAAGGCGAGAAGGGCGTCGCTCCGGCCTCAGAACCCGGACGTGCCGTCGAGACGGCGGTCTTCGGCGACCGACTCGTCGAGTTCGATCCCGATCCCGGGCGCCTCGGGCACCTCGATGTACCCGTCCTGGATCAGCGGGTCGTCGCGGGTCGTCAGGTCGTCCCACCACTCGACGTCCAGGGCGTGGTACTCGAGTAGGTCGAAGTTAGGGATCGCCGCTCCGAGATGGACGCAGGCCATCGTCCCGACGGGGCTACAGACGTTGTGGGGCGAGACGGGAACGTAGTGTTCCTCGGCGCGGTCGGCGACCCGCATCGTCTCGGCGAGTCCGCCGACGGTCGTCGGGTCGGGCGTGGCGATGTCGACGCCGTGGTCGGTTATCAGGTCCGTGAGTTCGTGGACCCGGAACCGGTTCTCGCCGGTCGCGACCGGCGTCCGCGTCGCGCCCGTGACCTCCTTCTGGGCGGCCATGTTCTCGGGCGGGATCAGGTCTTCGAGCCACATCAGGTCGAACTCCTCGAGCTCGTAGGCGAGGCGCTTGGCGCTCTCGACCGAGTAGTCCCAGTGGCAGTCGAACGCCAGGTCGACGTCGTAGCCGATCTCCTCGCGGACCGCCGCGACGATGTCGCGCTTGTGCGCGATGGCCTCGTTAGTGAGGCGGCCGTTGAACGGGTCGGGGTCGTTGTCCCCCGGCAGGTCGAGGTCGAACTTGACCGCGGTGAACCCCATGTCGACCACGCGGCGGGCCTCGGCGGCGTACGCTTCGGGCGAGTACGCGTCGGCGTCTGCGTAGGCGGTCGCACCGTCTTCGACCTCGTAGGCCTCGCCCGCGTGGCAGTCACAGTAGATCCGGACCTCGTCGCGGTATTTCGAGCCCAGAAGCTGGTACACCGGCAGGTCCAGGAGCTTCCCGGCGGCGTCCCAGAGCGCGATCTCGATGCCCGACGCGGCGGTCACCACCTTTCCGGTGGTGCCGCCGTGGCCCGACATCTCCTGGACGATCAGCCGGAAGATACGCTCGACGTCGAGGGGGTTCTCGCCGATCAGGAACCGTTTCGTGTACTCGACGAGTTCGGGGATCCCGCCGCCCCGATACGCCTCGCCGATCCCCGTGACGCCGGCGTCGGTCTCGACTTCGATCAGGTTCCACTCGAAGTTACCCTCCACCACGCAGGTCCGGATGTCGGTGATCTCGACATCTCGATCCCCCCGGCGGTTCGCGGTCTGGCCCGAATAGTCTCTCATCTCTCGCGCTCCCCGTGCCCGTCTGCGTCGAGCGCACCGCCGTGGCCTTCGTCGGTCCGGACGACGGCGATCGCGCGCTCACCGAGCGTCCTGTTCGCGATCGACATCCGCGGCCCCGCCGGAATCCGGATCGGGGCGGACTCCGCCTCGGTTCGTTCCATACCGGGTGCGTGCTACGGTGTGTGAAATCGCCGCGTGTACCGGCAATAATCACCCGTACAAACCCGGCACGAACGCCGATGCGTTCCGATCGCGCGGGAAAACCGCGCTGACCTCGATTCCGTATATTTTAGCGGTTATGAATTCGGATTATTTACCTATACGACCTTTAGTGAATAGATGTCAATAGATAGATTCATATATCACCGATGGGGTTCATGAACAACGATGGCAAAAAATAGCATGAAGCGGCGTCGATTCCTGTCAGGCACGGCTACTGCGGGCGCGATCGGCCTCGCCGGCTGCACCAGCGGCGGAGGCGATGACGGCGGCGAAGACAGCGGAGACGGCGGAGACGGCGGAGGCAGCGACATGACGCTGCGGGTCGGTACCTCCGCGGGCGGAACCAAAGACGTTGGCCTCGCGGTCGAGCGTGCGGTCAGCCAGGAGAGCGATTCGCTCGACTACTCGACCGTCGAGAGCCCGGGCTACATCGGCACGATCCGCCGGATGGAGCAAGACCAGTTCAACGCGGGCATCACCGACAACAACTCGCTGTCGAAGGCCCTCGACGACCGGGGGAGCTTCTCGGAGCAGGGCGTCGACGAGATTCCCGACTACGGCTTTTTCGCGTTCCCGTACAGCATCTACATCGTCGCGCGGGACGGCACCGGCATCGAGACGTTCGACGATCTGGCGGGCAAGAACGTCTACCCCGCCGAGCCCGGCTACTCGACCCGGGCGACCACTCTCGACGTCTGGTCTCAGGAGCCGACCGCGGACGTCCACGACCAGATGAACATCAAGAACATGGGGGTCAGCGACGCCCCCGGCGCGATGGAGGAGGGGCAGATCGACGCCGCCATCGCGTACGGCACGCCCGGCGCTGGCTACACCGGGTGGGTGACCGAGTACGACGCGCGCCTCGACGTCCACTACGTCGAGCCGACCGACGCGCTCGTCGAGTCCGCCGAGTCGTACGCCGGTGCGGGGACCTCCCGGATCCCGGTCGACGACTGGAGCCTCCAGCAGGACATCGGCACCGACGAGCTGTTCACCTGGGACCTCGAGGTCAACTACACGTTCGCCCGCGAGGCCAGCAACGACGCGGTCTACGAGCTCTGTCGGGTCGTCGACGAACACAACGACGTCGTCAACGAGGGCGAAGAGCAGTTCCTTGACGTCGAATCGACGGGTGACCTGCTCGGCTCGGCCCGCGAGAATATCCCGGTCCACCCCGGCGCCGCCCAGTACTACAAGGACAACGACGCCTGGGACGATAGCCTGCAGGTCGGCGGCGAGTAACGCACGGTCCCGTCTCACGGGACACTTCCTTTCGAATACCGGCAGACACACCCAGATTACGAATACACATGAGCACAGAAACCCAACAGCGGAGTTCGCTCGCGGCCACGCTCAGCAAGGGACTCAACGCGACGGTCACGCTGAGCGCCGTCGTGTTCTGGCTGATCGTCCTCTACTGGTCGGCCACTCAGGAGATGTCGCGGGTCAAGTACGGCGTGATCTTCGTCGGCGCAATCATGACGGTGTACGCCATCGATCAGGCGCGACAGGCGTTCGACGCGGGCGACTGGATCGACGCCGCGGTGCTGATACCCTCTTCGGTTGTCCTCATCACGGCGTCGGTGTACTTCGCGCTGAACTTCCAGACTGTCTACGTCATGCAGCAGGGGTACGCGCTCGACCACGAGTACATGCTCGCGCGGCTCATCATCCTCTCGTTGCTGTATCTCACCTGGCGGGAGTTCGGAAACCTGTTTCTCGGACTCGTCGGGGGCATGATCGTCTACGGGATGTACGGCAACCACATCGAGGGCATCCTCGGCCACGGCGGCATGACCGAGCTGACGCTCCTCCAGACGCTTGTCACGGACCTCTACGGCTTCTACGGGAGCCTGACCCAGCTCACCGCCGCGTGGATCGCCCCGTTCTTGCTGTACGCCGGCCTGCTGTTCGCCTACGGCGCGTTCGACCTCATCCTCCGGGTCGCCATCCAGTCGGCGAAGTACATCGAGTCCGGCGTGGCCCAGACCGCGGTGCTGGCGTCGGCGGTCATCGGCTCGATCAACGGCTCGTACACCGCCAACGCCGCGATGACCGGTTCGTTCACCATCCCGACGATGAAAGACAGCGGAATGGCCAACCACCGCGCGGCCGCCATCGAGGCGGTCGCCTCGACGTCCGGGCAGGTCCTCCCGCCGGTCATGGGCGCCTCCGCGTTCGTGATGGCGGCGACCCTCCAGACGGAGTATCTCAACATCGTCACCGCCGGGCTCGTCCCGGCGGCGATCCTGGTCGCCTGCATCAGCATCGCGGTCCACTACATCGCGATCAGCGACACGAGCAGCCAGGAGATGGAGTTCGCGGAGTTCTTCGACGACGCGCTGACGAACACCCAGAAGGCGTTCGAGGCGGTCCGGTTCGGGATCCCGTTCGGGGTGCTCATCTTCCTCCTCGGGGTCGTCCAGTACACCGTGATGACCTCCGCGATGTGGACCATCATCGCGATGGTCGCCTGCGGGGTCATCATGCCGGTCGTCCAGCGGCTCGTCGACGGCTCCGACACCTCGCCGGTCGACGAGTTGGTCACCCAGCTCCGAAACACTGTCTTTGGCTTCCGGCGGGGCGCGATCATCCTCGCGCCCATCGCGATCATCCTGGTGGCGGTCAACGGCGTGATCGACATCCTGAGCGTGACCGGCGTCCCGAACAAGATCGCGCTGATGATGATCGACCTCTCGGGCGGGGTGTTGCTGTTCGCGGTGTTGCTCGCGATGGCGGTCTCGATCCTGATGGGCGTCGGGATGCCCACCGTCGCCGCTTACGTCATCGTCTCGATCCTGATCGCTCCCACGCTCGTGAACAACTTCGCCGTTCCCCGGATCACCGCCCACTATACCGTGTTCTACGCCGCGATCCTCGCGGGGATCACGCCGCCGGTCGCGACCGCGGCGGTGGTGACCGCCGGCATCGCGGAGGCGAACTTCTGGCGGGTCTGTGGGGCGGCGATCAAGATCGCGGCGCCGCTTTTCGTCCTCCCGGTCGCGTTCGTCTACAACCCCGAGATCGTCTCGATGTCGCTCGGGGTGCCGACCCTCGTCGCTGGCGGGCTCGTCCTCATGGGCGCGATCATGATGATCTACGGGCTGAACTACCCGTTCGGGCTGTCGCTCGGACGGCTCATCGCCGCCAGAAGCGTCCTGACAGCGCTCGGCGTGTTCGTGATGGTGTATCCGGGTCAGCTGGTGAAACTCGCGGGCTCGCTCGCGTTCCTCGGCGTCTTCGTCGGCGAGAAGTACGTCGGGCGCGACATCGAAATGGCGTCCGCCACGGAGGGGAGCCGATGAGCGCCACCGACGAAGCCCCCGAGGACAGCGTCGACACCGAAAACGTCGGCGGCCTCGGGGAAATCGTTCCCGAGCCGCTGGAGCCGGCGTGGCGGTACGTCGAGCGCTTCCAGGCGTTCCGCGACACCCACGGCGAGACGTACACGAAAGCGCTCGAAGCCATCGTCGCGGTGGTGCTGACCGCCGGCTACCTCTACTGGGCGACGCTGTATCTCTGAGCGACGGTCGTTCCCCTTTTTGAGCGGGGTGTTCCCCACGACGGACCGGCGATTTCACTGCGGGACCGAGAGACTCGAAAAACGAGTAGAGCGCAGTCCGACTCAGGCGCCGATGATGATGTCGAGCACGAGGAGGCCGAAGAACCCGGCCCAGATGGCGAGCGACCCGAGCGTGGTCGAGCGGTCCTCGAGGGCCACGCCGGTCGCGTCGGCGGTCGCCTCGTCGCCGTCGAACCCCTGGGTCACGAACCAGTAGACGACGAGCACCCCGAACGCCGCCTCGGCGATCCAGAACAGCCCGATCATGCCGGTGAACATCTCTCTTCCGATCATTCGCCGTCACTTCCGCTGGCCGACGGGCCTCCGTCGGCCGCGACGCCCGACCCCTCCTGTGCGATCGCCTCGAAGCGGAAGTCGTCGGGCGCGACGGCGCTGATGGCCGCGGCCAGCCCGGTCGAGACGACGTGGCCGACGGCCATGATCTCCCAGAGCTTGAAGTTCGGAGCGGTGACGATCGCGTCGTAGCTCGCCGTCAGGCGTGGTGTGAGCGGTGGTAAAACATTGCCACATCTGTACGGACGGTTCGACAGGATCATGATAAATATTGCGCTAGTCTCTCTCAAGCAGGCTTTTTACCCCGGTGTCCTCAACTGCCGGCGTGCACGCAGATCTGAGCCACCGAATCGAGACCGGGATGCAGACGTATCCGGGCGATCCGGACGTCGAGGTCCGCGATCACTCGACGCACGCCGCCGACGGTTGCAGGGTGGCGAGCGTCGAGTTGGGGAGTCACTCGGGAACGCACGTCGACGCCCCCGCCCACACCGAGCCCGGCGGACGGACCCTCGATGCGTACCCGATCGAGCGGTTCTGCGGGGAGGCGGTTCGGGTCGACTGCCGGGACCTCGGCGACCGCGATCCGATCCCGGCCGAGCGCGTCCCGGACGCGGACGCCGATTGGGTCGTCTTCTGGACCGGGTGGGACGACCACTGGGGGACCCGCCGGTACCTCGATCACCCGTACCTGACGCCCGCGGCGGCCCGACGGTGTGCCGAACGGGGGTTCGACGTCGCCACGGACACCCTCAACCCCGACCCCACGCCGACCGACGCGGCCGCCCCCGACGAACCGGACGGGTTCGTCGCTCACCACCGTCTGCTGGGCGAAGATCGGCTCGTCGTCGAGAACCTCGCGAACCTCGGTGCGGTCGACGATCGGTTCGAACTCCGGGCCTACCCCCTCGCGCTCGGCGGCGACGGGTCGCCGATCCGGGCGGTCGGCGTCGTCTGACCGTCCGACTCCCGAACCGCGGTGGCGCCGGCTACTCGGCGAACTGGCGCTCTAAGAGCGTGACGAGCAGGTACGCGGCGAGTCGGCTCGTCCCCTCCGTCGCGTCGTACCGGGGCGCGACCTCCATCAGGTCGGCCGCGCCCACGGCGTCGTGGCCGCCCAGTACCTCCATCGTGGCGAGCGCCTGATCCGGGGTCAGTCCGGCTGGAACCGGCGTGCCGGTGCCGGGCGCGACGCTCGGATCGACGGCGTCGATGTCGAAGGTGACGTAGACCGCGTCGGTGTCCGCGGCGGCGGCCTCGACGGCCGCCGCGACGACCTCCCGGATCCCCCGTTCGCGGACGTCGTGGGCGGTGAACAGATCAAGCCCCGTCTCGTCGGCGAACTCGAAGAAGTCCGGCGACTCGTACCCGCGGATCCCGACCTGACTGACGTGTTCGAACCCGGTGTGGGGCGACTCGGCGATGAGGTTCGTGCTCGACCCGTGGAAGTGCTCGCCGAACAGCGCGCTCTCCTCGACGGTGTCGGTGTGGGCGTCGATCTGCACGAGCCCGACGGTGTCGTGGTCGCTCCCCTCCGCGAAGCCGCGGAACGCGGGGAACGTACAGTAGTGGTCGCCGCCGAGCAACACCGGGAACGCCTGTTCGGCGACGGTGGCGACGTGGGCCGTGATGCTCTCGGCCGTCTTCGCCCGGTCCATCGGGAAGACGGGAACGTCGCCGCAGTCGGCGATCGAGAGCTCGCCGAAGTCGACCTGCCGGCCGGTCTGCATGTTCGTCAGCCCGCCCTTGTACCCCGAGAGGTACGCCCACCACGCGCTGGCCCGCCGGATCGCTTCGGGGCCGTATCTGGTTCCCGGGCGGTTGCTCACCGCGCCGTCGTAGGGCGCGCCGACGACGCCGACGTCGGCGCCGTCGAGCTCGCCGACGTCTCGCTGATCGGACTTCAGAAACGTGTTGATCCCCGCGTACGCCAGTTCGACTTCGGATCCGGGATGCTGTTCGCGGAACGCCTCGGCCGCCGTCGGTCGCTCGGAGTCTGTCATTGTGTGTTCACCTCGTGTCTGCGATTCGCGTCCCGCCCGCCGGAGCCGTCGGTTCTCGATGGTTCCGGACAGCCTGACTGATCGGCCCGTTCGAGGCGAAGCGGATCGTCGGTCGTCGCGCGTGGCTTCGACAGTCGCCTGCTCGGCCGTCGGCGGGCGTTCGCCACCGTGTATGGGCTGTCGGAGCGATTTCAAAAAGCTACCGACGGCTCAATTACGGACGCTTCGTTCGAGGACCGAACGGCCTCTCGGGGTGAGAGCTGGGAAGTGTCGGACCGCGAAAGAGATGGGAACTTCTCTCGTCGACCGTCCACGCGACGATCGGCGTCTCTGGCGGTGCGCCGCCCCGTGGCGTCGCTACCAGGTCAGACCCTCGTAAGTGATTCCCTCGCGGCGCTCGACGATCCGGCGGCCGTCGACGACCACGGGGTCGGCCATCGCGTCGAACGCCCCGTCGAGGGCGGCGAACTCGTCCCAGTCGGTGACCACCAGCGCCCCCCCGGCGCCGTCGAGGGCCTCGCCGGCCGAGTCGGCGTACTCGATCCCGGGGAACCGCTCGCGCATATTCTCGGTCGCGACGGGGTCGTAGGCGACCACGTCGGCGCCGCGCTCCTGGAGTCCTTCGACGACGGGTATCGCCCGCGAGTTGCGCACGTCGTCGGTGCCGGGCTTGAACGCGAGGCCGAGCACCGCGATCCGCTCGCCGGCCGGGTCGACGTGCTCTTCGAGCAGTTCGAGCATGCGCTCGGGCTGCTTGTCGTTGACCTCGACGGCCGCCTCCAGCAACGTCGGCTCGTAGTCGGCGTCTCTGGCGGGCGTCGGGAGCGCGAGAAACGTCACGTCGGTGTCCCGGACCGCGCCGTAGTCGGTCGTCGCCCGAAGTCGGTCGCCGCCGTGGTCGGCGATCAGTTCGTCGAGACCGGGCTCGTGGATCGGCGCCGCTCCGTCGTTGATCGCGTCGACGACCGTCTCGTCGATGTCGACGTTCGTCACGTCGTGTCCCAGATCGGCGAAGCACGCCGCGACGGTGGTGCCGACGTACCCACTGCCGACGATGCTGATCTTCATGAGCGGAGGGATGGTCGCCTCGGTCCTTGAGCGTTCGGATGCGCCGGCGCTCTCGGGGCGGACTCTGCGCCGAACTCTCTGCGCTCGACCCGTCGAACGCGGCGGCGGATTTCGACCACCGTTCCGAGAGACGCCGCGATCCGGTTACGCGGGCCGGACCGGTAACTCGACGTGGGTCGGGTGGTCGGCCTCGTGGTAGACAGTGTTTCTCGCGACCTCGTACTCGCGGTCGCCCGCGAGGGCGCCGCCGGTGTTGTGGTTGACGTCGAACCGGGGGTAGTTCGACGAGGAGACGTCGAGCCGGATCCGGTGGCCGGCCTCGAACACGTTCGCGGTCGGGTAGAGTTCGAGGTCGAACGCGTAGATCTCGCCCGGATCGACGAAGTCGGGCTCGCGGCGGTACCCCCGATACCGCGCCCGGCAGATCGAGTCGGTGAGGTTGAGCGCGAACCCCGAGGGAAAGTCCGCGCTCGCGGGGTACTCGTCGATCAGCTTCGCGGTGAAGTCGGTGTCTCGGGCGTCGGTCGAGGCGTAGATGCGCACCCGGACCGGGCCCGCGATCTCGACCGGTTCCGAGAGGCGCGGGGTCCGGAACGCCACCACGTCGGCGCGCTCGTCCAGCGGGCCGTACGGCGGGTCGGCCCCGAGCGTCTCCGGGCGCGTCCGCTGGTCGTAGCCGCCCCGGCCGGTCAGGCTGATCGTCGGGCGATCGGCCAGCGGGAGGTCTTCGACCGGCTCGTCGCGCTGTTCGAAGGTGTAGTACGACGAGCAGTTGCCGCCGAGGGTCGGCACCGGGTCGCGGGGGTCGAACTCGTAGGTCGTCGACGAGTCGGCGGCGTCCGGTCGCTCGGTGTCGAGCGTGCCGTCGCCGCGGGCGTAGTACGCGGTCCAGTCGGTGTCGGGAAGCGGCCAGTCGCTTCCGCTCTGCCACTCGCCGCCGTGGCGGAGTCGCCCCTCGGCGGTCGCGGCGCCGTCGCCGGACCCCATCCGGAAGTACTGGACTCGCGGCTCGTCCCACGCGTCGGCGCCCTTGAGGTAGTGATCGAAAAACCGGAGTTTGGTCTCGAGGTAGTCGCGGGTCATCGCCTCGCCGAACGCCGCCTCCCCCGAGTAGGGCTTTGTCCACGTCGACTGGCCGCCGTGGGTCCACGCGCCCATGAGCAGGAACTGGTCGCTTTCCGTGCGGTCTGCCAGCGCCCCGAAGTTGTCACAGGTCGCCTTCGCGTAGGAGTCGTACCACGAGCCGGCGTACACCGTCGGAACGTCGGCCATCTCGTCGTAGTGGGCCTCGAAGTTGATGCTCGGGTCCGACCAGAACTCGTCGTCGCCGGGCGTCCCCATGAAGTCGAAGACGTACGCCTCGTAGTTCGGGAGGTGTCTGAGCGGCGACTGGCCCCGGGTCACCGGCTCGTTTTCGAGGAGGTCGCCGGTGTCGACGTTCGCGAGTCGGCGTTCGAGGTCCCGGTCGTCGAGCGCGCGCTTGGCGAACCCGCCGCCGATGGTCAGCGACCACGTCAGCCACCGGAGTTCGAACGCGCCGTGGTGGCGCAGGGTCGCCTTCCAGGCGTTGGCGGCGCCCTGATTCACGAACATCGCGGCTAGCCCCGACGGCCGCTGGGTCGCCAGCGCGTTCTGGACCCACGCCATGTAGGAGGTGCCCATCGTCCCGACCTGCCCGTCGCAGTACGGCCGGTCGGCGAGCCACTCGACGGTGTCGGCGCCGTCCTCGGCCTCGTTTTTCAGCAGGTAGAACTCCCCGTCGCTGGCGTACCGCCCGCGGACGTCTTGGATCGCGACGACGTAGCCCCGCTCGGCGTACCAGTTGCCCTGCTGTTCGACGCGCTGGCGCTCGCGCTTGTCGTACGGCGTCCGCACCAGCAGTGCGGGCTTTGGCTCGTCGATCGGCTCGCCCGTCTCCGGGTCGGCCGGCCGGTAGACGTCGGTCGCGAGGCTCGTCCCGTCGCGGGTCTCTACCGTCGCGTCGTGGTGGACCGCGACGCCGTGTTTGGGTGCTGATACCATACGACACCATGTCGAACTCGCGTCATAAAACCGCGGGTCGGACGCTTCGATTTCCGCTACATCGTTCTCCCGAAAACGGAGATCTGACGACCACATCCGGCGTCGAGATGGATTTCGCGGAAATTCTACGAACGGGAGTCGTCCGGGCGCGGATCGTCGATCGTGAGTCGTCGCTCTCGGATAGTCGATCCGCGCCGGTTCCGGTCAGTAGGTGTGGCCGCGCTCGGCGTCGTAGACGACCTCCCCGTCGACGATCGTGTACTCGACGTCGAGATCGGTGAGGTCGGCGGGCGAAATCGCGCGCGGATCGTCCGAGAGGACGGTCACGTCCGCGAGCTTGCCGGGTTCGAGGGACCCCTTCTCGTCCTCGTTGCCGCCGAGGTAGGCGGCGTCGGGGCCGTAGAGCCGCAGTGCGTCCTCGACCGACACGCGCTGGTCCGGGCCGACGACCTCGCCGGTCACCGTCTCGCGGGTGACCGCGGTCCGGAGCGCGACCCGGGGGTCGCCGGTCGCCACCGGCCAGTCGCCGTTTCCGGCGGTCGGGATGCCGTGGTCCTGAAGCGAGGCGACCGCGTACGTCCAGTCGATCCGCTCGTCGCCCCAGTACACCCAGTTGCGCGAGACGTCCGCCCCGAGGAAGCTGATCGACGAGGAGACACACACCCCGAGGTCCGCCATGCGTTCGAGGTGCTCCGGGCGGGTCAGCCCGGCGTGTTCGATCCGGAAGCGGTGGTCCTCGTCGGGGTCGAGCGCCGCCTCGTAGGCGTCGAGGATGTGGTCGATCGCGAGGTCGCCCTGCCCGTGTACGCAGACCCGGAGGCCGGCCTCGGCGGCGCGTTCGACGCGCTCGGCGAAGTACTCGGGGTCGACGTGGAGCACGCCGTCGTACTGCGGGGAGTCCTCGGCCACCGGTTCGCCCTCGTAGGGGTCGCGCATGGCGGCGGTCCGGCCGGTGAACGCCCCGTCCACGAAGTACTTGACTCCGACGACGAACAGCCGATCGCTCCCGAACCCGGTCCGGACGCCGGCGTCGGCCAGTCGCCCGAGCAGGTCGACGCCCTTCGCGCCGAGGTCCTCGCCCGCGTCGCCCTGTATCATCGTCCCCAGCCGAAGCGGGAGGTCGCCCTCGCGGTCGAGGTCCTGATAGATCCGGAGGTCCTCGGGGGTCGTCTTGGCGTCGTGGGCGGTGGTGACGCCCCATTCGAGGAGTCGGTCGATGGCCCGCTCGACGTTCGCTCGGCGGTCCTCGCGAGTCTCGTCGGGGATCGACTCGTGGAGCGGGAGTTCGGCCTCCTCGCTCACCAGCCCCGAGGGCCGGCCGTCGGCGTCGCGCTCGATGGTCGCGGGCGGCTCGGGGTCGGGCGTGTCGCGGTCGATGCCCGCTCGATCGAGCGCCGCGGAGTTGTAGATGCTCCCGGTGTGGCCCCCGACGCTGTTGACCTGGACGGGATTGTCCGGGGCGGCCTCGTCGAGGTCCCACCGGTCGATGTGGCGGCCCTCCGCCTCCCAGACCAGCCCGAGATTGTACCCCGAGCAGACGATCCACTCGCCGTCCGGCGTCTCGGCGGCGCGCTCGCGGATCCGGTCTTGGACGTCCGCGATCGACTCGTTTGGCGGCGACCGGCAGTCGACGTGGCCCATCCGGGCGCCGCCCATCGGGACGTGGAGGTGGGTGTCGATGAATCCCGGGAGGGCCGCCCGGCCGTCGAGGTCGACGACGGTCGTCTCCGGGCCGACGTCGTCGAGCACCTCGTCGGTCGAGCCGACGGTCGCGATGCGGCCCGCCCGCGCCGAGAGCGCCTCGGCGTCGGGTCGGTCGGAACTGAGCGTCAGTACGGTGCCGTCGATCAGCGCGATCTCGGCGTCCATACGCGCGACACGATCCGGGGCGTAAAAAAGCTTTTCAGGGCTTCTTCGGCGTTATTTCGAGTGTTTCGACTGTCGGTGGCGAGGCGGCGGGACGGCGGACCGCGCCGCGTCAGTCGTCGCTCGCGGTCGCCGCGGTGGGCGTTCCCTCGTCGCCGCGCCAGGCGGCGTGACCGACGGCCAGTCCGACCACGGCCATGCCGACGCCCATGAACGCCGCCGGGACGCCGAGCGGGGTCCCGAGCGCCTCCCAGCCGGGACCGAACACGGCCCCGAGGACGATCGACAGGAGCACGGCCTTCCCGGCGGTGTCGCGCCGGTACAGGGTGACGTACACCGGGATCAACAGCGCGCTCGTCAGCAGGATGGCCCGCCAGTTGTACAGTCCGATGATGGTTCCCGGCGGGTCGACGGCCGCGGCGGTCGCGGCGAGGCCGAACACGACCGTCGAGATACGCGAGACGTTCATCAGCCGCTCGTCGCTCGGCTCGCCGTCCGCGAAGTAGTCGTAGATGTCGCGGGCGGTCGTGACGCCACACGCGTGGAGCCGGGTGTCGGTCGTCGAGAGGATCCCGCTGAGGATCGCCACGATGATCACCGTCCCGATCGTGGTCGGCACGTACTCGGTGATGAGGACCGGGAACGCCCGGTCGACGTTCTCGACCGCCAGCCCGGCCCCGTTGAGCGCGACGGTCGTTCCGGCGCCCAGCGTGACCAGCATGACGTAGAACACCGACAGGATGGCGCCGCCGGCCGCGAGGTGGATCTTCGCGGTCCGGATGCTGTCGGTCGCGTTGATCCGGACGATCGTCGCCTGCGAGGTGAAGATCGTCCCGAAGAACGCCACGATCGAGGCGACCACGCCCAACACCGTGTAGGCGCCCTCGCCCAGCGGCGCGACGTTCGCGGGTTCGATCGCCGCGAACTGCTGGTTGATCGACGCGATGCCGCCGAGGTCGAGCGCCATGTACCCGAGCGCGACCGCGACCGTGGCCACCATCAGAGTCCCCTGCACGAGGTCGGTCCAGGCGACGCTGACCAGCCCGCCGAGCACCGTGTAGAGGATGAACACGCCGCCGATCACCCAGATCATGTACTCGTAGGGGACGCCGGTGATGACCGTCACCAGCAGGCCGGCGCCCACCAGTTGCATGATCAGGTACACCCACGCGTTCGCGAGCAGGACGGTCCCGGTGATCGGGCGCGCGATCTCGTAGCCGGTGAGCTCGGCGATGATGTCCGGGAACGTGACGTGGTTGAGCTCCCGGACCTTGTGGACCACGAAGTAGAGGCCGCTGACGCCGAGCATCAGCCCGAAGACGATCCCGGTCACGATGGAGTAGCCGCCGCCGTACACCGAGCCGATGTACCCGATGACGCTGACGGCGCTCACGAAGTTGGCGACGTACGACCACGTCGCGAGCCACGGTCCGAGCCGCTTGCCGTACACCCAGAAGTCCTCGACGTCGTTCGTCTTGAGGTACGCCCACGCGCCGATCGCGAGGACGAGGAGCAGGTACACGACGAATATCGCGAGGTACGCCGGATTGACGTCGCTGTCGACCCCGGCCTGGAGGACCACCGGCCCGAGGCCGAGCGCGCCGGGCTCAGACATCGTCGTGCCCTCCATCGGTCGCGGTCGGCGGTTCCTCGCGGATCGTCTCGTCGACCGGCTTTCCCATGAGTACGTGGACGATTACGAAGTGAGCCGCTCCGAGGCTCCCCGCGACGAGCGTCGCGACGAACACCAGGAACATCCCCGTCGGCATGCCAAGTACTGACATATGTCATAGAACCGTACATAGGCGAGACTGATAAATGTTGCTATAAAATTCTCCAAAACCACCGCCGAATGTATTCTCGGGTCGGTCTCACTTCGGGATGCGCCATCACTTACACTGGCGGTACACGGATAGTCGGTTGAACACCAATTGGGGGTCTCAAAACGCCGATGACCGCCTCCTCGCCTCTGCTCGTTCGCGCGGATCGCGGCGTCGATGCGGGTCGGAGACGCGAAATTCGGCGTTTGCCCACAGGGACTTATTTCGGACAATATGCAGTAGATTCCCGAAACCGTCGAACGCCCGGAACGCCTAAGACGTTCGCCATTCATGTAGCGATTGTGACTGGTCCCGACATCGATATCGACGCGACGCACGACCTCTACGTCGGCGGCGAGTGGTCGCCGGCCGCCGACGGCGGCCGCTTCGAGACCGAAAACCCCGCGACCGGCGAGCCGATCGCCGAGGTGGCGTCGGCGACCGCCGCCGACGTCGACCGGGCGGTCGCGGCGGCCCGCGACGCCTTCCCGGCGTGGCGCGACACCGCGCCCGACGAGCGGGGACGGATCGTCCACCGAATCGGCCGACTCGTCCGCGAGCACGCCGACGAACTCGCCGCGATCGAGAGCCTCGATCAGGGCAAACCGGTCTCGCAGGCCCGAAGCGACGTCGAGGGGGCCGCCCGGTACTTCGAGTACTACGCGGGGACGGCCGACAAGCTCGAGGGCCGGAGCGTCCCGGTCGGCCCCGAGCAGGTCGATTTCACTCTCCGGGAGCCCTACGGGGTGAGCGCCCAGATCACGCCGTGGAACTTCCCGGGGAACCTCTTTGCCCGCGGGGTCGCCCCGGCGTTAGTCGCGGGCAACACCGCGGTGGTCAAGCCGGCCGAGCAGACGCCGCTCTCCTCGCTCCGGCTCGCCGAACTGTGCGCCGAGGCGGGCGTCCCCGACGGCGTCGTCAACGTCGTCACCGGATTCGGCGATTCCGCCGGCGCGGCGCTCTCGGGCCACGCCGGCGTGGACACTCTCACCTTCACCGGGAGCGTCCGGACCGGCACCGAGATCATGCGACAGGCCGCGGGGAACGTGACGCCGGTCACCCTCGAACTCGGCGGCAAGAACCCGGCGATCGTGTTCCCCGACGCCGACCTCGACGCGGCGGCCGACTGGATCGCCAAGGGGATCTTCACGAACGCGGGGCAGGTGTGCTCTGCGGCCGACAGGGTCCTCGTCCACGAGTCGGTCCGCGAGGACCTCCTCGATCGACTCGTCGAGCGCGCCGAGAGCTACGAGCTCGGGCCCGGGCGCGCGGACCCCGACATGGGCCCGCTCGCGTCCGAAGCGCAGTTCGAGAAGGTGCGGAACTACGTCGACCTCGGCCGCGAGGAGGGCGCGACGCTGGCCGCCGGCGGGGGGACGCCCGACCGGGAGGGGTACTTCGTCGAGCCGACGGTGTTCACCGACGTCGAACACGACATGCGGATCGCCCGCGAGGAAATCTTCGGCCCGGTGCTCTCGGTGATCTCCGTCGCCGACGAGGCCGAGGCGCTCCAAGTCGCGAACGACGTGGAGTACGGGCTGGTCGCCGGCGTGTTCACGAGCGACGTCACGCGGGCCCACCGGTTGGCCGGGCGGCTGGCGGCCGGCAACGTCTACGTCAACAAGTGGTTCGGCGACACGAACCAGACGCCGTTCGGGGGGTACAAGCAGAGCGGCATCGGCCGCGAGAAGGGGTTGGAGGCGCTCGATTCGTACCTCCAGACGAAGAACGTCGCGGTGAACCTCGCCGACGGCGACGGCGCCGACCTGCCGGGCGCCTGACCCCCACCGGCTCGCGGCGGTCGCCGTCGGCTCGGACCGTCAGCGCGCGGCCGGACGTTAGACAATTTCCACCGTCGCCGCCGATCTGGAAAACGCGAGTCGGAATACGCCGTTCGAACAGAACACAGTGTCAAAACCACTACCTATAATAGGTCGCCGTGTAATGTGTCGTGTGAACGTGTCGCAAAACTTGGGGCGGCCGCCGGCGCGTCGCCGCGATCGCCGTCGGTCGCGCACCGGCGTCCGTCGACGGCCGCCTCGCAGTCGAACGCCTCGATCCACACCATGACCACCCAAGACCCGGAGATCGACGCGGAGCTGACCGAGATCATCGCAGAACTGGTATCGCGCGAGACCGAGAACCCGCCCGGCAACGAGCGCCGAGCCGCCGAGTACGTCCACGAGTGGCTGACCGACCGCGGCGTCGACGCCGAACTGGTCGCAGAGCCCTACGAGGACCGCCCGCAGGTCGCGGCCCGCGTCGGCGACGGCGACCCGACCGTGGTGCTCAACGGCCACATCGACGTGGTGCCGGCGGGCGACCGCGAGGAGTGGTCGCGGCCGCCCTACGGCGCCGAGGTCGAGGACGGCCGGCTGTACGGCCGGGGGAGCGCCGACATGAAGACCGGCGTCGCGGTCGGAATGAAAGCGCTCGCGGACCTGAAAGCGCCGATCGAGTCCGGCGAGCTCGGAGGCTCGCTCGCGCTTCAGGCCGTGATCGGCGAGGAGACGGCCGAGCCCGGCACGAAGACGCTCCTCGAACGCGGCCACGACGGCGACTACGGGGTCGTCCTCGAACCGACCGGGATGCGGACCGCGACCAGCGAGAAGGGGCTGGCGTGGTACGAGATCACGGTCGCCGGCGAGCCCTCCCACGCCAGCCGGCCGACACAGGGCGACAACGCCATCTCGAACGCCCGACCGGTGCTGGCGGCGCTCGAAGCCTACGACGACCGGATCGGCGAGCGCGAGGACGACCTCGTCGGACGGGCTCACGCCACCGTCACCCAGATCGAGGCCGGCACCAAGGAGAACGTCGTGCCCGAGGACGCCGTCATCACCGTCGATCGGCGGTTCCTCCCCGACGAGTCGGCCGACCAGCTCGACGCCGAGATCGACGACCTGCTCGCGGAGGTCGAGGCCGACCACGGCGTCGAGACGTCGTGGCGCCGGACTCGGACCTACGAGTCGGCCGCGATCGACCCGGACAGCCGGCTCGCGGACGTCTTTCGGGAGGCGTCGGCCGAGCGCGCCGACGTCCCGACCGACCCGTGGGGCGTGAAGGCCTCGACCGACGTGCGGAACTTCGTCAACGACGCGAGCATCGAGGCGATCACCTGGGGACCGGGCGACCTCGCGCAGGCCCACACCTACGACGAGCACGTCGAACTGGCCGACGCGACCGCGGGCCTGCGAGCGCTCGAAGACGCGCTCGGAACGCTCCTCGACGAGTAACGCCGCCGGTCGGGGTTTCGCCCCGCTCTGAGAGTGAGAGAGTGAGTGAACCGTGTTCTGTTATCTGGCTCGAATCGCCCCGTTATCCGATCTATATCGGATCTATTTTGACTCCGTTCGGAACTTTGATACTCGCGCGTACTCAATCCGACTTCATGACAGTTGATGGCAAGGTCGCGGCGATCACGGGTGCCGGATCCGGGATGGGTCGAGCGACCGCGCGGCTGTTCGCCGAGCGCGGCGCGGACGTGGCGGTCGGCGACGTCGACGGCGAGGCGGCGACCGAAGCCGCCGAAGCGATCGACGACGCCGCCGACGGCTCGGCGATACCGGTGACCGCGGACGTCTCGGACCCCGACGACGTCGCGGCGTTCGTCGACCGAACCGTCGGGGCGTTCGGCCGACTCGACGTCCTCCACAACAACGCGGGCGTCCCCCAGGAGTCGACGCCCGTCGAGGACGTGACCGAAGCGACGTGGGACCGCGTTCAGGACGTGAACCTCAAGAGCGCGTTCCTCGGGGCGAAACACGCGGTCCCCCACATGCGCGAGCAGGGCGGCGGCGTCATCCTCAACACGGCCTCGACGGCGGGGATCCGCCCGCGGACCGGGCTCTCGGCCTACTGCGCCTCGAAGGGCGGGATGATCACGCTGACCAAGCAGTTGGCCCACGAACTGGCCGACGACGACATCCGGGTCAACGCCGTCTGCCCGGTGGCGACCGACACCGAGATGCTCCCGGCGTTCGCGGCCGGCGATCTGAGCGTCGACTCGATGCGCGAGACCATCCCGCTCGGGCGACTGGCCGACCCCGAGGACGTCGCCCACGCGGCGGCGTTCCTCGCGAGCGACGAGGCCGCGATGGTGACCGGCACCGCGCTCGAAGTCGACGGCGGGAGGGATGTCTGATGGTCTCGAAGGCCGAGATCCACGCCGCGGTCGACGATCGGCGATCGGAGCTGGTCGAGTTCCTCCGGGAGTTCGTCGCGATCGAGACCGAGAACCCGCCGGGGCGCAACTACCGCGAGGGCGCGTCGTTCCTCGGGGCGGCGTTGGCCGAGCGCGGCTACGAGGTCGAGACCGTCGAGGTGCCCGAGGCGGTCGTCGCCGAGCACTATCCGGATCGGACCGACCACGAGCGCGTGAACGTCCTCGGGCGCAAGGAGGGCGCGTCGTCGGGTCCCGACGTCCACTTCACGGGCCACTTCGACGTCGTCCCCGCGGGCGAGGACTGGCGGTACGACCCCTACGATCCGGTCGTCGAGGACGGCCGGGTCTACGGGCGCGGGACCAGCGACATGAAGGCGGGCATCGTCGCCAGCCTGTTCGCGATCGACGCGCTCGAAGCCGCGGGCGTCGACCTCCGGGGGTCGGTCACCCAGAGCATGACCGTCGACGAGGAGACCGGCGGGTTCACCGGCCTCGGCTATCTGGTCGAGGAGGGGTACGTCGCCGCGTCGAACACCGACTACTGCGTCTACACCGAGTGTTTCGACGCCTCGCGGGTCTGTCTGGGCCACCGCGGCGTCCTGAAGTTTCGCGTCACCGCCCACGGGTCGAAGGCCCACGGCTGTATGGCCCACGACGGGGCGAACGCCATCGGAGCGATGCACGAGTTCCTCGCCCGCGTCGACGAGTACGAGGACGACCTCCACGAGCGTACCACCGACCTCCCGGTCACGCCGCCCGAGTCCCGGCGCGCGGACATCTCGGCGACGATGCTCGACGCCGGCTACTCGGAGAACGTCGTCCCGGACCGGTGTAAAGCCACCTTCTACCGCGTGCTCGTGCCGGGCGAGACCGTCGAGAGCGCCCGCGAAGAGATCCGGGACCTGCTGGCCGCCTCCGAGGCCGAGACCGGCGAGCGGTTCGAGTACGACGAGATCATGTTCGCCGAGCCCGCGAGCGTGCCCGCCGACTGCACCGTGAGTCAGACGTACACCGAGAACATTCTGGACTTCTACGAGGACACCGAGCCGGTCGTCTCGCCGGGGTCGGACGACCAGCGGTTCGTGGTCAACGACGCGGGCATCGAGGAGTGTATCGTCTACGGGCCGGGACTGCTCGAACAGGCCCACGTCGTCGACGAGCACGTCCCAATCGAGGAGATCGTCACCGCGGCGAAGGTGATGGCGGCCTCGACCGCCGACCTGATGGGCGCGACCGAGTGACCGCCGCCCGAATCGGTCGGAACGCGGGTGTGGGCGTTCCCCCCCGGAGTAAAATACTTATTTATATAACAGCTCTCTCACTGCATGGCGGAAACGCTCACGGCGCTCTCCCAGCGGGACGAAGCGTTCTGGGTCGGGTTGGCCCTGTTCGTCCTCGGAGTACTCGCTCCCGAAACGTTCTCGCTCGGAGGCGTCGGACTCTCGCGGGGTCTGGTCGTCGTTGGCGGAGGGATCCTCCTCACGAGAGTGCTCGTCGGGGGCTTCCGAATCCTCAAAACGACGATAGAGGCGGGAGTGGGCGGCTATCGCGAGGGGAAACAGGACGAGAGATAGAACCGCGCTACCGCCCACTCGTCTCGGCCGCGGTTCTGAAAAACCGACCCGAATCGGCACCGACCCGGCGATCGCCGGTCTACCGGCTCACGCGTCGGGCCACCGCTCGATGTAGACGGTCTTGTCGGTGTAGAAGTGGATCATGTCCTCGCCCTGCGCGTGGAGGTCGCCGAAGAACGAGTCCTTCCGGCCGCCGAAGTGGAAGAACGCCATCGGCGCGGCGGTGCCGGCGTTGACCCCGAGGTTCCCGACGTCGGCCTCGTGGCGGACCTTCTTGGCGTCGGCCCCGCTGGCGGTGAAGAGGCTCGCGGCGTTCCCGAAGTCGCTACGGTTGAGCACCTCGATCGCCTCGTCGACGTCCTCGACCGCCATCAGCCCCATCACGGGGCCGAAGATCTCCTCGCGGGCGATCGTCATCTCGGGGTCGACGTCGCCGAACACGGTCGGCCCGAGGAAGTTGCCCCCCTCGTAGCCCTCGACGTCGACGTCCCGGCCGTCGAGCAGGAGATCGGCGCCCTCGTCGACGCCGGTCGCGATCAGGTCTCGGACCCGCGCCTCGTGGTCGGGCGTGATGAGCGCGCCGATGTCGGTGTCGTCGTCGAGCCCGTAGCCGACCGTCTGGGCCCGCGCCTCTTCGAGCACCCGGTCGACGAACTCCTCGTAGACGCCTTCCTCGACGACGACCACGTCGTTGGCGAGACAGCGCTCGCCGCCGCACGCACACGCCGAGGAGACGGTCTTCTTCGCCGCGAAGTCGAGGTCGGCGGTCTCGGTCACGACGATGTGGTTTTTCGCGCCGCCCTGGGCCTGGACGCGCTTACCGCTCGCGGCGGCCCGCTCGTAGACGTGCTCGGCGACCGGCGTCGACCCGACGAACGACGCGCCCTCGATGCCGTCGTGGTCGAGCAGCGCGTTCACCGTGTCGACGCTCCCGTGGACGAGCTGGACGACGCCGTCGGGGAACCCCGCCTCGTCGATCAGCTCGAACAGCCGCTGGGCGACGACCGGGTCCTGCTCGCTTGGCTTGAGCACGAACGCGTTGCCGGTCGCGACCGCGTACGGCAGGAACCACAGCGGGATCATGCCGGGGAAGTTGAACGGCGTGATCGCCGCGAACACGCCAAGCGGCTTGCGGACCGCGGTCTCGTCGATGCCGGGCGCGGCGTTCGGGAGGTGGCCGGCCTGCATCATCGACGGGACCCCGCAGGCGACCTCGACGTTCTCGATGCCCCGTCGGAGCTCGCCTTTCGCCTCCGGGAACGTCTTGCCGTGCTCGCGGACCAGCACCTCCGCGAGCTCGTCCTGGTGGGCTTCGAGCAGTTCTTTGAGCGCGAACAGCGGCTGGATGCGCTCTTCGACCGGCGTCGACTGCCACGATTCGAACGCCTCCCGGCCGGCGTCGACGGCGGCGTCGACGTCGTCGCCGGAGCTGAAGCCGACCCGGGCGAGCGTCTCGCCGGTCGCCGGGTCGACCACGTCTTGGCCGTCGTTCGACGGCCGTCGCCACTCGCCGTCGACGTAGTTCTGTACGTCGTCCCACGGTGGGGTGGTATCTAGTGACATCGTACGTTGATGGCTCTCGCTTCTCCCCAATAAGTCTTCCCGACAGCGTCCGCTCTGAGCGGACTCGGGCGGACGAAATACCTCTCGAAGATTGATTCGTGGGAAATTATACTTCATATCTTGATCCATCCAAAGATTAATCAAATCGGGACACTAGTTCTCATCCGACGATGTCAGAGCAAGAGCCCGCCCCGACCGACGGTCTCAACGAGGTCGAAGCCACCGACCGCGAGCACGTCTTCGGAACGTGGTCGTTCCAGAGCGAGGTCCGGCCGACCGAAGTGACCCACGCCGAGGGCGTCCGGTTCACCGACGCCGACGGCGAGGAGTTCGTCGACTTCTCGAGCCAGCTCATGTGCTCGAACCTCGGCCACTCCGCCGAGAAGGTCGAGGACGCGATCGCCGAACAGGTCGCCGACGCGGCGTACGTCTCCCCGGGCTACACCACCGAGGCCCGGGCGAAACTCGGCGAGAAGCTCGCGGCGGTCACGCCCGGCGACCTCTCGAAGACGTTCTTCTCGACCAGCGGGACCGAGGCGGTCGAGGCCGCGATCAAGATCGCGCGCTTCTACACCGGCAAGCAGAAGATCCTCTCGCGGTACCGATCGTACCACGGCGCCACCTACGGCTCGATCAGCGTCACCGGCGACCCCCGCCGGCTCGCCTCCGAGCCCGGGATCCCGGGGACGATCAAGGCGCCCGACCCCTACGCCTACGGCTCGACGCTCGACCCGATGGAGAGCGTCGAGTACATCGACGAGATGCTCGAACTCGAAGGCGACACGGTCGCGGCGATCCTGGTCGAACCGATCGTCGGCTCGAACGGCATTCTGGTGCCGCCCGAGGAGTACCTCCCCCGGCTCAAGGAGATCGCCCACGACCACGGCGCCCTGCTCGTCGTCGACGAGGTGATGAGCGGGTTCGGCCGCACCGGCGAGTGGTTCGGCGCCGACGTGTTCGGCGTCGAACCCGACATCATGACGATGGCGAAGGGGCTGACCGGCGCCTACCAGCCGCTCGGGGCGACGATCGTCACCGACGAGATCGCGGCCCACTTCGACGACAAGATGCTCTGTCACGGCCACACCTACTCGGGCCACCCCGCGGCGGTCGCGGCCGGCCTCGCGGCGGTCGAGACCTACGAGGAGCAGAACCTCATCGAGCGCGCGAGCGAGGTCGGCGAGTACCTCGGCGACCGGATCGACGACCTCGCCGACCGTCACCCCAGCGTGGGCGAGGCCCGCGGGGTCGGGCTGTTCCGGGGGATCGAACTGACGAGCGACCCCGACGAACGGGTCCCGTTCGGCGAGCGCGCCGACAAGGTGAGCAAGGGGACCACGGTCGTCGACGAGGTCGCCGCGGCCGCGTACGACCGCGGCACCTACGTCGCGAACATGATCAACACCCTGATCGTCGCGCCGCCGCTCACGATCACCGAGGACGAGATCGACGAGGCGATCGACGCGCTCGACGCCGCCCTCGACGTCTCGGACGACGCGATGGATCGGTAGCCGGCCCGACGACGACGGGATCAAACGCGCCGCCCCACGTCGCGGCCGGGCTCGGCGCCGGTCCGTCCGGGCCGGACGCTCGACAACGGGGCTTTCTTGATCGAACGCCTCTAACTGTCGCCCATGAACGACGCACTCCGGGCGGCGCCCGATCTCGACGAGACGGATCTCGCCATCCTCGAGCGAGTCGAGGCGGACTTCGACGTCAGCTTAGAGACGCTGGCCGACGAACTCGACCTCTCGAAGTCGGCCATCCACTACCGGCTGAACAAGCTCAAGGACAACGGCGTCATCCAGGGGGTCACCGCCGACGTCGACCCCATGGCGTTCGGGCTCGAGATGGTGTCGATCACCGACGTCTCGGTCACCCACGAGCAGGGGTACTCCGAGGACATCGGCGAGTCGCTGTCGGCCATCGACGGCGTCGAGCAGGTCTTCTACACGATGGGCGACGTCGACTTCGTGGTGATCAGTCGGGTCCAGAGCCGCGAACAGCTCAACGACCTCGTCGAGCGCATGGTGGCGCTCGAGGGCGTCAACGAGACGTCGTCGCGGTTCGTGATGCGCGAGTTCGACGGCCCGACCTCGGTCACGGGCAACCTCACCGACGACGCCCGCGAGACAGTCCTCCAGCCGTCCTCGCAATGAGCCGGACGCTCGATCACGTCCCGTTCGCGTGGCACGACCTCGAGGAGATCACCGCCGAGTTCGACCGGCTCGGACTCGCGCCCGACTACGGCGGCGTCCACGACAACGGCCACACCCACATGGCGGTGCTCGGGTTCGACGACCGATCGTACGTCGAACTCATCGCCGAGCGCGAACCCGGCGACCACGACTTCTGGCCGCGACACATCCGGGCCGACGCGGGGCCGGCGGCGTGGTGCGTCCGGGTCCCCGACGTCGCGGCCGAGTGCAAGCGCGTGATCGAGGCGGGCCGGCCGGTCCGGGGCCCGCTGTCCGACTCGCGCGAACGCGAGGACGGCACGCTGGTCGAGTGGGACCGCGCCGAGTTCGGAGCGCCCGACGAGCGCCGCCTGCTCCCGTTCGCCATCGAGGACCGGACGCCGCTGTCGTCCCGGATCGCGCCGAGCGACAGCGTCGCGGGCGGCCCCCTGACGGGAATCGGACAGGTCGTGCTCGCGGTCCCGGACCTCGACGCGGCCGAGCGGACGTTTCGGGACCTCTATCGCTATCCCCGGTCGATCCGCGAGCAGGTCGCGGGCTTCGGGACGGTCGCGTCGTTCCCCGGCCGGCCGGTGGCGCTCGCGGCCCCCGACGGGACGGCGTGGCTCGACGACCGACTGTCCGATCTCGGGGCGGGCCCGTGTGCGTGTCTGCTCGCGACCGACGACCTGACGGCCGCCCGCGAGGCGGCCCCGCTCGGCGAGCCGACCTCGTGGCCCGAGGGCCGGGTGGCGTTTTTCGACAGCGATATGTTGGGATCGCGACTCGGCGTCGTCGAACGGACGTAGTCACTCGGGTCCGACGCTCACTCGCCGAGGACCGCCCGCAAGACTCGCACCGAGTTGTCCCGCAGGATCCGGGCGACCGCGTCGTCGCCGAACCCCCGCTCGGCGAGTCGGGCGCCGAGGTCGGCCACGTCGGCGTCGCCCCGGAGGCCCTCGACCGGCATCGGATCTGGGAGCCGCGCCCGTTCGGCGTCCGAGAGGAACGGCCGGAGGTACTCCACGAAGTCGAACCCGACGCCGACGTGGTCCGGGCCGACGACGTCGACGGCGTGCTCGACGTGGTCGAGGTAGTCCTCGACCGTCGACCCCTCGCCCGGCGCGGCCAGAAACCGTCCGACGGCGGTGAGCCCGACCACCCCGCCCGCGTCGGCGACGGCCGCGAGCTGGTCGTCGGTGAGGTTCCGGGGGTGGTTCCGGAGCGCCCGGCAGTTCGAGTGGGAGGCGATCACCGGCCCGTCGGCGAACTCCAAGACGTCCCAGAACCCCGGCTCGTTCAGGTGCGAGACGTCGACGAGGACGCCCAGTTCGTCCGCTCGCTCGACGACCTCGACGCCGAACGCCGAGAGCCCGCCCGGCGTCCCGGATCGCGTCGGCGCGAAGAAGCTCCCGTCGCCGGCCGCGTTCCGCCGGCTGTGAGTCAGCGTCAGCACGCGCAGGCCGAGCCGGTAGAACGCATCGAGCATCGAGCGATCGCCCTTCAGCGCCTCGGCGCCCTCCATGCCGAGGACGAGCGCGTGGCGGTCGCGCTCGGCCGCCGCGTCGAGGCCTTCGGCGGTCGTCGCGAGCGACAGTTGCTCGGTCTCCTCGACCTCTTTGCGGATCGCCTCGACCGCCCCGAGCGCCCGTCGGAGCGCCAGTTCGGGCAGGTACGCCTCGTCGACGTAGACGGCGACGACTCGCCCCGCGATTCCGGCCGCCGCCATCTCGGGGCGGAACTCGTCGGCGATCACCCGGCGGCGCCCCGCGGCCCGCTCCCGGACCACCGCATAGGGGATGTCCGAGTGGAGATCGAAGCATCTGTGGTCTCGGCTCATCGGCGCGTCCCCCTTCGATCGGCGGGCGCTCGCGTCCGCGAACGCGCCGGACGCCGCTCGGCCCTACTCATCGTCGGCCTCCGAGCGCGATTCGTCGACCGCCTCGTCGTGGAGGTAACACGCCGAGTGGTGGCCGTCCTCGATGTCGTAGAACTCCGGCGGCGCCTCCTCGCAGACCGGCCCGATCTTCTCGGGACACCGCGTCTGGAACCGACACCCCTCCGGCGGGTTCTCGGGGCTCGGCGGCGCGCCCTCCAGGAAGATCCGGTCCCGATCGACCGCGGGGTCCGGGTCCGGAACGGCCGACAACAGCGCCCGAGTGTAGGGGTGCTGTGGGTTCTCGAACACGTCCTCGGACTCGCCGATCTCGACGATCTTCCCAAGGTACATCACCGCGAGCCGGTCGCAGATGTACCGCACGACGCTGAGGTCGTGAGAGATGAACAGGTAGGTGAGCCCGTACTCGTCCTGGAGGTCGTCGAGGAGTTCGAGGATCTGGGCCTGCACGCTCACGTCGAGCGCGCTCACGGGCTCGTCACAGACCACGAAGTCGGGATCGACGCTCAGCGCGCGGGCGATCCCGACGCGCTGGCGCTGTCCCCCCGAGAACTCGTGGGGGTAGCGGTCGTAGTAGCTCCGGTCGAGACCCACCTGATCGAGCAGTTCCTTGGCGCGGGCCTCCCGATCGGCCCTGTCGCCGACGTCGAGCACGTTCATCGGCTCGGTGATGATGTCGCCGATCACCATCCGGGAGTCGAGGTTCGAGTGGGGGTCCTGGAAGATCATCTGCATCTGCTCGCGCATCGGCCGGAACTGCCCGTCCGAGAGGTCGGTGATCGGCCGGCCGTCGTAGTAGATCTCCCCCGCGGTCGCGTCGTGGAGCTTCAGCAGGGTCTCGCCCAGCGTCGTCTTCCCGCACCCGCTCTCGCCGACCAGCCCCATCGTCTGGCCGGCCGGGATGTCGAACGAGACGCCGTCGACCGCCTTGACCCGACGGACGTTCCCGAGGAGCCGATCGACGAGCCCCTGATTGCTCTCGTAGTACTTCTCGAGCCCTCGGACGCTCACCAGCGCGTCCTCGGCGGCCTCTCGGTCGCGGTCGCGCTCCCGATCGGTCACGGTCATTCGCCGGCACCTCCTCGGCGGCGGTCGGCCGCGCGGTCGTCCCCGCCGGTCAGCCGCCCGATCAGTTCTGGGTCCGGGTCGACCTCGGCCGCGCTCCCCGGTTCGTCCCGGGGCTCGGGATAGAGGTGACACGCGACCCGGCCGCCGTCTCGCTCGACTTCCTCCGGGTGGTGCCGATCGCAGTCGGCCATCGCGGCCGGACACCGCGGGTGGAACCGACACCCGGACGGCGGGTCGACGCCGCTCGGCATCTGGCCCTCGATGCTGGCGAGGCTGTCGGTCTTCTCGCGGGCGCTCGGGATGCTGTTGACCAGCCCGTACGTGTAGGGGTGGCGGGGCGCGTCGTAGATGCGCTCGACCGGAGCGACCTCGGCCATCCGCCCCGCGTACATCACCCCGACGCGATCGCACACCTCCGAGATGACGCTCAGGTCGTGGGTGATCAGGACCACCGACATGTCGTGGTCCTCCTGAAGGCGGTCGATCAGATCGAGGATGGTGGCCTCGATGGTCACGTCGAGGGAGGTAGTGGGCTCGTCGGCGATCAGCAGCGACGGGTTGTTCGCCAGCGCCATCGCGATCATCGCCCGCTGTTGCATCCCGCCCGAGAACTGGTGGGGGTACTCGGTCGCCCGCTCGCCGGGGTCGGGAATCCCGACCAGTTCGAGCATCTCGACCGCCCGGTCCCACGCCTCCTCGTCCGAGACGTCGCGGTGGATCCGGACGGGTTCGGCGACCTGCCGGCCGACCGTGTGGACAGGATTGAGCGACTGCTCGGGGTCCTGGAAGATCATGCCGATCTCGTTGCCCCGCACGCGCTGGAGTTCGGGACCCGACATCGAGAGGACGTCCTCGCCCCGGAACCGGACCGACCCGTCGACGATCTCGCCCGGCGGCGTCTGGATCAGTTTCAGGATCGACATCGCGGTCACGCTCTTGCCGGCGCCCGACTCGCCGACCAGCCCGAACGCCTCGCGCTCGCCGACCCGGAACGACACCCCGTCGACGGCCCGGACCGTGCCCTGCTCGGTGTGGAAGTGGACGGTCAGATCCTCGACGTCCAGCAGGGGCGGGTCGTCGGTCATGCTATCGCACCCGCTCCGTGTTCCGCGGGTCCAGCGCGTCCCGTAGCCCGTCGCCGAAGATGTTGGCCGCGAGCACCACGATCATGATCGCCACGCCCGGGAACGTCGAGATCCACGGCGCCTGCAACAGGTACGACCGACCGTTCGCGAGCATGTACCCCCACGACGGCTTCGGTGGCTGGATCCCCAGCCCGAGGAAGTTGAGCCCGCTCATGATGAGGATCGCGCTCGCGAGGTTGATCGTCGTCTGGACGATCAGCTCCGAGATCCCGTTCGGGATGACGTGCTTGAAAAGGATGTAGCGTCTGGTCCCGCCGGAGGTGCGGGCGGCCTTGATGAACTCCTCCTCGCGGAGCGACAGCGCGTTCGACCGGATGACCCGCGCGAACTGCGGGGTGAACACGACCGCGACCGCGAACGCGGCGTTGTACATGTTGATGCCGAACGTCGCCATCATCACGATCGCGAGGATCAGCGACGGGAACGCGAACACGACGTCCATCCCCCGCATCAGCGCCTCGTCGATCCAGCCGCCGTAGAAGCCGGCGGCCGCGCCGATGATCGTGCCCAGCACCGACGAGATGCCGACCGCGATCAGCGCCAACAGGAGGGTGTTGCGCGCGCCGAACACGATCCGCGAGAGCACGTCGCGGCCGTACATGTCGGTTCCGAGGAGGTGGGCGGTGCTCGGGCCGGCAAGCGCCGGCCCGACGAACTGTTCGAGCGGGTCGTAGGGCGCGATCACGGGCGCCGCGACCGCGACGAAGACGACCGCGACCAGCGTCGCGGCGCCGACGAGTCCGCCCCGGTGGCGCGCGAGACTCGACAGGATCCGTCGGTGGCGCCCCGAGAGGACGCCGCCGAGCGCCGATTCGTCGTCGGTGTCCGCTGACTCGACCGGTTGTGTCTGTTGGGCCATGGCTCAGTCGTACCTGATCTTCGGATTGATGAACGTGTAGAGGACGTCGACGAGGAGGTTCATGAACACCATCACGGTCACGATCACCAGCGTCAGTCCCTGCACCGTCGGGTAGTCGAACTTGTGGACCGCGCGGATCAGCAGGCGCCCGAGGCCGCCGATCCCGAACACCGTCTCGGTCAGCACGCTGCCCGCCAACAGCAGTCCCAACTGCATGCCGAGGACGGTCAGGATCGGCAGGAAGGCGTTTTGGAGCGCGTGGCCGGTGATGATCTCGCGCTCGCTGACGCCCTTCGAGCGGGCCGTCCTGATGTAGTCCTGATTGAGGACGTCGAGCATCGCCGATCGGGTGAGTCGGACGGTGAGCGCGGTGATGCTGGTCCCGAGCGCGATCGCCGGCAGCGTGAGGTGGTGGAGCCGATCGAAGACGGTTCCGTCGACCGCGAACCCCGAGCTCGGGAACCACCCCAAAAAGTACGAAAACAGCAGTATCAGCATGATCCCCTGCCAGAAGACCGGCATCGACACGCCCGAGAGGGCGACGATGGTGGTGACGTAGTCGACCTTCGTGTACTGCTTGACCGCGCTGACGATACCGGCCGGGATGCCGACGGCCATCGAGATCAGCCACCCCGAGAGCGCGAGCTGGAGCGTGATCGGGTACCGCTCGACGATCATCTCGGTCACGGGCCGGCGGAACGTGAACGACCGCCCGAGGTCGCCGTGGAGCGCGTCCCACAGCCACAGCAGGTACTGCTTCCACAGCGGCTCGTTGAGGTGGAAGATCTGGCGGATGTTGCGGATCGTCTCCTCGGACGCCCGGCGCTGTCCGAGGATGAGTCTCGCGGGGTCGCCCGGCGCGAGGTGGAGCATCAGGAAGATGAGCAAGGTCGCGCCGATGACGACCGGAACGAGCAACAGGAGCCGTCGCAGGACGTAGCGTGCCAGACCCATGCTGAAGCGAACCGAGAGCGGTTACTGGGGACCGACCCGAGCGCCGACGTCCTGCCAGTACCACATCGGCGTCACCTCGGGGAACGACAGCGACTCGTTGACCCCGAACCCCTGCTCGACGAGCACGCCCCAGATGGCCGGCACGTCGTCGTGGACGATCTCCTGAATCCGCTTGTACAGCTCCTCGCGTTCGGCCTCGTCGGTCGTGGTCCGGGCCTGTTCGAGCAGGTCGTCGACCTCGCCGTTCTCGTACCACGACTCGTTGTTGTTCGGCGGCCAGAACTCGGAGTTGTACTGCGAGTACAGCTGTCCGTCCGGATCCGGGTAGTCCGAGCCCCACCCGTCGTACTGGATGTCGTACTCCCCGTTCTCGATGCGCGGGAGCAGCTGCTCGTAGGGCATCTGGTTGACGTTGACCTCCACCCCGAGCGCGTCGCGCCACTGCTCTTGGACGATGACCGCGACTCGGGCCTGCGTGCCCTGCGTGGCGATGAACTCGATCGGCCGGTCGATCCCGCCGCTCTGGTCGTAGAGCTCCTGGGCCCGCTCGGGGTCGTGGCCGTACAGGTCGAGTTCGTCGTTGTGCCACCGCATGTTCTGGGGGAGCGGCCCCTGCTGGCGGACCGCCGTCCCGAAGTAGACGTTCTCGATTATCTGGTCCCAGTTGGTGGCGTACGCGAGCGCCTGTCGGAGCTGTTTGTCCGACTGCCAGGGCTCGCGCTGGTTCTGCATCGAGAGCTTGTACTCGAGGAACGTCGTCCCCCGGTCGATGCGGGCGTTGCCCATGTTCGACACCTGCTGCCACTGCTGGGGCGGCAGGTTCCCCACGACGTCGTGTTCGCCCGTGCTGAGACCGGTCACCCGTGAGGAGCCCTCGGGCACGATGCTGAACGTGATCCCGTCGGCCATCGGGAGGTCGTCGTTCCAGTAGTCGTCGTGGCGGACCAGCTCGATCTGGTTGCCCTGGCTCCACGACTCGACCGCGAACGGCCCGCTACCGACGGTCGTCCCCGGGTTCCGCCCGAAGTCGACGCCGTGTTCGTCCATCGCCGAGGCCGGCCCGATCCCCACGAACCCGGGCATGTACCGCCAGACCGCAGACTGCTCGGCGAGGTTGAATCGGACGGTCCGCTCGTCGACGACCTCGATGCCGTCGTCGCCCTCCTGGACGTTCTCGAGCGCCCACGAGAGCGGCGAGGCGACGTCCGGGTTCCGTATCCGCTCGAAGCTCGCCTTCACGTCGCCCGCCGTGACCGGCTCGCCGTTGTGGAACGTCGCGTCCCGGAGTTCGTACACGTAGGAGGTGTCGCCCTCGGTCTCGACGTTCGACGCCAGCCAGTTCGTGAGCTCCGGCGGGTCGTCGTAGGTGTAGGTGACCAGCGTGTCCCAGACGTTGTTGGTCACCTTGTTGGTCGTAAAGTCGTACGCGAGCGCGAAGTCCATCGCCACGATCGACTCCTGGAGCGCGTACGAGAGCTGGCTCCCGTCCTGAGTCGCCCTTGCCGCGTCGTTTGTCGCCCCACCGTTCCCCGACACCCCGGCGATTCCCGTCACCCCGACTGCCCCAGCAGCGCCGATTGCTCTGAGACATGCACGACGGTCGTACTCTCCCATTTCGTGCATAGGTACCACTCCACACATCTCCTGTTAAAACTACGGGTAAATCGACGGCGGAGCCGACGTTTCACTTTCGGGACCTCGCGGGGAGTATTACCGGCGGCGGTCTAAGACTTATCCCCAGGCTCGCGTGATACGCCGTCCCGGGCGGTGAAAGGAACTCGACGCGGCCACGCCGGCGTCGGTCGTCTGGCGCAACGCTTAATTGTGGGCTCGCGCTGGTCAACGCTATGGGAGAGGTTACCGGAGAGGGCCCCCGCACAGGGGAGAGCCGACAGCCCACGCAGTTCACCCTGAAGATCTGGCACCCGAACTGCTGGACCCTCCGGACGACGGCGGCGGTCGACGCGGGGCTGATCGCCCACAGCGTCCACGAGTTCGACGGGCTGGTCAACGCCCGGATGACGGCCCACGCCGATCGCAACGCCCGGATCGACGCGCTCGTCGCCGCGATCGACGAGTCGGCGCTGACCCACCGGGTCGAGCGGGTACAGACCTACTTCAATCCGAGCCTCCGCACCGAGGCGGCCGGCAACGTGACCGAGGAGCTTCTGGTGCGCTACGAGCCCGAAAACAGCATCCACGACGCGTTCCTCTCGCGGGGGTTCCTCCCCGACGAGGAGATCCGGATTCGTGACGGCTACGAGTACTGGACCGTCATCGTCACCGCCTCGCGATCGACGATCGAGACCCGCCTCGACGAGATCCGCCGCGAGATGGACGCCGAGATCACCGTTCAGGGGATGAAATCGCCCGACGCCGAGCCGACCGCCGCGGCGGCGGGCGACCGACTCTCCGAGCGCCAGCGCGAGATATTCGAACTCGCCCGGCGTCGGGGCTACTACGAGTGGCCCCGAGAGACGTCGGCGACCGACCTCGCGGCCGAACTCGACGTGACCAAGCCCACGGTGCTCGAACACCTCCGGAAGGCCGAGGCGAAGCTCCTCGACCCGGAGTGACCGGCCCTTCTATGGTAGGTCGCATCTATATGCGGCTCCGTTGGTAGTTCTCTCGTGTAATATGTCAACTGGTACCAGTGGGGACGACGCGGGACTGTTCGAGCGACTCGCAAGCGGCCCGTTCGGGACGATCGTCCTCCCGGCGATAATCCTCCAGTCGGTGCTCATCGGCGGCGGGTACGCCACCGGCCGGGAGATCGTGACCTACGGCGCGAAGTACGGCGCGGCGGGCTGGCTCGCCGTGGTCGGCATCTGGGTCGGGTTCACGGTGATGGCCGTGCTCACCTTCGAGGTCGCGAGGACCTTCGGCGCGTACGACTACAAGCGCTTTATCAGACAGCTCATCGGTCGGTTGTGGCCGGCGTTCGACCTGCTGTTCGTCGTGATGGCGGTGCTGGTGATCGCGATCATGGCGTCGGCGGCGGGCAACATCATGGAGCAGACGATCGGCGTCCCCTACCTCGCGGGGGTCAGCGCGGTCGTCGCGGTGGTCGGGGTGCTCAGCTACGCCGGCGAGTCGCTCATCGAGCGGTTCAAGACCGGCGGGACGGCCTTCCTCTATCTGGCCTACCTCGTGTTCGGCGCGCTGGTGCTGTCCCAGACGTGGGGCGACGTCACCGCGGTGTTCGCGGCGGGCGACACCTCCTACGTCGGCGAGGCCGACGCGCTGTCGGTCCTGCAGTCGGGGATCCTCTACGTGGGTTACAACCTCGTGGTCTTCCCGGCGGTGTTCTTCGCGCTCGACCGCCAGACGAGCCGGCGGGAGTCGGTCGTCTCCGGGGTGCTCGCGGGCGCGCTGATGACGATCCCGTTCGCGCTGACGTACGTCTCGTTCATGGGCTTTTACCCCGCGGAGGGCGTGATGGGCGCCGCCGTCCCGTGGCTACCGGTGCTCGAACGCGTCGGCGGCCCCGGCCTGATCGCGTTCTATGGGGTCGTGATGGGGTGGACGCTGATCGAGACCAGCGTCGGGCTCATCCACGCGCTGGTCGATCGCCTCGACGAGAACATCGCGGACGTGGCCGTCGGCCCGCTCGACGGCCAGACCGGGCTCTCGAAGCTCCAGCGCGGCGGGCTGGCGGTCGCCGTCCTCGTCGGGGCGCTGGTGCTGTCGCGGGTCGGCATCGTCGCGCTGGTCGCACAGGGGTACACCACGATGGCGTACCTCTTCATCGCGCTGTTCGCGGTCCCCCTGCTCACCGTCGGGGTGCTCCGCATCCGGAACCCCGACTGGGGATCGAGCGTGCTGGGAACCGGCGAGGTGGCCGCCGGCACGGCCCGGTCGGACGACTGAGCGCCGGGCGAGTCGGTCTCGCTCGGTCGGACCCTTCTATGAAAGGGTGAGACGTTTAGGGGGCCGACCACCGATGCTCGGACACGATGAATCTTCGAGACCAGTTCGACGTGCCGGCGCCCGCGATCGTCCTCGCCGAGGGGGAGTTCGGGAAGACGGGCGGGAAGACCGCGAACGGGGTCGTGCTCCACAGCGACGTGTTCGACGCGCGGGCGGTCGTCGACGCCGACACCGCCGGGGAGTCGCCGACCGACGTGCTCTCGAACCCCGACGCGCCGGACGTCCCGATCGTCGAGACGGTCGCGGACGCGCTCGAAGCGGCCCCCGAGGCCGAGGCGCTCGTCATCGGCGTCGCGCCCGCTGGCGGGGACCTCCCCGACGCGTGGGTGTCGGACATCGAGGACGCGATCCGGGCGGGGTGTGACGTGGTCTCCGGGCTCCACGTCTTTCTCTCCGAGCGCGAGCGCTGGCGCGCGCTCGCCGACGAGCACGGCGCGCGGCTGTTCGACGTGCGAAAGCCGCCGGGCGAGGCCGACCTCCGGGTCGGCGACGGATCGGTCGACGCGGTCGAGGCCGACGTGGTGCTCACCCTCGGGACCGACTGCGCGGTCGGCAAGCGGACGACCACCTTCGAACTCTACCGGGCGGCCCGCGAGGCGGGCCTCGACGCCGGGTGGGTCGCGACCGGCCAGACCGGCATCATGGTGGGCGCCCACGAGGGCGCGGTGATCGACCGCGTCCCGGCCGACTTCACCGCCGGCGTCGTCGAGGACATGGTGAAAGCGGTGGGCGCCGACCACGATCTGGTGTTCGTCGAGGGGCAGGCGTCGCTGACCCACCGCGCCTACTCGGGGGTGACCCTCTCGATCCTCCACGGCGCGTGGCCCGACGCGGTCGTGCTCGCCGACGACCCCGACCGGACCGACCGGACCCACTTCGAGTCGTTCCGGGTCGACGGCGTCGACCACGAGCGCCGGCTGATCGAGGACCTCTCGGACGCCGCGGTGGCCGGCGTCTCGACGTGGGGCGACGCGGCGACCGAGCGCGAACGCCTCGGGCTCCCCGCGGCGAACGTCTACGACGACGGCGGCCCCGAGGAGCTCCTCGCGGCGGTCCGCGAGCGCCTCGACGCCGACGCCCCGGCCGCGGACGAATCGGGGGTGACCGGGCGGTGAGCGAGATCGAATCGGTGTCGGTCCGACCGCTCGACCTCCCGCTCGAAGAGCCGTTCGAAATCGCGCTTGGCACCCAACGCGAGGCGTCGAACCTCCTCGTGACCGTCGAGACCGAGTCGGGCGCGACCGGCTACGGCGAGGGGTCGCCGATCCCGCCGGTGACGGGCGAGACCCGGGCGGCCGCGCTCGAAACCGCCCGGGCGGCCGCCGAGGTGATCGAGGGCCGGGAGGTCGCCGACTACCGCGGGCTGGTCGGCGAGGTGCGCTCGGCGTTTCCCGGGATGGCGTCGGCGCTGTTCGCGGTCGAGACCGCGATCCTCGACGCCTACTGTCGGGAGCGCTCGCTCGCGCTCTCGGAGCTGTTCGGCGGGCCCACAGAGCCGGTCGAGACCGACGTGACGATCCCGATCGTCGACCCCGGGACCGCGGCCGAGCGGGCGAGCCGGGCGGTCGAGACGGGCTATCGCCACCTCAAGATCAAGACCGGCACAGAGGTGTCGGCCGACGTCGAGCGCGTCGCGGCGGTGGCCGAGGCGGCGCCCGACGCCGCCCTCAAGGTCGACGCCAATCAGGGCTGGACGCCCAAGGAGACCGCCCGGTTCGCCGACGCGGTCGGCGAGCGCGGCGTCGGCCTCGACCTGATCGAACAGCCCGTACCGGCCGCCGACGTCGCCGGGCTCGCGACCGCGCGCGACCTCGTCGACGTGCCGGTCGCGGCCGACGAGGCGGTGTTCACGCCCGCCGACGCCGTCCGGATCGTGCGCGAGGAGGCCGCCGACGTGATCAACGCCAAACTCGGGAAGTCCGGGCCGCTGGCGGTCGCCGACATCGCCGCGATCGCGCGGGGGGCCGACCTCGAACTGATGGTCGGCTGTATGCTCGAGAGCGCGGTCGGCATCCACGCGAGCGCCCACCTCGTCGCCGGCACCGGCGCCTTCTCGTACGTCGACCTCGACGGGAACCGACTGCTCGCCGAGGACGTCATCGACGACGGCGGCGGCCCGACCCACCGCATCTCGGGGCCGGGTCACGGCGTGACGCCGCCCGAGTAGCCGGTTCCGGACGACTGCCCGACGGGGGACGAGTCGGTCAGATGATCCCCTGGGCCGCCAGAACGAGATGGGAGATGAGCGCCGAGCCGAAGTAGGTGCCGAAGAAGACCAGCACGGCCACTAAGACGAGCTTCCAGCTGACTTCCTTCATCCGAGTGGTCTGGAGCCCGATCGAGAGACCGGCGTACGCGAGGATCGGCGTCGTGGTCGCCAGAAAGTCGATCTGCTCGGTCATCGCGAGCACCTGTCCTTGGACCGGCGAGAACGGGATCGCGAGCAGGAACGCGATCACCATCGCGTAGGCGAACGACGGGAGGTCGAGCGGGAGCACGCGTCCGAGCACGAGCGAGACGAATCCGATCGCGACGACGAGCCCGATGCCCGGGGCGGCGTCGAGCGGGCTGATGCCGTAGCCGACCCAGTTCGCGGTCAGCGTGAGCGCGCCGACGACGAGAAGCATCTTGAGCGACTCGACGCTGAATTCGGGCAGTTCCATCGCGGATCGGGAGGCGTTCGACACGCTCAGTCACCCCCCGCGTCTCGGACGGCGTCGGCGTCCGGCTCCGGGTCGCCTCGACCGATGACCGGTTCGAGGACGCCGTACAGCCGCGTGATGACCGGCAGGCCGATGAAAAGCACCATGTACAGACCGGTGACGCCGGTGAGGAGGTTGCTCGTGGCGGCGAACGACAGCAGTTGGTCCTCGGGGACGGCCGAGACGGCTTCGGCCAGCGACGACGAACACGCGGTCATCATGCTCGCACTACCCATCCCGCAGGCCATCGAGAGCGCGAGCGGGTGGAGTCCGGTCGCGGGCGCAAAGCCCCCGAGCAGGCCGAAAAAGACGGTGCCGAGCACCGTCCCGGTCAGGTACGTCCCGAGGACGCCCCGGCCCTCCGGGGACTCGATGCCGTACTTGTCGGTGATGACGCCGAGGGTCGGCTCGCGGGCGATGCTGACCGCCCCGCCGATGGCCTCCCGCTTCAGGCCGAGCACGAGCGCGAACGGGAGCGCGATGAGTATCGTCCCGAGATTCCCGAACTCCTGGAGGACGAACGCCGGACCGGCCTGAACCAGTTCGCTGAACGAGGGGCCGACCATCATGCCGTACTTCACGCCCAGCGGCATGAGCGCGATCACGAGCATCGGGCTACTGATCCGGCTCACCTCCTCGGTGACGATCTTCCGGAGCGGCGCGACGTACTGACCGAGGACGCTGTAGCTGACGAGGACGCCGACGACGACGGCGAACAGCATCGGCAACAGGACGACCTGTCCGGGCCCGACGGCGAACGTCTGGGTGCCGATCAGTTCGGCCCCGACGACGACGAGCAGGACCGTGAGATGCGTCTTGGCGTGGGCAGTGACCCGACCTGCGGTGCGGATGGGTGCCCAGCGGCTCTCCGAGTCTTCACTTGGCATTGTATCGCACGCGAATAGTGTGCATCCGTGGGTGCACAGGACCGTCGCATAAAGATGCTGATTCGTTGCCGGTCGTTCGTCCGATGGAGGTGGCAGTTCGCCCGACGCCAGTAGAAATCGGCCAGAGCGTCTGGCGATTCGCCGACCGGCGGCGCCGACCCGCGAATCCGGACTTCGAGGCGACCGCGCCGAAAACCCCCGCGGACTGCTTCGAGACGTATTCTTATGGCCCGGCGCGTCGAACACCGAACGTACGATGTCAACGAATCCCACAGACGGGTTCGAGCGGGTGGTGCTGTCCGGGTCGCCGGCCGAGCGCGGGCGCGAACACGGCGAGCGGTTCGCCGACGCCGTCGCGTCGAACGTCGAACTGTACCGCGAACGGTTCGCCCACGAGGGCGTCGACCTCGACGCGATCCGGGACCACGCCGCCGAGTACGTCGACGTCATCGAGCGCGAGAACCCCGGCTACGCCGAGGAGATGCGCGGCGTCGCCGAGGGAAGCGGCGTCCCGCTGGCCGACGTGGCGATGCTGAACGTCCGCTGGGAGGTGATCTACCCTGCGTGGAAAGACCAGACCGAGGCGGCGACCGACGGCGACGAGCGGGCCGGGCGATCGGGCGAATCGCCCGTCGACGGCTGTACGAGCTTCGGGGTGGCCCCGCCGGCGACCGCCGACGGGGGGACCTACGTCGGCCAGAACTGGGACTGGCTCGCGTCGGTCGCGGACAACCTCTTTCTGATGGAACTGCGCCGCGACGACGCCCCCGATCTGCTCGCGATGACCGAGGCCGGCATCGTCGGCGGGAAGATCGGCGTCAACGAACACGGCATCGGCCTCGCGGTCAACGGCCTCATCTCGGACGGCGACGGGACGAACGCGCTCCGCAAGCCCTACCACGTCCGGTTCCGCGAGGTGCTCGACGCCGAGCGGTTCGACGACGCCCTCCGGCCGATCGTCGAGACCGACCGGGTCTGCTCGGCGAACGTCTTAGTGGGCCACGCCGACGGCGAGGTGATCGACCTCGAGGCCGCCCCGGACCTCGTCAACACGATCTACCCCGAGGACGGCGTCCTCACCCACGCCAACCACTTCGAGACCGACGCCGTCGAGAGCATCAACGAGCGCCGGAGCCCGAGCACGCTGTACCGCGGGCCACGGCTCCGCCGACTGCTCGCCGCCGAGGCCGAGGAGGGGATCGAGCCGGCCGACGTGCAGGCGGCGCTCCGGGACCACTTCGGGCGGCCGTCGAGCATCTGCAGTCACGTCGACGAGTCGGTGCCGGCGGTCGAGTACGGCCAGACGAACGCGAGCTTCGTGATCGACCTCGCCGGCCGGCGACTGCTGGGCCAGCGCGGCCCGCCCTGCGAGGGCGAGTACCGCGAGTACGCGCTCTGAACGGTTCGATACTCGCGGTGGCCGGGGCGGAGTCGGGCGAGTCGAGACGGCGCCGACGTCTCAGCGCCGCAACAGCGCGTACCCGACGCTCCCGGCGGCGGCGACGACACAGCCCGCGACGAGCAACAGCGTCCGGTAGCCCGTCAGCGACGAGGCGAACGCGGTGTCGGCGACGAACGTGAACGCGATCGGCCCCAGCGTCTGGCCGAGCCGGAGCATGCTGGTCCGCATCCCCATCATCCCCGCCCGGAGGTCCCCCGACACGAGCGTGACCACCGTGGTGTCGATCGACGGCATCACGACGCCGAAGCCGACGCCGAACGCGAGCAGCGCCGCGCCGACGAAGATCGGCGAGGGCGCGAGCCAGACTCCGAGCAGGCTCGTCCCGTAGGCCACGAACCCGAGCGCGAGCAGTTCCGGCGCGGTCCGCCACTGGGAGACCCGCCCGTACTGGGAGGAGACGGTCGCGCTCGCGAGCGACACCATCGCGAGGATCGGGCCGATCTGTCCGGAGCCGAGCCCGAACTCGTCGCTCAACAGGAGCGGCAGGGCGGTGAGGACCGCGCCGTAGAAGACGAAAAAGACGACCAGGATGACCGCGAAGATCGCCAGCGCCTCGGGGAGGACGATCACGTCCCGCATCCGGCGGAGATACTCGGGCACGCCGGTCGGCTCGCCCTGTTCGGGCTCGTCGAGGACGAACACCGCCGCGAGTCCGACGAGGATCGCGGTCCCGAAAAAGAGGAACGGGACGTTCCACCGGATGCCCGCGAGCGCCCCGCCGATCAGGGGGTAGACCGCGGCGCCCGCCCCGACCATGCTCCCGTTGAGCCCCATGATCGCGTTCCGGCGTCCGCCCTCGTAGAAGTCCCCGATGAGCGTGACCGCGAGCGTGACGAGCGCGCTGGCGCCGATCCCCTGGAGGAAGCGCAGGGCGAGCACCTCGGCGAAATTGCTCGACAGCGAGATGCCCGCGCCCGCCGCCCCGAACAGAAACAGGAGCGGGATGATGACCTGCCGCCGGCCGAGCCGGTCGGCGACAAGTCCCATGAACGGCGTCAGGAAGATACCCGGCAGGGTGTAGGCGGTGATGACGAGCCCGACCTGCGAGTCCGAGATCGCGAACACGGATCGGAGCGACGGGAGCACCGGACTGAGCAACGAGACGCCCATCACGCCGATGAGCGAACTCGACAGGATGACGTACAGCGTGCTCGAACGCCACGGAATCGACGACTCGGCGGTCGCGGTCGCGTCGGTACTCATCTGGAGGGTCCGTCTCCGAGATGCGATTCGGGCCACCTTATCCTACCGACTTCGTCTCGCCCCGATCGGGCGGATTCGACGGCCGGACGCGGTGCGAGTTCGGTCGGGGCGTCGCCGGGACGCCCGGGGCGAGGGACGCCCACCGGTCGGGAGCGTTACGGACCGCTCTTATCTCAATATAGCGTTCCGGTCCGCTCTCGACGACTGTTGACCGTCTCGTGGCCGCCGTACGGCCACATAGACCTATTATAATCCTTTAAATACCGATTCGCGAACATGAGCGTGTGGTCAGTCCAAACGACTCGTCCGAGAACAGGCGTCGCTTCCTGAAAACGACCGGTATCACCGCGGGCGCCATCGCGACCGCGGGCTGTCTGGGGACCCTCTCGATCGGCTCCGGCGGCTCGAACGACTCCGGGGGCAGTTCGGAGTCGAGTGCGAGTGACACGAGCAGTGGCGAGACGACGATCGAGTGGTGGCACGCGATGGGGGGCAACCTCGGCGAGACGGTCGATGCGCTCGCCGAGGACTTCAACGAGCAGTCCGACGGAGTGACCGTCGAGACGAGCTACAAGGGCAGTTACACCGAGACGCTCAACGCGGTCACCTCCGCGATCGGGGCGGGCGAGGCGCCGGACCTCGCACAGATCGTCGACCTCGGGTGTCGGCTCGCGATCGACAGCGGGGCGTTCGAGCCGATGGAGGAGGCGCTCCCGAGCGACCGGATCGACTGGTCGGACTTCCAGGACCCGGTGATCAACTACTACTCGTTCGACGACACGGTGTACTCGCTGCCGTTCAACTCCTCGACGCCGATCTTCTACTACAACAAGGACAAGTTCGCGGAGGCCGGGCTCGATCCCGAGTCGCCGCCGACCACGTTCGAGGGCATCCGGGCGGCGAGCGAGACCGTCGTCGATCAGGGGGTCGCCGAGCAGGGGATCACCTTCGCTAACGTCTCGTGGTTCCCCGAGCAGTGGTTCGCGGAGGCCGGCGTCCCGCTCGTGAACGAGGAGAACGGCCGGGCGGACGACCCGACCGAGATCAACCTCGACACCGACACCGCCGACCGGATCTTCGGGTGGTGGGCCGACATGTACGACGACGGGCTGTACAACCACGCCGGGAAGGGCGCGTGGGACGCCGCCCAGCAGGCGTTCCTCAACGGCAAAACCGCGATGTGGATCTCCTCGACCGCGGGCGTCGCCGCGGCGACCGAGGGCGCGGCGGACAACGGGTTCGAACTCGGGACGGCGTACTTCCCGACGCCGGGCGACACCCGGACCGGCGTCGTCATCGGCGGGGCGTCGCTGTGGATGACCCGCGGGCTCTCCGACGCCAAGAAGGAGGCGGTCACCGACTTCCTCCTCTGGCTGGCGGAGGCCGAACAGCAGGCGTTCTGGCACCGCAACACCGGCTACTTCCCGATCAGCGACAGCGCGGTCGAGCAGTTAGACGACGACGGCTGGTTCGACGACAACCCCAACTTCCGGACCGCGTTCGACCAGCTCAAAGAGACCGAGACGACCACCGCCACGCAGGGCTGGCAGGCCGGCCCGGCCTCGAAGGTCCGGGACATCATCCAGGACGGCTACATCAGCATGATCAACTCCGACGTCGGCGTCGACGAGAAGCTCGGTCAGATGAAGACGGAGGCCGACGCCGCCCTCCAGGACTACATCGAGAGCAAAGGGAGCTAAGATGGGCGTCCACGAGAACACCTTCGACAGCACGCTGGGGGCGTACCTCCTGTTGTTGCCGACGCTGGTCGCGATCGGGGCGTTCCTGTACTACCCGTCGCTCCAGACGCTCCGGCTCAGCCTCTACAAGACGTTCCTGTTCGGCCAGAACACGCGGTTCGTCGGGCTGGCGAACTTCGCCGAACTGCTGAGCTCACAGACGTACCTCGGGAGCGTCGGCCTGACGTTCGCGTTCGCGGCGATCGTGGTCGCGGGATCGCTGGCCGTCGGGCTGTTCGTGGCGTTCCTACTGTACGAGGTGAGCGACGGCAAGGCCGCGTATCTGGTGGCCGCGATCTGGCCGTACGCGCTCCCGACGGCCGTCGCCGGGACGGTGTTGCTGTTCTTGGCCCACCCGAGTGTCGGGATCTACACCCACTACCTCGAGGCGTGGTTCGGGGTCGAACTCGACTGGTTCACCGTCGGCTGGCAGGCGTTCGCCGTGCTCGCGGTGGCGGCCATCTGGAAGCAGGTCGGGTACAACGTGATCTTCATGCTCGCGGCGCTGAACAACGTTCCCGAAGCGTTGAACGAGGCCTGCGAGCTCGACGGCGTCGAGACGTGGCGCCGGCTCGTCCGGGTGTACGTCCCGCTGATGTCGCCGACGCTGGTCTTTCTGGTCGTGATCAACACGATCTACGCGTTCTTCGGGAGCTTCGCGCTGATCGACCTGATGACGCAGGGCGGCCCGACGAACGCCACGAACCTGATGATCTACCAGTTGTACCGCGACGCGTTCCAGTTCAACAACCTCGGACTCGCGTCGGCCGAGTCGGTGATCCTGTTCGTCCTCGTCGCGGGACTCACCTACGTCCAGTTGCGCGTGTCCGACCGCTACGCACACTACTAATGTCTCACGAAACACAAGACGACGCGGCGCCGTCGGCGATCACGGACGCGACGCTCGTTCCCGAGCAGTGGCCCGTCCACGCGGGACTGATCGGCTCGATCCTGCTGATGGCCTCGCCGCTGTTGCTGGCGTTCGTGATGAGCACCCAGACCGTTCCGGAGGTGTACGACATCACGAATATCGGCGCCGGGAGCGACGGGCTCGCCAACTACCTCGAGGTGTTGACGACCTACGAGATGGCGTCGTACATGCTCAACTCGCTGGTGATGTCGGTCGTCGTCACCGTCGGCAAGATCGCGGTGAGCCTGCTTGCGGCGGTCGCGCTCGTGTTCTATCGATTCCGGTTCAAGAACGCGATCTTCTTTCTCATCCTGTTCACGCTGATGGTCCCGGTGCCGGTCCGCATCGTCCCGCTGTACGAACTGATGGCCGCCTGGGGCTGGTCGAACACGCTGTTGGCGCTCACGGGGCCGTATCTGGCGAGCGCGACCGCCGTGTTCCTCCTGCGCCAGCACTTCCTGTCTATCCCCGACTCGCTGGTCGAGTCGGCGAAGCTCGACGGGGTCGGCCCACTGCGATTTCTCTGGGACGTGCTGATCCCGATGTCGCGGGGGATGATCAGCGGTCTCGGCGTGATCACGTTCATCTACGCGTGGAACCAGTATCTGTGGCCGCTGATCGTCATCTCCGATCAGAACAAGCAGGTCGTACAGGTCGGAATGAAGTACCTCCAGTCGGTCGGCAACGCCGGCCAGACCGACTGGGGGCTCATCATGGCGGGCGCCGTGTTGACGCTGCTGCCGCCGCTGGTCGCGCTCATCGCGTTCCGGGGCCCGCTGCTCGAAACGTTCGGACTCGCAGAATGACAGGAATCACGACCACTGACTTGGTGAAACGCTTCGACGACGTCACCGCGGTCGACGGCGTCGACCTCAACGTCCGCGACGGAGAGTTTCTGGTCCTCGTGGGACCGTCCGGGTGCGGAAAATCGACCACGCTTCGGCTCCTCGCGGGGCTCGAATCCCCGACCGAGGGCGCAGTCGAGATCGCCGACAGCGACGTGACCGACACCCCGCCGGGCGACCGGGACGTCGCGATGGTGTTCCAGAGCTACGCGCTGTACCCACACATGACCGCCCGGGAGAACATGACCTTCGGCGTCCGGACCGCCACCGACTTCGGGTCCGGGGAGGTCGACGACCGCGTCGCGGAGGCGGCCGCGATTCTCGACATCGAGGACCTGCTCGACCGGACGCCGGCGGCGCTCTCGGGCGGCGAGCAACAGCGGGTCGCGATCGGCCGCGCGCTCGTCCGGGACCCGGAGGTGTTCCTGATGGACGAGCCCCTCTCGAACCTCGACGCGAAGCTCCGGGTCCAGATGCGCGCCGAGCTCGCGGAGTTGCACGCCGAGCTCCAGACGACGACGCTGTACGTCACCCACGATCAGGTCGAGGCGATGACCCTCGGCGACCGGGTCGCGGTGATGTACGACGGCGAACTCCAGCAGGTCGCGCCGCCCCAACGCCTGTACGACGCGCCCGACACCCGGTTCGTGGCCGAGTTCATCGGCAGTCCGGGGATGAACACCGTCGAGGCGACTCTCGAACGCCGCGGGGACGACGCGGTCGCGACGTGGGGCTCGAACCAGCTCACGCTCCCGTCTGCTGGGAGGGTCGCCGACCGCGTCGACGGTCGAGCGGTCCTCGGCGTCCGCCCGGAGGATCTCCGCCAGGAGCGCGACGGACCGCTCCGGATGGAGATCACGGTGACCGAGCCGCTGGGCGACTCGCTGCTCACCCGCGGCACCGTCGGCGGCGCCGAGATGGAGGTGAGCCTGCCGGCGCGCTCGCCCGTCGGCGTCGGCGACGCGGTGTCGCTGGCCGCCGACCCGGAGCGACTCCACCTGTTCGACCCCGAGTCCGGCGAAGCGCTGTACCACTCCTCGACGGAGTTAGACGCCACAGAGGCCGAGCCCCTCCTCGCCGACGGGAGCCCGGAGCGACGATGACCCACGTCGCCGCCAGATACGACGCGGTCGTCTTCGACAACGACGGCGTGCTCACGCATCCGACCGACGAGTCGCTCCTGCTCGCGGCCTCCCGGGAGGCGTTCGGCGCGTTCGACGTCGACCCCGACGCCGGGGACGTCCGGGCGCTCGTCGAGGACCTCTCGGTCGAGACGGTCCGGGAACTGGCCGACCGGTACGGCCTCGACGCCGAGCGGTTCTGGCGACGCAACGAGCGCCACCGGACCGCCGTCCAGGCGAGCGCGATCCGCGAGGGCCGCAAGCCGCTGTACGCCGACGTCGACGTCGTCGCCGATCTCTCGGTGCCGACCGCGATCGTGAGCAACAATCAGCACGCGACGATCGAGCGCGTCGTCGACGAGTTCGACCTCGCGACGTTCGAGGCCCACTACGGCCGGGATCCGACCCTAGAGGGACTGGCGCGGCGCAAGCCCGACCCGTCGTACCTCGAAACGGCGCTCGACGCGCTCGACGTCCGGTCGGCCCTCTACGTGGGCGACAGCCGCGTCGACGTGGCGGCCGCGAACGCCGCCGGCGTCGACTCCGCGTTCGTCGCGCGCCCGCACCGCCGGGAGTACCGCCTCGACGCCGAGCCGACCTACCGCATCGAGAGCCTCGCCGACCTGACCGACCTGCCCGCGCGATCGACCGACACGGATTCTCCCCGGAGACCACAATGAACCCACGCATCGGTTTCGTCACGTCAGTCGCATCGGAGCTGGACCGCCAACTGAACTTCGCCGCCGCCGGCGACTTCGACTACGTCGAAGTGCTGATGGACGGGCCACACGCCCACGAAACCCTCGCATCGCGGGCGTCTGACGTCCGGGCCACGCTGGCCGACCACGGGCTCGATCTGGTCGTCCACCTCCCGTTCCCGACCGACATCGGCTCGCCGTATCCGGGCGTCCGCGACGGCGCGATCGAGACCCAGCGGACGTGCATCGACGTCGCGTCCGATCTCGGCGCCGAGAAGGGCGTCCTCCACCCCGAGTCGTCGGCGTGGGAGGTCGCCTGGGAGGACGCGGCGCTCCGCGATCACATCGACGCGTCGGTGGCCGACCTGACCGCCTACGGCGCCGACCGCGGGCTGGAGATCTGTGCGGAGAACATCTTCGACAGCGCGTACACGATCGAACACATCGACCGACTGCTCGCGAACACGGACGCGTCGATGACCCTCGACACCGGCCACGCCCGAGTCACCGGCTACGACGCCGCCGACACCGCCGCGTTCGTCGCCGATCACGCCGATCGGATCTCGCACGTCCACCTCAACGACACCCGCCGGCCGGCCGACGAACACCTCCCGTTCGGCGCAGGAAACCTCGACTTCGAGCCCATCTTCGAGGCGTTCCCGTCGGGGTGGACCGGGACGCTGTCGCTCGAAATCGGCACGCGGTCGCTCGAGTACCTCGAGTACTCCCGGAGCCACCTCGACGAACTGCTGTGAGCCCGCGGCGACTCGACGGGGTCGGGACTCACTCCTCGCTCTCGTAGGGTTCGCCGACGGCCGCGGGCATCCGGGTCGAGCCCCAGACGGTGAGCACGACGACGACCGCCGCGTACGGGAACAGATTGACGAGCCGGTTTGGCACCTCGATGCCGGCGGTCTGAAACTGGATCTGGAGCATGTCCAGCCCGCCGAACAGCACCGCCGCCGCGCCCGCCCCGATCGGGTTGTAGTTGCCGAACAGATACGCGACGATCCCGATCCACCCCCGGCCGTTGACCATCGTGTCGCCGGTGCCGGTGAACGACCCGGCGTGGGCCAGCAGGACGGCGCCGGCAAGCCCCGCCATCGCGGCCGAGAAGATCACCGCCCCGTACCGGACGCGGGCCACGCTGACCCCCGCCGTGTCGAGCGCCTCGGGGTTCTCGCCGGCCGCCCGGAGCCAGTAGCCGTATCTGGTCCGGTACAGCACCACCCACGAGACCCCGACCGCCAGCGCGGCGAGCGCCACCAGCGGCGACGTGTCGAACAGCACGGGACCGACCACCGGGAGCTCCGACAGCACCGGGACGGTGAGATCGGCGACGCTCGCGAGCCGCGGGCTGTTGCGGTTGCCCCAGAGGACGACCGCGGTGAACGGGCCGAACCCGAGCCCGACGAACCAGACCGCGAGGCCGGCGACGATCTGGTCGGCCTCGTACCGGATCGTCAGCGCGGCGAAGATCGCGCCGTACGCGAGGCTGAGGAGCACCGCCGCGAGGATGCCGACCCAGAGGTCGAGCTGGGTCGGCGATCCGCCGCCCGAGAGCCACGCGACGGCGCCGGCGTTGGCCGCCCCGAAGATCATGAACCCTTCGAGGCCGATGTTGAACACGCCGCTCTTCTCGGCGTAGAGCCCGCCGACCGCCGCGAGCGCGATCGGGGTCGCCGCCTGGAGCGTCCGCTCGACGAACCCGACGGTCACGATGGCCGCGACCGGCAGGTCGAGCAGGGCCGCGAGGAGCGCCGCGCCGGCGAGCAGGCCGACCGCGGCGCCGATCCGGACGCGGTTGCGGGCGGCGTAGTCGGCGACGCTCATCGGTCCTCGCCCCCGAGCCCGGTCCGCCGGGCCGCCATCCGGAACAGCTCTGGCGCGGCGACGAACAGGACGACGAGCCCGACGACCCCGTCGATCAACTGGACGGGCACGTCGCTGTAGATGCCGATGTGCCTGCCGGCGGCGTCGAGCCCGCCGAACAGCAGTCCGGCCGGGACGACCCCGAGCGGGTTGTTCGCCGCGAGCAGGCTGACGGCGATGGCGTCGAAGCCGTACGTGCCGATCCCGCTCGGGTCGCTGTAGTAGCCCTGAATCATCACGGCGAACACCGCGCCCGCGACGCCCGCGACCATCCCTGAGAGGGTCATGGTGGCGACGATCGTGCGCTTGGCGTCGACGCCCGAGAACGCGGCCGCCGCCTCCTGATGGCCGCTGGTGATCATGTCGTACCCCAGCCGGGTCCGTTCCATGACCACGGCGATCGCGCCGACCGCGACGAGCGCGACCGCGAGCCCGACGACCGAGAAGTCCGGCACGTCGAAGACGAGTCGGGGGAAGTCGACGTGCTCGGGGATCCGGGCGGTGTTGGGCGCGCGCTGGCCCTCGCCCCGGAACGGCCCGTCGACGAGCCACCCGACCACCCCGATCACGATGAAGTTCAGCATGATCGTGGTGATGATCTCGTTGGCGTCGGCGTACGCCTTCAGGACGCCCGGGAGCGCGCCGTAGAGGCCGCCCGCGACGACGGCCGCGAGCGCCCCGCAGACCAAGAGCGCGGCGCCCCCGACCGCGTTCTCGGGGGCCAGCGGGGCGAGCCACAGGATCGAGACGACGGTGGCGAACCCGCCGACGACGAACTGGCCCTGCACGCCGATGTTGAACACGCCGGCCCGGAACGCGACCGCCACCGCGACCCCGGTCAGCACGAACAGCGTCGTGGACCGAAGCGTCTGTGCGACCGCGGTCGCGTCGCCGAACGACCCCTCGAAAACGTTCACCAGGAAGGTCGCCGGATCGTAGCCGGCCGCGGCCACGACCACCAGCCCGACGACCAGCGCCAGCACCGTCGACGCGGTCGCGATCAGGAGCCGCTGGACCGCCGACGCGCCGAGCATGCGGTCGGCGGCCCGATCGAGCCGTCGGCCCTCGCCCGCGTCCGGGTCGCTCACGCTCGCCCGCCTCCGTCTGGTCCGTCGGCGCGGTCCGGTTCGACTTCCGCCTCCCCGCGTCGGGCGTCGGTCGGGTCCTCGCCGCGATCGCGGCCGGCCATCAGCAGTCCCAGTTCCTCGTCGGTCACCGCGTCGGGGTCGACCGTCTCGACGAACTCGCCCTCGTACATGACCGCGATCCGGTCGGAGAGGGTCCGGATCTCCTCTAGCTTCGAGGAGACCAGCACGATCGCCAGCCCGGCGTCGCGGAGTTCGAGCAGGCGGTCGTGGATGAACTCGATCGAGCCGACGTCGACCCCGCGCGTGGGGTGGGCCGCGACCATGACGTCGGGGTCGTGTTCGATCTCCCGGCCCGCGATGAACTTCTGCTGGTTCCCGCCCGACAGCGACGCCGCCTCCGCGTCGGGGGTCGGCGGCTGGACGTCGTACTCCCGGACGATCTCCTCGGCGTGTTCCCGGACGGCCGCCCAGTCGACGAACCCCCGGCGCGTGTACGGTTCGATGGTCTGATTCCCGAGCAACGCGTTGTGCACGAGGTCGTAGTCCTGCACCAGCCCCTCGGTCTGTCGGTCCTCGGGGACGTAGGCGATGCCGGCCTCGATCCGCTCGCGCCGGCTCAGACCGGTCACGTCCTCGCCGCGGAACCGGATGGCGCCCGACGCGACGGAGCGAAGCCCGGCGAGCGCCTCGACCAGTTCGGTCTGGCCGTTGCCCTGCACGCCCGCGACGCCCAGGATCTCGCGCTCGCGGACCGTGAACCCGACCTCCCGGACCCGTTCGAGCCCGCGGTCGCCCCGGACCCGGAGGTCCTCGGCCGCAAAGAAGGGCTCGCCGGACGCCGTCTCGCGGCGCTCGCGATCGAACAGCACCTCCCGGCCGACCATCAGCCGCGCGAGCTCCCGCTCGGTGGTGTCGGCGGCCGCCACCGTCCCGACGGCCGCCCCGTCCCGGAGCACGGTGATCTCGTCGGCGGCGGTCAGCGCCTCGTCGAGCTTGTGGGTGATGAAGACGAGCGAGCGCCCCGACGCGGTGAGCTCGTCCATCACGTCGAACAGCCGGTCGACCTCCTGTGGGGTGAGCACCGCCGTCGGCTCGTCGAGGACGAGGATCTCGGCGCCCCGGTAGAGGCTCTTGACGATCTCGACGCGCTGGCGCGCGCCGAGGTCGAGCTCCCGAACCGGCGTGTCCAGATACCGGTCGACGTCGAAGTCGTACCGCGAGCAGATCGCCTCGACGTCGTCTCTCGCGGCGGCCTCGTCGACCAGTCCGTTCTCGGTCGGCTCGTGGCCCAGGATGACGTTCTGGAGGACGGTCATCGGCTCGACGAGCTGGAAGTGCTGGTGGATCATGCCGACCCCGGCGTCCATGGCGTCTCTGGGCGAGTCGAACGCCCGGGGCTGGCCGTCGATCGCGATCGTCCCGGCGTCCTGATCGTACAGCCCGTAGAGAACGCTCATCAGGGTCGTCTTGCCCGAGCCGTTCTCGCCCAGCAGGGCGTGGACCGTCCCGCGTTCGAGCGTGAAGTCGACGCCGTCGTTGGCGACCACGTCGCCGAACCGCTTGGTGATGCCGTCGAGTCGGACCGCGGGCGCCGCCGTCTCAGGTGGCGCCATGATCGGGGGCTGTCATCGGCGGTAGTCTGACGATCGGGGCGTCACTCGCATCCGGCGGCGGTACACGGCACCTCGACGTCGCCGTCGACGATGGCCTGTTTTGCCTCCTCGAGGTTCTTTCCGACCGCGTCGGGCAGTTGGCCATCGAACGCCTGCCCGATGACGCAGTCGACGGCCTCGTCTTCGAGCCCCAGCGTGTTGGCGCCCGCGACGCTCTCGAAGTCGCCCTCGGCGACCGCCGCGGCGACCTCGCGGGTCCCCTCGTTTATGTACTTGACCGCCGAGCCGAGGATGACGTCCTGGAAATCGGGGAGCGTCCGCGACTGGTCGGCGTCGACCCCGATCGCGAACCGGCCGTTCTCCTGTGCGGCCTCGAAGACGCCCCGCCCGGCGGCCGCGGCGGCGTGGTAGACGATGTCCGCGCCGTCGTCGTACTGCGAGCTCGCGATGTCGGCCGCGGTGCTGGTGTCGGTGTAGTTGCCGATATAGCCGACGTTCACCTCGACGTCGCCGTTCACCCACTCTGCGCCGGCGACGTACGACCGCTCGAAGGCGTTGATCAGCGAGCCGTCCTCGCCGCCGACGAACCCGACCTGCGCGGTCTCCGGGGCCGTCGAACTCCCCTCGTGGTCCAGTTCTTCGGTCGTCATCGTCCCGGCGAGGACGCCCGCCAGATACGACATCTGGTGGTTCGCCCAGGTGTAGCCGGCGACGTTGGGCTCGTCGACGTAGTCGTTGATGAGCATCCAGTTCTGGTCCGGGTAGTCGACGGCGTTCTGGGTCAGCGCTTCGGTGTGGTTGTACGAGACCAGCACGATGAGGTCGTAGTCGCCACTCTGGGCGAGCTGGGACTGGGTCGACTGGTACTGGGCCTGCTCGGTCTCCTCGACCCGATTGATCTCGACGTCGTACTCCTCGGCGGCGCTCCGGAGTCCTTCGAGCGCGAGGTCGTTGAACGCGTTGTCGTCGAACCCCGCCGGGCTCGAGACGATCGCGACGTTCGTCGTGCCGTCTTGGCTACCGCCCGCACCGACACAGCCGGTGATCGTTCCGCCGAGCACGGCCGCCCCCGATGCGAGCACTGTCCGCCGACTGACCGTCGACGACCGTTCGGCGCTCGATCCCCCCGAACTGTCGCGTTCCCCCATGCTGTGAGCCATTCCGTGGGTGTACACATCACGCGCATGCTAAAAACTATCCTTATATAAAATATCGTATATATTTGAAGGGTATCTCGGCGATCCGCCGCGCCGATTAATCGGAATAATACGCGCGCCGAAAGTATGTGTCGTCGGCTATGGAACATATTTACGGGCTCGGACCGTCCCGTCCTGTATGGCCACGAGCGACGCCCCGCCGATCGGGCTCGACCACCCCACGGCGAACCCGCACGGAAACACCGTCCCCGCAGACCGCGGACAGTCCGAGACCTGTGCCTGCACGGACTGTGGCTACACCGTCGAGATCGACGCGGAGGTTCCGTCGACGTGTCCGCGCTGTGACGGCGCGCTGACGCGGTCGAGTCCCACTCGCGACTGATCCCGAACGATTTTCCCGGTCGGCGCGCCCCGCTCTCGATCACGACGACCGAACGGGAAAAATCCCGCCGAAGTGCCCGGCGTCGACTCGACACCGCCGAGAGAGTACTGTACTGCTAGCTCGTTTCTCGTGGAACTGGACCCGATGGCGCGGTCCACCGCGAGACGCCGCCGCGAAAAACGGGCCCGAACGGCGACCGGATCACTCCATCCGGGACTTCGGATCGAGGATGTCCCGGAGGCCGTCCCCGATCAGGTTGAACCCCATCACGTTGATGAAGATGAACAGCCCGGGGAACACGGAGAACCACCAGTGGGTCGGCATGAACTCCCGCCCGCGGGCCACCATGAGTCCCCACTCGGGGGTCGGCGGGGAGGCGCCGATGCCGATGAACGACAGCGACGCCGCGACGAGGATGACCCAGCCCATGTCCATCGTGGCCTGCACGAGGAGGCTCGTGAGGCTGTTTGGCAACAGGTGGACGAACATGACCCGGAGCCGACTGGCGCCGAGGCCTTCGATGGCCTGGATGTACTCGGACTCTTTTACCTCCTTCACTTCGCTCCGGAGCAATCGGACGTACCACGGCCACCAGGTGACGATGAGCGCCAGCATGACGTTCTCGAGACTCGGCCCCAGCGCCCCCGCGACCGCGACGGGGAGGATCAGCCGAGGGATCGAGACGAAGATGTCGGTGACGCGCATGATGAGCATCTCGACGCGCCCGCCGATGTAGCCCGCCGCGAGGCCGAGCGGGATGCCGATGCTGAGCGCGGCGCCGACGACGAACACCGCGATCTTCATCGAGATTCGCGCCCCGAACAGGACCCGCGAGAAGATGTCCCGACCGAGCCGGTCGGTCCCGAACAGATGTTCGCTCGAGGGCGGTTGGAGCGACTGGCCGAACTCGGTCACCGACCCGACGTGGCTGGGGTACGGGGCGATCACGGGCGCGAGCAGTCCGATCACGGCGATGAACAGCACCATCCCGATGCCGACGATCGTGAGCCGATTCCGGCCGAGGATGTAGAACGACCGTCGGAACGCCTCGATGACGCCTCGGTATCTGTCGGTGAACGAGCGCTGCGTCGGTGACGTCGCGTCTTGTGAAGCCATACGTATCACTCACCCAACTCGACTTCCGGATTGATGTAGCTGTGTAGCACGTCGACGACGAAGTTGACGATGAGATACCCGAGCGCGAACACGATCGTCACGCCGAGTATCCCGTTGAAGTCGGTGCTGATGACGGCGTTGTAGAGGAACAGGCCCAGCCCGCGGATGTTGAACACGATCTCGATGACGACCGACCCGCCGAGCAACAGGCCGTACGAGAGCCCGACCGCGGTGATCGTCGGCATGACCGCGTTCCTGAGCGCGTGGCGCAGGAGGATGATCCTCGACCGGAACCCGTGGGCCCGCGACCACTCGATGTAGTCGGTGTTCAGCGTCTCGATCATCGACGAGCGCATGATCCGGGTCGTCTGGGCGAGCGTTCCCAGCGAGAGCACCGCCGCGGGTAGCAACAGATGCGTGAACGAGGTGACGAACGCTCCGAAGTCGAGCGCGAGCAGGCTGTCGACGAGGTAGAGCCCGGTCACGTTCGGCGGCGGCGTCATCTGGCTGGTGAATCGTCCGCCCGACGGGAGCCACCCGAGCTGGTAGTAGAAGAACAGCTGTGCGAGTATCGCGATCCAGAACTGCGGGATCGAGACGCCGCTGATCGCCACCAGTCGCGAGCCGTGGTCGACGGGCTCGTCTTTGTGAATCGCTGACGCGATGCCGAGCGGGATCCCGATCGTCAGCGCGAAGACGACCGCCAACGTCGTGAGTTCGAACGTCGCCGGAAACCGCTGGGCGATCTCCTGGGCGACCGGCCGCTGGGTCGCGATCGACATCCCCAGATCCTGGTGGAGCACCAGATCCACGATGAAGTCGACGTACTGCTCGTGGAGCGGATCGTCCAGCCCGTACGTCTCCCGGATCTGTGCGATCTGTTCCTCGGTGGCTTTCGAGCCCGCGATGACCGCGGCCGGATTGCCGGGCACCACGCGGGCGATGACGAACACGAGCGTCAGGATGCCCCAGAACGTCACCGCCATCGCCACTAATCGACGTACGAGATACGTGCGGAATTTCATTTAAATAAGTGCCACGAGATCAGGTGTCCTTGTGGAACTGGTGGACCGGGACGTAGTTGTTGTCCCCGGGCGTGTAGGTGAGGTTCGAGATCTCCGCGCGGTGGGCGCGCACCCACTTGTTCTGGAAGAGCCAGATGATCGGCACCTCGTCCAGAAGGATCTCCTGCATTTGCTTGTAGAGTTTTTCGCGCTGTTTGCGGTCGCCGGAACTGCGCGCCTCTATGAACATCTCGTCGTACTCGTCGTTCTGGTAGTAGGCGGTGTTCCACCCGTCGGCGGGCCAGTACTCGCCCCAGTATCGGATGGCCGGTCCGTTGGGATCGGCGTAGTCCGGCCAGCCGTTGTACATGAGGAGATCGGGCATCGTCTCCGCGGACGTGAGCTGTTCGTACAGATCGGCCCACGGGATGTCCTCGTGGTCGACGGTCACGCCGATCTCCTTGAAGTTCGCGACGAGCGCCTCGCCGACCTTGTCGTTTTCGGGCCCCTTGATCGACCGGAACGTCAGCTCCTCGCCGCTGTAGGCCGACTGTTCGAGGTGCTGTTTGGCCTTTTCGAGGTTCCGCTGGTACTGACCGTCCGTGACGCGAGGCCAGATCCCCTCGGGCCACGGGGTACCCCACGGGATCGCCGTGCCGACCAGTTCCTTCGCGATCCCCTCGTAGTCGGCGGCGTAGGCCAGCGCCTTCCGGAACTGGACGTCGCTCGTCGGCTCGCGCTGGCACATCATGAACACGTACTTGTTGTAGAGGTCCGGCGGCCCCTCGTAGAGTTCGACCCCGTCTTCCTGGACGACCTCCTGGATGTTCGTCCACGTCAGGTCCCGCGGGAGGTCGATGTCGCCCTGCGCCAGTTGCTGTTTCTGGGTCAGCTGTTCCCGGACGATGTTGTTGCGGTACTCCTCGATGTTCGCGTCGTCGGGAATCGCGAGGTTGTCCGGCAGATCGCTCGCCTCGTCGCGCCAGTGGCCCTCCTTTCGCGTCGCGACGAAGTCGTTGCCCTTGTCCCACGACTCTAACTTGAACGGTCCCGTGCCGTGGACGTTCTGCTGGAAGTACTCGTGACCGAGCTTGTCGTCGTCCTGGTGTTCGTCCATCACCGTCGGGTTGATCACGCTCGTCGTGATGAACGTGAGCGCGGCCGGAGCGGGCCCGAACGCGCCGTCGCAGTGGACCGTGATCTCGTAGTCGCCGGTCTCCTCGACGCTGTCGATCCAGTCGTAGGGCTTCGACTGGCCGGCCGTGAGGTTCTTGGCCCGTTCGAGCGACCGCCGGGCGGCGTACGCGTCGAACTGCGTGCCGTCGTCGAACGTCACGTTTTCCCGGAGGGTCAACACCCACTCTTCGCCGCCGTTCTGGGACTCCCAGTCGGTCGCGAGCCCCGGCCGTATCGTCGTCGGGTCCCCCTGCGCGTAATCGAGGAGCTGGTCGTACACGAGTCCGAGCTGTACCATCGTCCCGTCGTTGATCGCGTGGGGATCGAGGTGCGCGAGCGGTTGGGTTTTCGCGTTGACGTACGTGACCGCGTCCGACTGCATCTCCGAGTCGGCGTCGTCGACGTTCTGCTGGTCGTCGGTTCCGGCCGGCTCCGAATCGGTGCTCTCGCCGCTCGGTTCGTCACTTCCGGTACAGCCCGCGAGCGCGACGGTCGTCCCCGCTCCGACCGTCTTCAGAAACCACCGTCGCGATCCATCGGACGACTCCTGCAAGCGTTTCTCGTTGTGCGACACCATATCACACGACGCACGCGCGACCCCTATAAAGCCTTGGCAATATTACACATGGTGCCGACGAGTATGAATAAAGATATAAGTAATAATCCTCAACGACCGACTTCTCCTACGCCGCCGAAAAATTTTACTATTATTACACGTACTGGCCGGTATGGGCGATTCGACGGTCTGTCTCACGTACGACCTCGACGCGGTCGCGGCGTGGCTCTCGTACGACATGCCCGGGTTCGCGTCGTGGGGCGTGTACGGCGCCGAGGTGGCGACGCCGCGACTCCTCGATCTCCACGACCGGTACGACGTCCCCTCGACGTGGTTCGTCCCGGGCCACACCATCGAGAGCTTCCCCGAAATCTGTGGCGACGTGCACGATCGGGGCCACGAGATCCAACACCACGGCTGGACCCACCGCTCGCCGAACGACTTCGCGGATCGAGAGGCCGAGAAGGCAGACATAGAACGCGGCATCGAGAGCATCGTCGATCTGACCGGCGAACGTCCGACGGGCTATCGCACCCCCGACGGGAGTTTCTCCGAACACACGATCGACATCCTCGAAGAGCTCGACTTCGAGTGGGATTCGAGCGACAGCGCCCACGACTTCCGGCCGTACGCGCTCACGAAAGATCCCCGACCCACCCTCGAAGAGCCCTACGAGCGCGGGCCGAAATCCGACCTCGTGGAGGTGCCGCTGGTGTGGCACCGCGACGACTGGATGCAACTGTTCCCGGTCGTCACCGGACCCGAGTGGGTCGGGTACTCCCAAGAGCAAGCGGTGTTCGACCGCTGGCGCGCCGAGATCGAGTGGATGAAACGCAACGTCGACGACGGCGTCTTCGTCCTGTTGCTCCACCCCCAGTGTGCGGGTCGGGCCCCGTTCGTCTCGCACCTCGAAGCGCTCTTGGAGACGCTGAAGGCCGACCCCGAGATCACGTTCGCCGACGCGAGCACCGTCGCGGACGACTATCGAAACGGCTGACGACTCGTCGAACGAACCGGCCATCGGGCCGACCGTCCGGGCGTCAGGTATCGGAACCGGACTGCGAGGCCACGGTTTCGGCCGACCGCTGTTCGTAGAGGTGACAGGCGACGTCGCGCTCGCTCGCCTCTTCTCGTCGCGTCAGCGCGGGGTCGACCTCACAGCACTTCTGGCCCACCTCGTCCTGGCGATGACACCGGGGGTGGAACGAACAGCCGGTCGGGGGATTGATCGGCGACGGCGGCTCGCCTTCGAGCGAGACCCGCATCCGTTCCTCGTCGGGGTCGACGGGGTGAAGCGACGAGAAGAGCGCCTCGGTGTACGGATGCTTCGGGCGCTCGAAGACGTCTTCGGTGGCGCCCCGCTCGACGATCTCGCCGAGATACATGACCGCAGTCCGATCGCACAGGTGGTTGACGACCGAGAGGTCGTGGCTGATGAACAGGAACGTCAGCCCCATCTCTTCTTGCAGGTCCTGCAATAGGTCCAAGATGCGGGCCTGGACGCTCACGTCGAGCGCGCTCGTCGGCTCGTCGAGCACGAGAAACTCCGGTTCGAGGATGAGCGACCGAGCCAGGCCGACGCGCTGGCGCTGGCCGCCCGAGAGCTCGTGGGGGAACCGGGACCGGTACGTCTCCGGATCGAGATCCATCCGTTCGAGCATCCGGTCGATCCGCCGGTCGGCGTCGTCGAGCTGGTCGTGTATCTTGAGCGGCTCGCGAAGCGTCTTCTCGACGGTCCGTCGCGGATTGAGGCTCGAATCCGGGTCCTGATACACCATCTGGATCCGCTGGCGGAGTCGCTTGAGCTGGTCCTGGTCGGCGTCGGTGATGTCGATCCCGTCGAACCGTATCGCCCCGCCGGTCGGCTCGATCAGCCTGAGCAGGGACTTCCCGAGCGTCGTCTTCCCGCACCCGGACTCGCCGACCAGCCCGACCGATTCGCCGCGTTCGATCTCGAGGTCGACGCCGTCGACCGCCTTGACGCTGTTCACCTGTCGCTTGAGTAGCCCCTCTTTGATCGGGAAGTGCTTCTCCAGACCGCTGATCGTGAGTATCGTCTCCGACATGAATCACACCTCGAAACACGCGGCGTACTGTTCGGGCTCTTTCTCTTCGAGGGCGGGCTTTTCGTCCCGGCAGTGCTCCTGTGCGATCGGGCACCGCTCGTAGAACCGACACCCGGAGTTCGGATCGACGAGGTCGAGGACGGTGCCGTCGATCGACTCGAGGTCGGTCTGCTCGTCGCCGAGGCGCGGGATCGCCTCGACCAGCCCCTTCGTGTAGGGGTGGACCGGGTTCTTGATCACGTCGCGGGTCGAGCCGGTCTCGACGATCTGGCCCGCGTACATGACGACGACCCGATCGCAGAGCCGCGAGATCACCCGCAGGTCGTGGGTGATTATCAGCACGGAGAGCCCGTACTCCTCGCGCATCTCGTCGACCAGATCGAGCAGTTGGGCCTCGGTCGTCTTGTCGAGGGCGGTCGTCGGTTCGTCGGCGATCAGGAGGTTTGGCTGGCAGGCGAGCGACTTCGCGATCAGGACCCGCTGTTTCATCCCGCCGGAGAACTCGTGGGGGTAGTCGCCGTAGCGCTCCTCGGCTTTCGGAATCCCGACGTCGTCCATCAGCTCGATCGCGCGCGATCTCGCCTCCTCGTCGCCTACCCCTCTGACCTCCCGTGCGACTTCGGCGATCTGGTGGCCGACGGTGTACGCGGGGTTGAGCGCGTTCGTGGGGTTCTGAAAGATCATCGCCAGCTCGGTCCCCCGGATCTCGTCGCGCATCTGCTTGTCGGACAACTCGAGGAGGTCCCGGCCGTGATACGCCACCTCGCCGCCGACGATCCGGCCCGGCTCCCGAATCAGTTGGAGGATCGAACGGACCGTGACGGACTTTCCGCACCCGCTCTCGCCGACGATCCCGACGATCTCGTTTTCTCCGACCGTCAGCGACACCTCGTCGAGCGCTTCGACCGTCCCGCGATACGTTTCGAACTGCGTGACCAGGTCCGAGACTTCCAGAAGCGTGTCGGCGTTCTCTCGACCGTCGCGGCCTTGTTCTGTCGACGAGCTCATTGTAATTCGTTAACTTGTGCACATCGTTATCAAGGTTGTGTCAAAAACGCGTCTCGAGCGCCGTCTCGACTCGACCTACGAGCCCTCGTAGACGACCTCCCCGCCGACGATCGTCAGCTCCACGTCGATCTCCTCGATCTCCGCCCGGTGTTCGAACGGGTCCCGACCGAGGACCACGGCGTCGGCGAGCTTCCCGGGCTCTAAGGTCCCCTTGAACTCCTCGGCGTGTTCGGCGTACGCCGCCCCGCGGGTGTAGGCGGCGATCGCCCGATCGACGTCGAGGCGTTGGGGATCGTACTCCGAATTCGTCGCGTGGTGGATCCCGTACAGCGGACCCGGCGGCATCTTGTCGCTACCGAACGCCAGCGGAACGTCCGCCCCGTCGATGTCCCGGAAGCGGTTGTTCGTCGGGAGCGCGTCCGTCCCCAGTCGGGCTTCGTACAGGCCGTCGGGCTTGGACCACTGGAGGAAATTGGGTTGCATGCTCGCGACGATGTCGTGATCGGCGAACCGATCGAGCGCCTCGTCGGTCGCGAGTTCGACGTGCTCGACCCGGAGCCTCGGCTCCTCGATCTCGTACTCGTCGAGGACCGCCTCGTACCGGTCGAGGACGATATCGATCGCCTGTCCCCCGATAGCGTGGGTCGCGATCTGCTGGTCGGCCCGCGCCGCCTCCCGGAACCAGGCTTCGAGTTCGTCCCCGTCGTGGACCATCTGGCCGTCGGTGCTCGGGTCGTCGGCGTACTCGCCGTGTATTTTGGCGGTGCGGGACCCCAGCGACCCGTCGGAGAACGTCTTCAGCCCGCCCACGCGCAGGTACTCGTCGCCGAAGCCGGGCGCGAGTTCGAGGTCCGAAAGCGACGCCGCCTGGGACGCGTGGACGTAGTAGGTGACCCGGAGCGTGAGATCGTCGTCTTTCCACGCCTTCTGGAGCGTCTCCTGAACGAGGTTGCCGTGGTCCCTGACGGCGGTGAGTCCGGCCATGGTCTGGACCGACGTGATCCCCAGCTCGTGGGATCTGGTGATCGCGGCGTCGAGCGCCCGGCGGGCTTTCTCGACGTCGGGTCGCGACGCTATCTTGACCCGCCCCGCCGCGTCTTCGACGACCCGGCCGGTCGGGTCGCCCTGCTCGTCGGTGATTACGTCGTGTTCAACTCCTTCGAAGTCGACTTTCTCCAGAGCCTCCGAGTTCAACGACACCGTGTGGCCGTCGACGCGAGTGACCGCGACGGGGTTCGTCTCGGTGACGCCGTCGAGTTCCGCCCGCGACAGGTAGCTCCGGTCGCCTTCGGGCCACGTACTCTCGTCGTAGCCGAACCCGAGGACCCAGTTTCCGTCGGCGGTGTCTCGGGCATTTTCCGAAAGCATCGCCAGCGCTTGCTCTCTGTCGTCGGCCTCCGAGAGGTCGGTCTCGATCAGTTGGATCCCGACCGAGAGTATGTGAGTGTGTGCATCGTTGAATCCCGGCAGAACCGTCCGACCGTCGAGGTCGACAACGCGGGGGTCGTCCGCCGCGCTTTCGACGTCGTCGGTCGATCCGACGGCGGCGATCCGGTCGCCGCGAAACAGGACGCTCTCGGCGACGGTTCGGTCGTCGTCGAACACACGAACGTCACCGTTACGGAGTAGGAGTTCGCTCTGGTGAGCCATACTCTGGTAGCTCTCCGATTTCGTATTAAAAATTATCCATAACACCGCCGACCACACACATGTATTATATTCAACTCGTATGCGGAAATATCGAGAAGCGGTGTGTTGGCGCGCTCTGAGTCATTTAGAAAACTGCGTTATTGTGGCACGAGAACGGCAGATACGGCGGTTTCCGACTGTGTGTGACCGTACCACCCTTCGGCGGTATGTAATGGTCGGTGACCGAAGCAATCTGTTGGCGAGGTCGACTGTCAATGGCTGGGGAATGCTCCGGCAAGGATGTCTGGTAGACTCGATATTATGATACTTGTTTAACAACTACTCCGTGGCGGTCGACATTCGGTCTGGCACGCCATGTCAGTTACTCGCCGTTCGCCGCCACCGGCTCCGGTCGAAGAATAGGGACTCCACGGACGCTGTCCGATACCGTGTATGACCATCGTCGCGGCAGGCGACGGCGCCGCCGCGACACGTAACCCACTTGTGGTGCCCTGAGAAGTCAGTCGAGTACTATGATTGGTCTTCCGTTAGGAGTCCAATGAGCACTGTCATGCGCTCGCGAGGATGTACTGGATCCCATCATGTCTCGCGTCGCACGGTCTAGTTACGCGGTTCTCGAATAGAGTGGCGATACCGCGCCTCTTCGACCGCCGTCGAACAGAGTGGTTCTGCTCGGCGTTTTCCTAGTACTATCGACGACCGTCTTCCAACCGGATCGCTATGTGCTAACTGGGGTCTCCGTTAGAACCGTTTTCGAGAGTACTTCGCGAAGTATTTTTACGGTTACATTTCCCAGGGCTTGCCATGCGCGTTGTGACTATCGGCGTCGGCGGCGCGGGCGGACGCATCGTCGACGCACTCCGACGGGACGAAGCGTCCCGGTCGGCGTCGTATCTCGCCGGCGTACGAGCGCTCGACACCGACGTTGAGGCCCTCTCGGAACTCGACGGCCTTCCGGACGAGGCCCGCCGTCAGTTCGGCCACGTCGAGACCGACGGAACCGGTACCGGCGGCGACCGGACGGCGGGTGTCGCCGCGATCGAGACAGATTTGGTCGAGATGCGTCGGGCAGTCGACGCCGCGATCACCTCCGACGCCGCCGCGATCCTGCTCGTCGCGGGACTGGCCGGGGGAACTGGCTCGGGCGCGACGGCCCACCTTGCGGAGGCGCTCCGGGAGGTGTACGACCGACCCATCTATGCGGTCTCGGTTCTGCCGGCCGCTCACGAGGACGTTCCCCGCGAGAACGCCGCCCGAGGCTTGCAGGCGCTCCACGGCGCAGTCGATACACAGCTCGTGTTCGACAACGACGTGTGGCTCGACGCGGGCCAGTCGGTCGACGAGCAGGCCGAGGCGGTGAACCGAGAGCTCGCCGAACGCCTCGGCGCGCTGTTCAGTGCGGGCGAGGCCGCGACCGGCGCGGCGGTCGGTCAGCGGGTCGTCGACGCCAACGAGGTCATCGCGACGCTCGACGCCGGCGGTCTGGCTACGCTCGGGTACGCGCGTCAGGAGGTCCAGACCGATCGGCAGTCCGACGGGTCGCTGCTTGAGCGCGCTCGGGGACTGCTGTCGTCGGCTGAGGAGGACGTCGACGAGGTGGAGGCGATCAAGGCGGTCGAAACCACGCTCCGCCGGGCCGTGCGTGGCCGGCTGACGTTCGACTGCCCGCCCGACGCCGCCTCAAGCGGATTGTTAGTTGTTTCGGGGCCGCCCGACTGGCTCCACGGGGAGGCGATCGCGGACGGCCAGTCCTGGCTCTCGGCGGAGATCGAGTCCGCGGAGTTGCGCACCGGGGACGCGCCGGTGCCGGACGGAGACCACCTCTCGGTGCTCGTACTCTTGAGCGGGGTGCGGGACGCACCGCGCCTCGACGATCTTCGGGTCGGCGACGGCTGAGCACCCTCGCGGTGTACCGCCTGCCGACGGCTACTCGACGCGCGTTCGGCTCTGCTCGCGCATGAACTGCTGGAGGTACCAGTAGTCGCCGGCGAACTTGCCGGTGGTTCCGGCGAACTTCCACCCGCCGAACGGTTGGGCCTGGACGAGCGCGCCCGCGGTCGCGCTCTGGGATCGATTGAGGTAGCACATGCCAGACTCGATCTCGTCGAACCACCGTCGATTCTTCGTCGTCTTCCGAGAAGAGGCCGGCACAGAGGCCGTAGTCGCTGTCGTTGGACTTTGTGACTCCTCCTTGGAGGTCCGCGATCAGATGGACGGTCACGAACGGAAGGAAGTGCTCCTCGGGGCGAGATCGTGGCTGTGGGGGATGTCGGTGACGACGGTCGGTTCGACGTACCGGCCCTCGGGGAGGGCGTCGTCCGCGACTACCGACCCGCCCGTCCGGACCGTCCCCTCGCGATGTGCTTGCTCGGTGATCGTCTCGTAGCGGTCGAGTGCGCTATCGTCGATGGCCGGGTTGACAACGGTGTCGCGGTGCTCGCCGCGCCCGATCCCCAGTTGTTCGGTCCTGTTCACTAACTGGTCGGTGAACTCGTCGTAGATGTCTTCGTCGACGTACACGCGCGACGTGGCAGAGTACTTCCGGCCGCTGAACGAGAACGCGCCCATCGTGACGCCCTCGACGTGTCGTCGAGGGCGGCCGCGTCGCTGACGATCACCGGGTTTTTGCCGCCGAGCTCGGCGATGGCGGGCCCGCGCTTACCCTGCTCTCGGAACGACTGCTCGATACCGAGGCCGACTTCGCGCGACCCCGTGAACCGCGACGCCGGCGATGTCCTCGTGCTCGGTGAGCGGCTGGCCGACGGCGCTACCGCCGCCCGTAACGAGGTTGAACACGCCATCGGGGAGGCCGGCATCGGCGAGGATGTCGGCGTATTTGTGGGCGATCAGCGGCGTCGCGCTCGCGGGCTTGGCGACGACGGTGTTGCCGATGAGCATCCCCGCGAGGATGGCCAGCGGGAATTTGAACGGCGCGACGACCCCGAAGACGCCGTATGGGCGCAGCAGGTTCGTGGTGTGTTGGTCGGGTGTTGGTTGGCCGGTGTCGGACCGGTAGCCGTCCAAGCGCTCCAGTTCGCGGCTGTAGAACCGGAGGAAGTCGATGGCCTCGTCGACGTCCGCCGTCACCTCGGTCCGATTCTTCCCGTTTTCGAGCGAGATCGTGGCCGCCAGTTCGAACTTACGCTCGCGCATGCGCTCGGCGGCGTCCTGGAAGATGTCGGTGCGGGCGGTGATGTCGCGATGCTCCCACTCGGGGAACGCCTCGGCGGCGGCAGTCACGGCGGCGTCGACTTCTGCTTCGCCGCCCGCGGCGAACTCGCCGATCTTGAGGTCGAAATCGCCAGGGCTCGTCACCTCGAAGCGGTCCTCGGTTTCGACACGCTCGCCGTCGGTCCGGAGCGCGTGGGATTTTCCTAGGTCGGCCTTGACGGACTCCATTGCTTTTTCGTAGGTCTCGTGGAATTCGTCTTCGGTGCCGTCTTGCTAATGCGCGAGAAATGTCAGTCCGTTCTCGAATTTGACTGGTTCGAGGGGTCTAGGACGCTGTTGTCGCGTTTATGATTTCGTCCGGTGTCGTGGGTTGTTCGGGGTTATCGCCGGAATGCCAAGAAGAACAAGGCAACTATGTACGGGTGATGGCACTATACTATCTGTTCAGCCACGAACCCGATGACGTGCCAAAATCCAACAGCTATCCGAGCCAGAAGAGGAGAGCTATCAAATATTGGCACCCACAGAGCACTTCGTAGAATTTAAGCGGGGTGCCTTCGCGGGATAAGCCGATGGTCTCCGGATATCGGTACCGAGCAGCCAGTGTCGCCGGTACCATCCTTGCGTCAGTTCTCGCCGTCTCTATCGCGGATCTGTTGATCGTCCAGTCTGCGTTGCTGTCCGTCCCGATCGTTCGTCGCCTTTCCGTGCACGTTCTCACGACCGACGAGGTTGTCTTGGCGATGATGACTACCGTTGCGGTCGTCGTCGGAAGTCTCGTACCGTTGTTCAAGCCCCAACCGCGGCGAATCCTCGATACGGTGCTCCTCGTTCAGAAGCGCGTCGTGGTTGCAGGGCTCGCGCTGGCCGCGATCGGCTACTTCGACTACACGTACCGACTCCCGCGCACGACGTTGATCGGGACGGTGGCGGTTTTGTTCATCACGCTTCCGGCGTGGTTCGTCGTGATTCGGCGGCGTCCCTTCGGCGGTGAGCGTGCCGTCGTGGTCGGCGACGACCCTGCGGAGATACACGACATGCTTGAAGCGACCGACATGCCGGTTATCGGGTATATCTCGCCGCCGAGCCGATACTCCTCGACAGCGCCCGAGAGCGGTGCATTGGCACTCGCTGACGGGAGCGGTCGAAACGGATCGGTCGACGTGGAATATCTCGGCGGGTTCGCGCGGCTGAACGAAGTACTCGTCGAGTACGACATCGACACTGCGATTCTGGCGTTCGAACAGGCAGATCGTGCGGAGTTCTTCGGCGCACTCGACACCTGTTACGAACATGGTGTCGACGCGAAGGTCCACCGCGACCACGTCGACGATGTTCTGACGCGGACGGATGTCGGCGACGAAATGATCGTCGATGTCGATCTCGAACCGTGGGACTGGCAGGACTACGCGTTCAAGCGTGTGTTCGATATGGCGTTTGCGGTGGTCGGACTACTGGCGTTCGCGCCGCTAATTCTGGTTATCGCAGTGGCGATTAAGATGGATAGTCCCGGACCAGTGTTGTACAGTCAGGAGCGGACGGCCGAGTTCGGTGAGACGTTTACGGTGTACAAGTTTCGCAGCATGGTCACCGACGCGGAGGCGGCAACTGGCGCGAAAATCAGCGAGGAAGACAACGGAGGCGTCGATCCTAGAGTCACCCAAGTTGGGGGTTTCCTCCGGACGACCCATCTTGATGAGATTCCTCAACTATGGTCGATTTTGATTGGCGATATGAGCGTCGTCGGACCACGACCTGAGCGGCCGGAACTTGACGAAGACATACAAACTGGCGTTGTCGAGTGGCGAAAGCGGTGGTTCATCAAACCGGGACTGACGGGGTTGGCGCAAATAAACGACGTTACAGGACATGAACCGGAGAAGAAACTGCAATACGACATCGAATACGTGCGAAAGCAGTCGTTCTGGTTCGACGTGAAAGTCGTCGTTCGGCAGGTCTGGAAGGTCTTCTTCGACTTTGCGGAGTAACTGAACTGTCTTTAGAAGTAAATCCTAAATCTATCTCTAAGGAGATTGGGGATGCATCATAATGCTCTCTATGGGTAGCTTTCGCCTTCGAATTTTATTAATCGAGTGTCGCAGGGTTTATGCGCCCTTCACGATATTCGACCACTATGACTGACGTACGCGAGGCGACTGACGATCTCCTCGCGGAGAAGCCGGAGCTCGAATCCGACCTCCGTGAACTCCTCGCGGTCGACGAGCGCGCCGACGGATGGACATTTGATGATGTATCGTTTGACTCGGGTACCTTCGGCGAACTCGTTTCCCGAGACATCGTGGCGAAAGCGGACGGCGAGTACGGGGTCGTCGATTCGGACGCGGTCCGGGCGAGCCTTGACGGGGACGACCAACCGGACGATGGCGATCGACCGGCCGCCTCGGTGTTCTCGTCGCTCTCGTTTCCCTCCGCATCGCGGGAGATCGCCGGCGCGCTCGGCGGAGCATTGCTGTTCGTCGCGGCGATGCGCGCCTATTTTGTCGGTCACGTATTTCGGTCGGATGGCGTCCTGCTCTCCTCAAACGACCCGTACCTGTACCGCTACTGGGTCGACCAGCTCTCGACCAAGGCAGTTGGCGTCCTTGATTTCAGCGTGCTTTCGGATCTGCCGGACGCAGTCGCGAACGGCGAACCCCTGATGGTCGCGACACTGTGGTGGGTGACGAACGCTCTTGGTGGTGCGGACGCCAGCGGCGCGGTGCTGGCGTGGTATCCCGTGCTGTCGGCGCTCGTGGTCGGCCTCTTGGTGTACGCTATCGCGGTTCGAGTAACCGGCGACCGTCGGGTAGGTATTGCATCGGTGCTGCTGCTTGGGGTGATTCCCGCCTTTGCCTACCGAACCGGGCTTGGGTTCTCGGATCACCACGCGTTCGACTACCCCTGGCTCGCCCTGACCGCGCTCGCACTGGTGGAACTGGCAGACGTGGGGCACGCCGAACTTGAGGACGCGCGGACGTGGCTCGTGTCGGGCATCCTCGGCGTCGCGGTCGCCGGGCAGGTATTGGCCTGGGAGGCGGGGCCGCTGCTTGTCGGCGCGCTAGGTGTTTTCGTTGCCGTTCGGACTGTGGCTGATGTCCGGGCGGGCAAGTCGTCGCTAGCTGCGAACGCGCCAATCGTTGTTGGGCTGGCCATCGCGACGGTGCTCTCGCATCTGGCGCACACCGGATTCGGATGGCATTCGGGCGTGGTCGCGTACTCACCCGCGCTAGTACTCGTCGGAGTCGTTGGGGTGTCACTCGTCGGGGAGGCCTTCTATCGGAGTGAGTTGCCTGCGTTTGTTTTCGGGACGACTGAGGTTGCAGGTGCGTTGGGTGGGGTGGCGCTGTTGCAAGTGTTTCTACCCTCGTATATGGACGTGCTTATGCGACGGCTTGATTTCCTTCTCACCAAGACTGGGCCTGCTGAGACGAACTCGCTATTCGCCGGCGCCATTGGACCACTTATCGGTCCAGTGCTCGAATTAGGGTTTGTATGGATACTCGGCCTTCCGGTGCTTGTGTACGTAAGCTGGCGAGCCTATCGTGCTAATCACTCTTCATGGCTTGTTGTGGTGGCCTATGCCTGGCATTTCCTTGTTTTGGCAGCACTCCAGCGACGCTTCGTCGGCGAGCTTGCGCCGTTCTTCGCGGTGCTCGCCGGCTGGGGATTCGTCGCGTTCGCGGCGAAGATGGACATCGTCGACTGGCCCGCGTTTGTGAGAGGTGCGTTAAAGCTGTCTCACGATGACTCTAATGGGGGACCGTCAATCGGATTTCCCAGTCGAAGTACAATTACTGCCCTCACGATATTGTTTCTGTTCGTCTCTAGCGCGGGGGCGGTCCAAACGACTGTACGTCACGAACAGGTGAAGATTGGAAGTGATAATTACGCGGCGGCGCAGACGGTCAACAGCTACGCCGACCAACGCGGGTTGGAGTACCCCGAGAATTACGTACTGAGTAAATGGGGCCGTAATCGGATGTATAACTACTTCGTGAACGGTGAAGCGCGGAGTTATTCGTTCGCTAATGAAAACTACGAGCCGTTCTTAGCCGCAAACAACTCAGAAGCACAGTACCAGCAGTTACGTGATCGAGTCGGATTCGTCATCACCAAGAATCTCGATCTCCCCGGTCGAGTGCCGTCGGATATCATGTATTCCCGACTCCACTCCCGGTTTGGAAGCGCCGGCGATGATGGCGCACCGGGCGTCGGTCACTATCGGGCAATATACGCTAGTGATGACGGGTCGGTGAAGGCATTCGCGCTGGTGCCGGGCGCGAACCTCACCGGCACAGGGCCGACAGGTGAGACAATAACAATCTCGACCGACGTTGAATTGGAAAACACGGCGTTTGAGTACAGACGGAATGTAGAGACCAATCAAAACGGAACTTTCGCGGTCATCGTGCCGTACCCTGGCACCTATGAGGTCGGGAATCGAAGTATTGAGGTATCCGAGGACGCAGTCGAGAACGGAAAGAACGTCTCTGTGAGCAGATAATTTACTATCACATACATTTTGTGTGCTACATTCGTGAAGTTTGGGGCGCTGAACAGCGGCATGGCATGGCATTGTTCAGATTAGCTGATTCCATGCGAAGGCGAAGGTCTGCAACCAATTTTCGGCAGAGCGGTGAGTCGCGTGGCGAAAATGATTGGCGAACTGTTTCGTTCGGCGTTTTAGCTCTTTGAAGA
>NZ_SBIR01000011.1:0-146460 GCF_004521895.1 Halorussus marinus
CTTCCGCGAGGTAAAACGCCGGACCTCCTCGTTCAGCAACTGTTTCAGCCACGTCGAACCAGCAACTGCTGAAACATGGCTCCAAGCCTTTGCCGTCTGGCACAATTCCACAAACTAAACACGATGCGTTCGACGCCGCCAAGGTTCAAGGGCCTCGGCGTCGCGACTACTGTCGATGGAGCCAGACGACCCACAGCAGGCCGACCACTACCAGCACGGCGACGGCACCGACGAGATCGTCTTCGCGGTCGAGGAGGGTCGCGTCCTCGCGGTTCGGGAGTATCCGAGCGTCGAGGCGTTCTCGGCGGCGGTCGCCGACGCCGACTACCTCGGCACCCACGACGGCATCGCCGACCTCCCGGGGGTCGAGGCGTTCGAGGAGTAGCCCGAGGATTTCGACAACAGTTTTAGGCCGGGGCTATTTTGCTCGCGTATAAGATGGGTTCGTGTATCATCTGCGGGACTCCTGCCGACGGCGCGATCTGCCAGAGCCACGAGCAGGACGTCCTCTTCGAGTTTGCCGGCGATTCGCCCGATCAGCTGACCTCGGGTCGCTACTACAAAGGAACAGTCGACGGGTTCGCCGAGTTCGGCGTGTTCATCAACATCAGCGACCACGTTACGGGGCTCCTCCACAAGAGCGAGCTCGACCGCCGTCTCGACTCGCTCGACTGGGACGACGGCGAGACCGTGTTCGTCCAAGTTACCGGCGTCCGCGACAACGGTAACGTCGACCTCGGCTGGTCGCTCCGCCAGTCCGAGCGCGGGTTCCGCGGGAAGCTGATCGACGACCCCGAGCGCGGGGCGGTCCCCGCCGACGAGTCCGACGATGACGACGACGGGGCGGTGTCGGCGTCGACTCGCCGCGCCGAGCCCGACGAGACCGACGCCGACCGCGGGACCGACACCGACGAGACCGACGACGCCGACGACGGCCAGCAGGCGACCACCGACGGCGCCGGCGCGAACGCCGTCGGCGCCGACGCCGACTCGGAGACCGAGTCGGCCCCGCCCCGCGCCCAGATCGCGTCGCTTCGCGACCGGGTCGGCGAGACGCTCCGCATCGAGGGCGAGGTCGTCGGCGCCCGCCAGACGAGCGGCCCGACGGTGTTCGAGGTCCGCGACGAGACCGCGACCGTCGACTGCGCCGCGTTCGTCGAGGCCGGCGTCCGGGCCTACCCCGAGGTCGACACGGGCGATTTCGTCCGGCTCGACGGCGAGGTCGAACTCCGCCACAACGAGCTTCAGGTCGAGACCGAGGAGCTCGAGAAGCTGACCGGCGAGGGCCGCGAGACGGTCGAAACCCGGCTCGAAGACGCCCTGCGCGACGAGGCCCGCCCCGAGGACGTCGAACTGCTCGCCGACCACGACGGCGTCGCGGCGGTTCACGACACCATCCGCGACGCGGCCGAGGCGATCCGCCGGGCGGTCATCGAGTCCCGGCCGGTCATCGTTCGGCACAACGCCACCGCCGACGGCTACGTGGCCGGCGCGGCCATCGAGCGGGCGGTCCTCCCGCTGGTCCGCGACGAGCACGCCAAAAGCGACGCCGAGTACCACTACTTCGACCGGCGTCCCTTGGAGGGCGGCGACTACGACATGGCCGACGCCACCAAGGACGTGACCCAGATGCTGGAGAACCGCGATCGCCACGACGAGAAGCTCCCGCTGTTCGTGCTGGCGGCCGCCGGAAGCACCGACGAGTCCCGCGACGGTCTCGAACTGCTCGACATCTACGACGCGCCGCGGGTCACCGTCGACGCGACCTACCCCGACGAGGGCGTCGCCGACCTCGCCGACGTGGCGGTCAACCCCCACCTCGACGGCGGCGACGCGAGCGACGTGACCGTCGGCGCGCTGGGCGCGAACCTCGCGGCCCACGTCAACGACGACGTCCGGAGCGGCGTCTCTCACCTCCCGGCGGTCAGCTACTGGGAGGACGCCCCGCAGGCGTACGTCGACCTCGCCGACGAGGCCGGCTACGACGCCGACCACACCACCGCGCTCCGCGAGGCGGTCGCGCTCGAAGCGTTCTACCAGTCCTACGAGGACAAACGCGAGCTCATCACCGACCTCCTGTTCGAACACGAGAAGCGCGACCTCGCCGAGCACGTCGCCGAGCAGTTCCGCCAGAAGCTCCAGACCGAACTCGACACCGTCGAACCGAACCTCTCGGTCCGGGGCGTCGGCGACGTGTCGTTCACCGTCCTCGACGCCGAGTCGTTCACCCACCGGTTCGACTTCCCGCCGGCCGCCCTACTGGTCGAGGAGGTCCACCGCCGGAAGCTCGGCGCCGAGGGCGCCCCGGGCGAGGACCACGTCACCCTCGGCGTCGACGAGGACGACATCCACATCCGGAGCGACGGTCGCGTGAACGCCCGCGAGGTCGCGGCGGCCGCCGACGAGATCGCCCCCGAGGCCGGCCTGTCGGCGTCGGGCACCATCGACGGCACCATCGACTTCCTCGCCGGCGAGCGCGAGGCCGCCGAGGACGCCGTCGTCGAAGCCATCGCCGACCGACTGTAAGTCGGCCGGTTCGGGTTCAGCTCTCTTTTCGAGCGCGGACTCGGCTTTCGAGGCCCGAGCCGACCCGTCCGCGAGGGCCGAGTCGAGGCGCCGAGCGCACCCGTAGACGACACCCTTATCCCGACGAACCGACCAATTAGCACCTAATGAGTACCGAGACGCCGGACGCCACCGAGACCGAGGCGTTCGAGCGGGTCTGTGAGGAGCTGGTCGAGCGCATCCTCGCCGACGACATCGAGCGCGACGACCTAGAGAGTGCGAAGCTCGAGGTCTGCTCGGAGTTCTCCTCGCCGAAGGTGCCGAAGAACTCCGAACTGCTCGACTACGCGCCCGACGAGCGACGCGAGGAACTCCAGGAGGTCCTCCAGAACAAGCCCGTCCGCACCGCGTCGGGCGTCTCGCCGGTCGCAATCATGACCAGCCCGCACCAGTGTCCCCACGGCAAGTGTCTCTACTGTCCGGGCGGGCCCGGTTCGGAGTTCTCCTCCTCGCAGAGCTACACCGGCCACGAGCCGGCGGCCGCCCGCGGGGTCCAGAACGACTACGACCCGTACGGACAGGTCACCTTGCGGCTCGAACAGCTCCGGGAGATCGGCCACCCCGTCGACAAGGTCGAGCTCATCCTGATGGGCGGGACGATGACCGCCCGGAGCCACGACTACCAGGAGTGGTTCGTCAAGCGCGCGCTGGAGGCGATGAACGACTACGACGTGAACGGCGAGCCCGCGCCCGCCGAGGGCGAGAGCTTCGCCGAGGACCCCGACGAGGTCGAGTTCCGGTACCTCGAAGACGTCATCGCCGAAAACGAGACCAACGACGTCCGCAACATCGGCACTACCTTCGAGACCAAGCCCGACTGGTGTGATCCCGAGCAGATCGACCGGATGCTCGATCTGGGCGGGACGAAGGTCGAGGTGGGCGTCCAGACCACCTACGAGCGAATCAACCGCGAGATGCACCGGGGCCACGGAGTGCAGGCGTCGATCGACGCGAACCGGCGGCTCCGGGACGCCGCGTTCAAGGTCGGGTTCCACATGATGCCCGGCCAGCCCGGCATGTCCCAGGAGATGTGTCTGGAGGACTTCCGGCGGCTGTTCGAGGACGAGAAGTGGCGCCCGGACTACCTCAAGATCTACCCCACGCTGGTGGTCCGCGGGACCGCGACCTACGACTGGTGGCACCGCGACGAGTACGACCCGCTCACCAACGAGGAGGCCGCCGAGCTCGTCGCCGAGATCAAGTCGATGATCCCGAAGTACACCCGGCTCCAGCGGGTCCAGCGCGATATCCCCGCCGACTTCATCGACGCCGGCGTCTGGAAGTCGAACCTCCGCCAGCTCGCCCGAAAGCGCATGGACGAGCACGGCTGGAGCTGTGACTGTATCCGGTGTCGAGAGGTCGGGATGAACGACGAGAACCCCGAGAACGTCGAACTCGACGTCACGACCTACGAGGCCGCGGGCGGCACCGAACACTTCATCAGCTACGAGGATCCCGACAAGGACCTCCTGATCGGGTTCTGTCGGCTCCGGTTCCCGGGCGACCCCGTCCGTCGGGAGCTCACTGACGCCGCGCTCGTCCGGGAGCTCCACGTCTACGGCCCCATGGTCGAAGTCGGCGACGAGAGCCACGACTGGCAGCACAAGGGATACGGACGGAAGCTCCTCGGGAAGGCCGAGGGCCTCGCGGCCGACGCGGGCTACGACAAGGTCAGCGTCATCTCGGGGATCGGCGCCCGGGAGTACTATCGCGAGAAATTAGGGTACCATCAGGACGGGCCGTACGTTTCGAAGCGACTCTGAGGGCTTTTCGTCGACGTTTTGCAAGCGAGAGCGCGACCGGAAGTCGCGATCGAGCGCCGGAAAAGGTCGAGTGCTATCGCGAGAAATTAGGGTACCATCAGGACGGGCCGTACGTTTCGAAGCGACTCTGAGGGCTTTTCGTCGACGTTTTGCAAGCGAGAGCGCGACCGGAAGTCGCACGAGGGCTGTTGACGGGCGAGCTCAGAGACACGGCGGGTCGCGCTCGACGTCTCGGAACTCGAATCGCGCACCGCCGGCGTCGCTCTCGGTCGCGGTACACTCCCAGCCGTAGACGTCGGCGAGCTCTTGAACGAACGCCAGCCCGAGGCCGGTTCCGCCCCCGTCGGCCGCGGTCGTGTAGCCGGCCTCGAACACCGCGTCGCGCTCGTCGGGCGGAATCCCGGCGCCGTCGTCGGCGACGTAGAACCCGGTCTGCAGGTCACCGACCGTCACCGCCACCCCGCGGCCGTCGCGCTCGGCGGTGGCCTCGGCGTCCGGCGGCTGATCCCCCGTCGAACAGTGTTCCACGGTGTCATCGTCCTCCGGACGATTGCTCGTCGAGCCGTGCTCGACGGCGTTCTCGAAGAGGTTCCGGAACAGGTGGCGGACGTACGTCTCGTCCGCCCGAATCGTGCGGTCGACCGCGACTGTGAGCGTCGCGTCCGGGACCGAAAGCTCGTCCCACACGGAGCGAGCGACCGCCGCGAGATCGACCGGCACTCGCTCGCCGACCGCTTCGGTGCCGCGGGTCAACACCAACATCACGTCGATCATGTCTTCGATACGGTCGAACGCCTCGGTGACGTACTCGACCGCCGTCGAGTCGGTTTCGTCGGGGAGCTGGCGGGTGTAGATCTGGCCGATCGTGACGGGGTTGCGGAGCTCGTGTGCGAGCATGCTCGCGAAGCTCTCGAGGCGCTCGTTCGAGGCTTCGAGTTCGTCGACCGCCGCTTCGAGCTTTCGCTCGCGCTCGACCTGCTCGGTGATGTCGCGTCCGACGCCCGCCAGAACGCGGTCGCCCGACGGGCTGTCGAGCGCCGAGGCGACGAACTCGAAGGGGACTCGATCGCCGGCCTTGGTCACGGTCTCGGCCTCGATCTGTACGCTCCCGTTCTCGAACCCCTCCCGGATCGCCGCCGCGACCCGCGTCCGATCCGACTCGTCGAAGAACTCGAGCGGGGACATCGAGGCGATCTCCTCGTCGCGGTAGCCCGTCACCGCGGGCACGCTGTCGTTCCACTGTCGGAACTGTCCGGACTCGTCGAGGATGTAGAACACGTCGTCGATCGCGTCGAGGACGGCGTCGATGTACTCCTGATACCGCTGGAGCCGCCGCTCGCGCTCCTTGCGTTCGGTTACGTCCTGCGACATCCCCAGTGCCGCAAAGACGTCGCCGGCGTCGTCCCGGACCGGGAGGAAGTGAAACCGGTAGGATCGGTCGCCGACCGCGGCCTCGAACTCCGAGGACTCGCCGTCGAGCGCCGCCTCGTAGCCCGGGACGACGACGTCCGCGAGCTCTTCGGGCAGTGATTCCCGGACGCCTTTGCCTTCGAGGTCCGTCCGGGTCAGCTCCTCGGTGCTCTCGGGCGAACCGCCAAAGACCTCGTACCGGAGGTCCGGGTCCACCAGCGCGACGGCGCCGTTCGGGAAGTTCTCGACCAGCGTCTCGTACTGCGAGCGGTACTCCTCGATCTCGCGCTCGCGTCGCTTGCGGTCGGTGATGTCCCGAAAGTAGACCGACAGCCCGGTCTCGGAGGGGTACGCCGAGACCTCGTACCACGCTTCGAGCGGTTCCGGGTAGTAGAACTCGAAGGCGGTCGGCTCCTGGGTCTCCATCGCGGTCCGGTACTCCTCGCCGAGCGTCGAGTCGGTCGCCCACTCGAACACCTCCCAGAAGTCCTGCCCGACGAGACCCGCGTCGCGGTAGTCGATGAGTTCCTCGGCGCGGTCGTTGACGTACGTGAACTGCCAGTCGTCGTCGAGCGCGTAGAACGCGTCGGAGATTCGCTCGAACATCTCGCGGAACTCGCTCTCGAGGCGGTCGGACTCGCCGCCGTCCGGCGGGACGCCGTCGAGGCCGGCCGTCGCGGGCTCGGGCGGCGCGTCGCCGTCGTCGGGGAGCCACCAGACGCGGCTCCGGGCGCCCACCTTCTTGGTTCGGATCGTCCCCCGGTCGGCCAGCGTATCGAGTTTGTTCAGCGCGGTCCGGCGAGTACATCCCACCTCCGCGGCGACCTCGCTTGCGGTCACCGGCTCGTCGCGGATTCCCGCGCGCTCGCTCGCGGCGAGTACCGCCTCGGGGCTGATTCGACCGGGAGTCATTGGACTCTCTCCGCCGGTCAGCGTCAAAAGCATTTCCTTGGAAGGAACGACCACCCAGCGTCCGACGGGTCGGCTCTCGGGGCGGTCGGTCCGGCCACCGAGTTCTTTACCGCGGGTCGGCTACCGGTTCCATGCGTCTCACCCTGCTCGGCTCGGGCGGCGACTCCCAGACCCCGATGCCGACCTGCGAGTGTCGCGTCTGTGACCCCGCCCGCGAGGAGGGCCTTCCCCACGCGAGATACGGCAACGCCACGTTCGTCCACGAGGCCGACGCCGTAGTGGACGCCCCCGAGTCCGTCTGGGCGATGCTCAACCGCGAGGACGTGCGCGACGTGGCGTACATCTTCCTCTCGCACCACCACATGGACCACGTCGGGGGCCTGCGCGTCGTCCAGGCGATCGGTCGCCCGCAGTACCCCCTCGACGACTGGGACAACGAGGACCCCGCCACCGTCGTGATGAGCGAGACCACCTACGACCGCATCGCCGACTCGCTCGATATCGAGGCCCAGTACGACGATCGGGGCTACGCCGAGTTCGAGTTTCTGGCCGACGGCGAGACGATGGCGCTCGGAGACGGCGTCGAAGTGACGGGGCTCGGCGCGCCCCTCGACCCCGGCGGTCCGGCGGACGCCGCGATGGGGTATCTGTTCGAGGAGAGCGACGACTCGGCGCTCGTCTCCCCCGACGAGACGACGTTTCTGGACCTCGAGAAGGTGCCCGAGGACCTCGACCTGTGGGTCAAAGAGTGTGGCATGTTCCGCGAGACGCCCGACGGCGACCCCATCCTGAGCGACGACCTGTGGGCCGACGAGCGCGACCACCAGACCACCTTCGACCAGACGCTCGAACAGGTCCGGACCGTCGACCCCGACCGCACCGTCCTCACCGAAATCGAGGAGATCTACCGGCGCCGCCCCGACGAGTACGCCCGACTGGCGGCCGAGCACGCCGATCTCAGCGTCGAGTTCGGCCGCGACGGGATGGACATCGAACTCTGAACGCCCGGTCCCGGAGCCGGCCGGGGCCGAAGCGTTTTGGCCTCGACGCCCGTTCGGACCGTATGGAGTACTCGGGACTGGTGGTGGGCCGCGACCGGGAGACCACCGAGCGACTGCTGACGGTCGCCGTCGCGGTGTTCGTCGCCGTCTTCGTCTTCCACACCCCGCCGTCGGTTCTGGGGGTCGACCTCGCGGTCCGGCCGAATCTGGCGGTCCTGTTCGGGCTCGCGACGGTTCTGCCCGTCGCCGGGGCGTATCTCAACGACGGGGCGCTGGTCAGCGTCGCGCTCGCGGCGGGACCGGCCCTCGGGTTCTACGTCCCGCTGACGCTGTTCGAGCTTGTTTCCCCGAGCGAGTCGGTCCTGTGGGGGGTCGCGAGCGCCGCGACGTTCGCGGTGCCGCTCGGGCTCGTGGGGTTCGCGGTCGGCGCCGGAGCCCGACGGCTCGTGGCGCTGGCCCTGTGAGGTGCCGTCGAGTGGGTCGAACGGGCGCCGTCGCGCCCGACTCCGGGGGCGACGACCCGACGTAACGATAGGCCTTTCCCCCGCAACGGAAAACGGGTAGGCATGGACAGCAAGCGGGAACTGTCGAGCATCGACCTCGCGGCCGTGGTCGCGGAGCTCGGGGCCTACGAGGGTGCGAAGCTCGACAAGGCGTACCTCTACGGCGACGACCTCTTGCGACTCAAGATGCGGGATTTCGACCGCGGACGGGTCGAGCTCATCGTGGAGGTCGGCGAGAACAAGCGCGCCCACGTTTCCGCGCCCGAGAACGTACCCGACGCGCCGGGCCGGCCGCCGAACTTCGCCATGATGCTTCGCAACCGGCTGTCGGGCGCGGACTTCGCGGGCGTCGAGCAGTACGGCTTCGACCGGATTCTGGAGTTTCACTTCGAGCGCGACGACGAGGACACGACCATCGTCGCCGAGCTGTTCGGTCAGGGCAACCTCGCGGTCCTCGACGAGAGCCGCGAGGTCGTCGACAGCCTCGACACCGTCCGGCTCAAGTCCCGGACGGTCGCGCCCGGGAGCCAGTACGAGTTCCCCGACGAGCGCATCGATCCGCTGGACGTCGACTACGAGACGTTCGTCGCCTACATGGAGGAGTCGGACACCGACATCGTGCGGACGCTGGCGACCCAGCTCAACTTCGGCGGACTCTACGCCGAGGAGGTGTGTACGCGCGCCGGGGTCGAGAAGGGAACCGACATCGCCGACGCTGACGAGACCGACTACGAGGCGATCTTCGACGCCATCGAGCGGCTGGCCGACCCCGTGCGAGAGGCCCAGTTCGACCCCCGCGTCTATCGGGAGGACGGCCGGCCGGTGGACGTGACGCCGCTCCCGCTCGCGGAGTACGACGACCTCGAATCGGAGGTGTTCGACACCTTCAACGAGGCGGTCGACTTCTACTACCACAACCTCGAACCCGACGAGCCCGGCGACGCCGACCCCGGCGACCAGCGCCCCGACTTCGAGGCCGAGATCGAGAAACACCGCCGGATCATCGAACAGCAAGAGCAGGCGATCGAGGGGTTCGACGAGCAGGCCGACGCCGAGCGCGAGCGCGCAGAGCGCCTCTACGGTCACTACGGGCTGGCCGACGACATCCTCACCACGGTCCGGAACGCCCTCGAGGAGGGGACCTCGTGGGCGGAGATCGAAGCCCGGTTCGAGGAAGGCGCCCAGAAGGGGATCGAGGCCGCCGAGGCCGTCCGGCGCGTCGACCCCGAGTCGGGGGTCGTCACGGTCGAACTCGATGGCGTCGAGGTGCCCCTCGACGCCTCGATGGGCGTCGAGAAGAACGCCGACCGGCTCTACAAGGAGGCAAAGCGCATCGAAGACAAAAAGGAGGGCGCGAAGGCCGCGATCGAAGACACCCGCGAGGATCTGGCCGCGGCAAAGCGCCGCAGGGACGAGTGGGAGGCCGACCCCGACGACGAGCCCGACGACGAGGGCGACCGCGAGGACGTCGACTGGCTCTCGCGGCCCTCGATCCCGATCCGCAAACAGGAGCAGTGGTACGAGCGCTTCCGGTGGTTCCGCACGAGCGACGACTTCCTCGTGATCGGCGGCCGGAACGCCGACCAGAACGAGGAGCTCGTCCAGAAGTACATGGACGGCAACGACCTGTTCTTCCACGCGCAGGCCCACGGCGGCCCGGTGACGATCCTGAAGACCTCCGACCCGAGCGAGCCCTCCCGGGACGTGGACGTGCCCGACGCGAGCAAGCGGGAGGCCGCCCAGTTCGCGGTCTCGTACTCGTCGGTCTGGAAGGACGCTCGGTTCTCCGGGGACGCCTACATGGTGACCCCGGATCAGGTGAGCAAGACCCCCGAGAGCGGCGAGTACCTCGAAAAAGGCGGGTTCGCGATCCGCGGGGACCGCACATACTTCCGGGACGTGGCGGTCGGGGTCGCGGTCGGGATCGCCTGCGAGCCCCACACTCGGGTGCTCGGCGGGCCGCCCGAGGCGATCGTCCCGCGAGTCGAGACCCACGTCGAGGTCGAACCCGGCCGGTACGCCCAGAACGACGTCGGCAAGCGCATCTACCGGACGTTCCGCGAGCGCTTCGAGGACACCTCGTTCGTGCGGAAGGTCGCGAGCCCGGACCTGATACAGGAGTTCCTGCCCCCCGGCGGAAGCCGGACGAAAGACGACTGAGGCCGGTCGACTCGCCCGACCCCGCCACACAACGGTTAAGCCCGTCGCGTGCGTCTGTACGTCAATCGAGCCGTTTCTCTCGATCCGGAGCCCACGATGTTCGAAACAGCACTCACGTATCTCGTAGAGAGCGACGACGGCGTCGAAACCACCCTGACCGGGAGTATCCTCACGCTGCTCGCGTGGCTCCTGATCCCGGCGATCGTCGTCGCGGGCTACTTCCAGCGCGCGCTCGCCGCCACGAACGCGGGCGAGCCCGCCCCGCCGTTCGGCGACTGGGGCGGCCTGTTCGGCGAGGGACTGCGAGCGATCGGCGTCGTGGTGGCGTACGCCGCGCTCCCGGTCGTCCTGCTGGGTGCGGTCTTGGCGAGCCTGCTCGCGTTCACGGTCGAGACGACCGTAGTGACCGACGCCGGCGTCGCGACCGATCCCCGGGCGGTCGTCGAGCCGGTGGCCTCGGCCGATCCCGGGCTCCTCGGAGTCGCGGTCGTCTTCGGCGGCCTCGCGCTCGCCGGCGTCACGGGACTGGTGGCGTGGTACGTCCTGCCCGCCGCGCTCGCCCGGCTGGCGGTCGAGGGACGGTTCGGCGCGGCGTTCGAGCTCCGCGAGCTCGCGAGCGTCGTCGCGACCGCCCCGTACGCGACCGGCTGGCTGCTCGCGCTCGCCGTGCTCGTCGTCGACGGCGCCGTCGTCGGCGCGCTGGCGTCGATCCCGTTCCTCGGGTGGGCGCTCGCCCCGTTCGCGATCTTCTACTTCACCGCCGTCGCCGTCTCGCTCTACGGACAGGGCTACCGCGAGGCGACCCGGGCCGGCGGTCGCGAGGCCGCCGGGGATCGCCGGACAGTCGCGTAGTCCGACGACCCCGAGTAGTCAGACCTATCTTCCCGCGTCCGAATGCTCGACCGTGTTCCGCGAGGCGCTCACGTACCCCGGTCGGGCCGACGAGGAGACCCTGCTTGCCGGGGCCGCGCTCGCCGTCGCCGCCGGACTGTTCGCTCGCCTCGGCGCGCTCGCGGTGCTGGCGGTCCCGGCGGTGGTGTTGCTCGCCGGCTACGCGCTCGCCGTGATCCGGACGACAGCCCAGGGCGCGGCCGAGCCGCCCGCGTTCGCCGACCTCCGGACGCTGGCACGCGACGGCGCGCGCGCGCTGGCGGTCGCGGTCGGCTACCTGCTCGTCCCGGGGCTCGCCCTCGGGGTCACGCTCGACGGTGCGGCCGCCGCCGGGCGCCCCGAGACGCCGGCGACGAGCGTCTTCGTCTTCGGCGCGGGGACGGCGTTGCTCTTCGTCTCGGCCGGTCTCGCGTACCTGTTGCCCGCGGCGCTCGCCGCGACCGCCGAGCGTCGGTCGCTCCGCGGTGCGCTGGATTCGAGCGCGCTCCGGACCGGCGCGACCGACGGCGGCTACTTCGTGGCGTGGACGTTCGCGCTAATTCTGCTCGCGGTCGGCGGTACCGCGGGGTTCGCGCTCGCCGGCTTGGGTCGGGTCGGCGAGCTGGTCGGGCTCGCGGTCGGCGCCTACGCGCTCGTCGCGGTCGCTCGCCTCGCGGGGCTGGGCGCGCGGGCGGCCGGCGGCGTCGACCGCAGGTGACTTATCGACCGGCGGCCCACGTCGACACATGCGAATCCAGAGCCGCCAGCGCGTCGAGGGCGGCGGCGAGCGCATCTCGCTCGTCCCCGAGAGCCTCGACGACCTCTGGCATCTCACCTACGTGCTCGAACCCGGCGACCGGGTGTCGGGCGACACCACCCGGCGCATCCAGCGCAACGACGACCAGATGCGCGACACCGGCGGCGAGCGCGAGCACATGTACGTCACCATCGAGGTCGACGACGTGGAGTTCCACAAGTTCGCCAACCGGCTCCGGGTGAGTGGCACCATCGCCGACTGCTCGCGGGAAGACCAACTCGGCCAGCACCACACCCTCAACGTCGAGGAGACCAAAGAGATCGAGATCGAAAAACGCTGGAAGCGCGACCAGCTCGACCGACTCGAAGAGGCCGAGGCGGCCACCGACAACCCCGACGTGGCCATCGCCACCGTCGAGGAGGGCAAGGCACACATCCACGCCGTCACCCAGTACGGCGCCGACGAGCAGGGGGAGTTCTCGGGGACGACCGGCAAGGGCGAGTACGCCCGCGGTCGCGACGAGCTGTTCGCCGAACTCACCGACGCGCTCGCGCGGATGGACGTCGACGCGATCGTGCTCGCCGGTCCGGGGTTCACCAAGCAGGACGCCTACGACTACATCGAGGAGAACGCGCCCGACCTCACCGAGAAGATCTCGACGGTCGACACCAGCGCGGTCGGCGACCGGGGCGTCCACGAGGTGCTCAAGCGCGGCGCGGTCGAGGAGGTCCAACAGGAGACCCGGATCGCCGAGGAGGCCGAACTCATCGACGAACTCACCAAGCGCATCGGCGAGGGCGCGAGGGTCGCGTACGGCATCGATCAGGTCGAGAAGGCCGCCGACTTCGGCGCGATCGAGCACCTCCTGATCCTCGACGAGCGACTCCGGGCCGAGCGCGGCGGCGAGGGCGAGTGGGACCTCGACGTCAACGACCTCATCACGTCGGTCGAGCGCAAGGGCGGGGACGTGACCGTCTTCTCCAGCGAGTTCGCCCCCGGCGATCAGCTCTCGGGGTTCGGCGGGATCGCGGCGCTGTTGCGCTACCGCCTGGAGTGATCACACCTCGATCGACCGGAGGTCCTCGGCGAACCGCACGTCGCCGTCGTAGGCGGCTTCGATCGACTGGAGCATCTCCTCGTGGCGACCGTCGGTGTGGGGGTAGAGGTGGGTCAGAAACACCGTCTCGACCCGGGTCTCCGAGTCGGCGAGCGCCCGGCCGAGCTGGGTCGGCGTCGGGTGGTTGTCGACGTCGACGTCGTCGGGGAACGAGCAGTCGTGGACCAGCGCCGAACAGCCGTCGGCGAAGTTCGCCAGCCCCTCGAACGCCTCGCTGTCGGCGCCGAAGGTGACCGCGTCGCCGAAGCGGTAGGCCAGACACGGCACCGAGTGGCGGGTCTCGAACCCTTCGATCTCGAATCCCGCCGCCTCGAAGCCGTGCTCGCCGACCTCCCGCACCTGCAGATCGACCCGGCCCTCGAGGTAGTCGTGGACCCCGAGCAGGTCGTCGACGAAGTCTTTCGTGCCTGCCGGGCCGACGACTTCGAGGTGGTCTTCGCCCGCGAGCCACCGGGCTTTCAACAGCGGCAGGAGGTCCGCGACGTGATCGAGGTGGTGGTGAGTCAAAAGCACCGTCGAGATCGCCTCGTAGCCGACGCCCGACTGCTGGAGGCGGTGGAGGATCCCGCTCCCGCAGTCCACGAGGAGGGTGCGGTCGTCGTCCTCGACCACGAGGCCGGTCTGGTAGCGCTCGCCCGTCGGCATCGCACTCCCGGTTCCGAGAAACGTGACTCGCATGTGGGAACCGGCGGGTCGGACCCGGTTAACGGCTTCGGGTGCGCGCCCTATCGCCAGTTATTCGGGGGCCCGTGGCACGGCCGGCGACCGACGGCCAGCCTGGGGCCCTTTCGCCCGAATCGCTCTCGGTATCCCGGCCTCAGAAACCGGCCCGCTGGTCGCTCACCGGCGCATCGGGGACCGACCCGAATCTCTTTAAGTAGTGCGTGTGATGGGGCGACCGCTCCCAAGCAGAGCAGGAAGCCGTCTCGGTTCGGGATACACTTCCACCGGGTGCCATAAATTTAAGTACTATTTTCGCTTGCCTCCTCCGAAGAGGTATCGAACCGAACTCCCCACACCGCAGGCGATCGACCGGTGGCGGTTTCACTTTCACTCCGGTGGCCAAACGGTCTTATGCGCCGGGTCCCAACCGTGGGTAAATGGGAGCCCGCGAGTTGCTGGCGCGCGGGGAGAACGACTTCGACCCGGAATCGGTCGAGATAGACGACGCCCCGGTGCTGGAGTCGCTGGAGCCCGCGGTCCGGGAGTGGTGGGTCGATCGGTTCGGCGAGTTCGTCCCGGAGAACGGCGGCTTCTTCACGCCGCCCCAGAAGGAGGCGATCCCGCTTGTCCGCGAGCGCGAGAACGCGCTGGTGGCCTCCCCGACCGGGAGCGGGAAGACGCTGGCGTCGTTCACGGCGATACTCAACGAACTGTTCCGCCGCGAGCGCGAGGAGGGACTCGAAAACTCCGTCTACTGCCTGTACGTCTCGCCGCTCAAGTCGCTTGCCAACGACATCCACCGGAATCTGGAGGTACCCCTCTCGGGGATCGCGGCGCGGGCCGACGGCGACCCCGAGATCCGCCACGCCATCCGGCACGGCGACACCGAGGACTCGGCGCGCCAGCGGATGCTCGAGGAGACGCCACACATCCTGAACACGACTCCCGAGACGCTCGCGATCTTGCTCAACTCCCCGAAGTTCAAGCGGAAGCTCGAAACCGTCGAGTACGTCGTCGTCGACGAGATTCACAGCCTCGCCGGCGGCAAGCGGGGCACCCACCTCGCGGTGAGCCTCGAGCGACTGGAGAACATGACCGAGTCGTCGCCGACCCGGATCGGCTGTTCGGCGACCGTCGAGCCCCTCGACACCATCGCGGAGTTCCTCGTCGGCCGGGAGTCGAGCGCTGGCGCGGACGACGGCGACGGCGCTTCGACCGCGCCGGTCGGACCGCCCCGCGACTGCGAGATCGTCGACACCCGGTTCCTCCGGGAGTTCGACATCGAACTCCGGTGTCCGACCGACGACCTCGTGAACACGCCCCGGGAGGTCGTCACCGACCGGTTCTACGACCAACTCCACGATCTGATCGGGGAGCACACCAACACGCTGGTGTTCACCAACACCCGGTCGGGGGCCGAGCGCGTCCTCCAGAACCTCCGGGAGCGCTACGACGCCTACGACGAGTCTAACTCGGGCTGTCACCACGGCAGTCTCTCGAAGGAGGCCCGCCAGTCGATCGAGGCCGACCTCAAGACCGGGAGCCTCGACGTGGTGACCACTTCGACCAGCCTCGAACTCGGCATCGACATGCCTTACATCGATCTGGTGGTGCAGGTCGGCTCCCCGAAGTCGGTGGCGTCGCTCCTCCAGCGCGTCGGGCGGGCGGGCCACCAGCTGGGCCAGACGGTCACCGGTCGGGTCGTGGCGCTCGACCGCGACGAACTCGTCGAGTGTGCGGTCATGCTCAAGAAGGCCCAAGAGGGGTTCGTCGACCGGGTGTTCGTCCCCGAGGAGGCCTACGACGTCGCGGCCCAGCACGTCTACGGGATGGCGATAAACGCGGTCCGGCCCGAGCGAGAGGTCCGGGAGACGCTCCGGCGGGCCTACCCGTACCGGGGGTTCGACGACGGCCAGTTCGAGACGCTGTTCCGGTATCTCACCTCGGACTACGAGGGGCTCGAAGACAAGAACGTCTACGCGAAGATCTGGCGCGACGACAACGACCCGCCCGACGGCGAGTACCACTACCCCGAGTACGACGTGGGCGAGCCGCTGGTCGGCAAGCGCGGCCGGCTGGCTCGGGTCATCTACATGACCAACATCGGGACCATCCCCGACTCGTTCACCTGCGACGTGTTCACCCGCGCCGACGACGAGTGGGTCGGCGACCTCGACGAGTCGTATCTCGACACCTTAGAGAAAGGCGACGTGTTCGTCCTCGGCGGCCAGAACTTCGAGTTCCGGTACCGACGTGGCTCGAAGGTGTACGCCGATCGGACCAACGCCCGGCCGACGGTCCCGTCGTGGTTCTCCGAGCGACTGCCGCTGTCCTACGACCTCGGTCGGGGGATCCTCGCGTTTCAGGCCGACCTCCTCGATCGCTTCGAGAAGCGCGGTCGGCCGGCGGTCCGGGTGTGGCTCCGGGAGTTCCCGCTCGACGAGAACAGCGTCCGGGCGATCGCCCGGATGTTCGACGAGCAGGTCCGGTACGCCGGCCCCGCGAGCGTCGCGACCGACGCGCGGCTCCCGGTCGAGGTCGAACTCGACCGGTCGGAGTACGAGCGCCGGTACTACGTCCACTCGAACTACGGCCGGCAGTTCAACGACGGCCTCTCGCGACTGGTCGCCTACCGGTGTGCCAACGCCGCCAACACCAACGTCTCGGTCGCGGTCGCCGACCACGGTTTCACGGTGTCGATGCCGCTGAACCGGAAAGTCGACGTGGCCCAGATCGTCCGGGACATCGACCCCGACGACGTGCGGCCGGACCTCCGGGCGGCGCTCGGGGGCACCGAACTCCTCCAGCGGTACTTCCGGATCAACGCGACTCGGGCGCTGATGATCCTCAAACGCTACAAGGGCTACGAGAAGTCCGCGAGCGAACAGCAGGTCTCGAGCGAGATGCTCCTCGGGTTCGCCGAGGAGTTAGACGGGTTCGCGGTCGTCGAGGAGACCTACCGCGAGATCGTCGAGGACAAACTGGCGGTGTCGGCGATCGAGGACGTGATCGCCGACGTGCGGGCCGGCGACGTCGAGGTCGTCCAACACCGAGTCGACTCCCCGACGCCGAAGGCGTTCGGACTCGCCACCCTGATGGCGAGCGACGTGGTGCTCGCCGAGGACGAGAGCGCGGTCCTCCAGGAGTTCCACGATCGGGTCCTCGACGAGATCGGCGACGACTACGAGTACGACGCCGGGAGCGGCGCGTCGGCCGCGGAGTGACGCACGAAAAGAAACCGTTCGGCGATTTGGGCCGGTGGGTCGACACGCCGGCCCGACGACGCGGAGACGGGGCGACTCGGTCGAGCGCCGCCCGGTCAGTCGTCGGTCGGGGCGGGGCTCTCGGAGACCTCGTCGACGGTCTCCTCGGGCGGCGCGTCGAACAGCGGACTCTGGTCGCCGGGCGTGAGCGTGTTGAACACCAGCGCCGTGAGCGCGGTCACCACGACGGGCTCGCCGAAGAACGTCTGGGCGGCCTGCGGGAGGCCCTGGAGCGCGTCGGGGCGGGTCGCGACCCCGAGCCCGAGCCCGAGCGAGGTCGCGAGGATGACCATGTTCCGCCGGTCGAGGTCGACGTGGAGAAAGACGAGCCGCGCCCCGCTGGCGGCGACCATCCCGGCCATCAGCAACACCGCGCCGCCGAACACCGCGCTCGGGATGGTAGCGACCGCGGCGCCGACCTTCGGGCTGAGTCCCAGCACGGCGAGGATCACTCCGGCGACGCCGACGACGTGGCGGCTCATCACGCCGGTGAAGTTGACGATGCCGGCGTTCTGGGAGAACGAGGTGACCGGAAACGCGCCGAAGACCGCCCCGATCGAACTCAGCAGGCCGTCGGTGAACAGCCCGCCCCGGAGTTCGTCGTTGTCGGGGTTTCGCCCCTCGGCGGCCGTGATGCCCGACATGTCGCCAACCGTCTCCATCGCCGACACCAGAAACAGGAACGCGAAGGTGACGATCGGGACCGGTTCGAACGCGAAGCCGAACGCGCCCGGCTGGGGCACCGCGACCCACGACGCCGCCCCGACGGGCCCGAAGTCGACCAGTCCGAGCCCGAGCGCGGCGACGTAGCCGACCGCCAGCCCCACCAGCGTGCTCAGTAGGCGCGTGACGCCGTCGGTAAAGAGGTTGAGCCCGACCGAGACGAAAAGCACCAGCGCGGCCAGCCCCACGTTGTGGAGCGCGCCGTAGTCGCTCGCGCCGACGCCGCCGGCCGAGTAGTCCATCGCGACCGGGATCAGGTAGAGCCCGATGATGACGACGACGAGTCCGGTCACCAGCGGCGGAAAGAAGGGCTTGATGCGTTTGAACTGCCAGCCGATCAGCCCCTCGACCGCGAAGCCGGCGACGAGTATCGCGCCGAACACCGCGCCGAGCCCGTAGTTCACGCCGATGGTCGAGGCCGCGCCCACGAAGGTGAAACTGGTCCCCATCACGATCGGGAGGCGCGCGCCGACCGGCCCGACGGTGTACGCCTGTACCACGGTCGCCAGCCCGGAGAACAGCAACACCATCTGGACGATGTAGGCGGTGTTGGCGGCGTCCAGCCCGACCGCGCCCGCGACGATGTACGCGACCGCGGTCGCCGGCACGATCATCACCGCGACGTGCTGTACCCCGAGCAGGAGCGACTTCGCCAGCGGCGGTCGCTCGTCGAGGTCGTACTCGATGTCTATCTCTCCGTCCGTCTCGCTCGACATTGTGTACGCCCCACGAGACGGTCGCCCTCAATAATAGTTCCGCGTTCGAGCGCATATTCGGGCCCTGAATGCAGAGATATGCGCAAATTCGTGCATAATAATCGGGCGACCCGCAGAGACCGACGGCGCGGTTCGCCGATCACCGTCGCGCGCTCGGCGTCCGCGACGGCCGGACCTGCGGGTCAGTGGATGGTCACTTCGTAGTCCTCGACCGAGATGTCGACGAGGCTGGTCGCCTCGTAGTCGGTGTCGTCGAGCGCCGATCCGCCGACTTTCCGGATGACCACCGCGATGTCGGCGATCTCGGCGCCGATGTCGTCGAGCGCGTCGGTGATGCCCGCCAGCGTGCCACCGGTCGACAGCAGGTCGTCGACGATCAGCACGCGGTCGCCCGCCTCGACGTCGTTGATGAACATCTCCGACTCCGAGTAGCCGGTGGTCTGGTGGAGCGCGACCTCGCCGTCGAGGCCGTACTCGCGCTTGCGGATGACCACGAGGGGCACGTCGGTCTGGAGCGACAGCGCGGTCGCGATGTGGATTCCCATCGCCTCGGGCGCGACGATCTTGTCCACGTCGAGATCGGCCGCCTGCGTGATCCCGACCACGACCTCCCGGAGCAGTTCGGGTTCGAGCATCGGCACCCCGTTGCTGATGGGGTGGACGAGGTACTGGTAGCCGTCCTTGTCGACGATCGGTGCGTCGTGGAGCGACTCGCGTAGCTTCTCCATGGCGCGTGTTCGGACAACCGCTCCAAAAACCGTTCGCTCTCCGCCCACGGAGACCGCGGGCACGCGACGCGGTCGGACCTCGTCGGCGACGCCGCGGCGGCAAGCGCGAGGTCGGTCCGCCCCGCCGGTCACTCGTCGGTCTCGTCGGCGGGCGGGAGTTCGATCACCGGGTCGGGGTACTCGACGCCGAGTTCGCGTCGGCGCTCGGCCGAGAGCCGCCACGGTGCGTGGGCGTCCGCCGGCTCCAGGGGCTCGACCGCGGGCACCCAGCGTTTCACGTACGCCGCCTCGGGGTCGTAGTAGTGGGCCTGACCCAGCACGTCGAACTTCCGGTTCCGCGAGTCGTTGCCGACGCCGGCGACGTACGCCCAGTTGCCGTAGTTCGACGCGGGGTCGTAGTCGACCAACCGGGTCTCGAAGTACGCGGCGCCGCGTCGCCAGTCGATCCGGAGGTCGTTGGCGAGAAACGACGCGGCGATCTGGCGGCCCCGGTTCGAGAGGTAGCCGGTCTCGGTGAGTTCGCGCATCGCGGCGTCGACGAACGGGATCCCGGTCTCGCCCCGCTTCCAGCGGGCGAGCGCCGCGGGGTCCTCGCGCCAGTCGATCTCCCGGCGCCGGATCCCCTCCCGCGCGAAGAACTGCGCGCCGTGTTTGGTGAACTGGAACTGGAAGAAGTCCCGCCACAGCAGTTCGAAGACGAGCCAGTAGGTCGAGTCGTTGGCGACGCGTTCGGCCTCGTATCGCTCGACCGCCTCGTGGACCCGTCTCGGGGACAGACACCCTTCGTTGAGCCACGCCGAGAGCTTCGAGGAGTAGTCCCGACCCACCAGTCCGTTGCGCGTCTGTTTGTACTCTTGGAGGCTGTCGGTCGTCCAGAGGTACGTCTCCAGTCGGTCGAGTCCCGCGGTCTCCCCGCCCTCGAAGGCCAGCGCCGCCCGGTCGTCGTCGGTCGCGGGCTCGACGCCGAGTGCCTCGGCGGTCGGGATCTCGCCCGGCTCGAGCGCCGGTCGCGCCGGCACCGCGGGCCGATCGAGGGGCTCCCGGACGGTCGCCTCCGACTCGACGGCGTGTCTGAACGGCGTGTACGTGTCGTCGATCTCCTCGACGCTCGAGGGCAGGTCCTCGGGCCGATAGAGCGTGTGGCCCCAGTACCGCTCGAACGCGACGCCGGCGTCGGCGAGCCGCTCGGCGAGGGCGGTCTCGACGGCGCGCTCTTCGGGCGTCGGGCGGGTGTGTGCGTACACGGCGTCGGCGTCGACGTGGTCGGCGAGGTCGGCCACCGTGGCCGGCGCCGGGCCGACGCGGACGAGGAGGTCACTGCCCGCCGCCCGGAGCCGCGACCGGAGGTCCGCGACGGCCTCCAGACGGAACCGCGTGCGAAACCCGCCGGTCTTCTCGTAGGCGAACGAGTCGTCGCCGCCAAACTCCCGCGTCCCGTAGCGTTCGGGGTCGAACACGTAGACCGGCAGGAGCCGGTCGGCCGCGGCGGCCTCGACGAGGGGCTCGTGATCGTGGGTCCGGAGGTCCCGCCGGAACCAGACCACGGCGGTCCGGGGCCGGCTCATCGGTGCCTCCGGTCGGCGATCGTCGCCATCTCAGACCACCCCGTCGTCGGTCATGCGCCGGACCGTCTCGGCGCGCTCGCGGATCGCCTCGACGTCCTTGTCTTCGAGGTGCGAGTAGACGAGGCCCATCCGGTAGTTGTCGCCCAGGCGCTCTTCGTTCCGATCGAGGAAGTCCCAGTAGAGGGCGTTGAACGGGCAGGCGCCCTCGTCCGTGGTCGCGTCGGGATCGTAGGCACAGCCCCCGCAGTAGTCGCTCATCCCGTCGACGTAGTTGGCCGACGCGGCGTACGGCTTGCTCGCGAACGCCCCCGCGCCGTAGAGGCCCATCTCGACGACGTTGGGCGTGGTCACCCAGTGGTAGGCGTCGACGTAGCCGGCGTGAAACCACCGGTTGAGCCGGCGGGGCTCGACGCCGTACAGGAGCCCGAAGTTCGAAAGCACCATGAGCCGCTGGATGTGGTGGCTGTACCCGCGCTTTCGAACTCCGTCGACCGCGTCCGCGAGGCAGGCCATCTCGGTCTCGCCCGTCCAGTAGAACTCCGGGAGGGCTTGGCTGGCTTCGAGCTGGTTCGCGGTCGCGAGCTCCGGCATCGTCTCGGCGTAGACGCCCCGGACGAACTCCCGCCAGCCGAGGACCTGGCGGACGAACCCCTCGACGCTGTTCAGCGGGACGTCCGGATCGGCCCGGACGCCGTCGAGCACTCGCTCGATGACCTCGTCGGGACCGAGGAGCCCGAGGTTGAGCGGGACCGACAGCAGGGCGTGGTGCATGGCCCACTCGTCTTCGAGCATGGCGTCCTGATACGGCCCGAAGGCCGCGAGGCGCTCGTCGACGAACCGATCGAGCGCGTCGAGGGCGTCGGCGCGGGTGACCGGCCAGCGGAACGGCTCGGGGTCGGCCCAGTCGCCGCCGTACGGCGGCGCTTCGTACCCGCCGTCGAACTCCTCGCGGACCCACTCGGCGACTTCGCGAGTGCGCTCGTCGGGGTCGTACGCCGGCGGGTCGGGCGGATCGTACGACTCGTCGGGGAACTCGCGGTTCTGGTCGTCGTAGTTCCACTCGCCGCCGACCGGCTCGCCGTCGGCCATCAGGTAGCCGGTCTTCCGGCGCATGAACCGGTAGAACTCCTCGTGGCGGTACGGCTGGGTCCGATCGCTCGCGAACGACGCGAACGCCGACCGCGAGCAGAGAAACAGGTCGTTGTCGACGACGTCGAGCCGGCCGCCCTCGCGCTCGACCAGCCGTCGGAGCCGCTCGGCCCCGCCGTGGCTCGACGGTCGCATGACCGTCAGGTCGTCGTTCGGGTGGGCGTCGAAGTGGGTCGCGAGCCCCTCCCGGAACGTCTCGGCGCGGACGTACTCGACCTCGCGGCCCGCGTCTCGGAGCTCGTCGCGGTACGCCCGCATGGCGCCGAACACGAGCGTGAGCTTGTGGGGGTGGTACGGCAGCCGACGGGCGAACTCGCGGGCCTCGATCAACAGCACGCGGTCGTCGGGCCGGGCCGCGACCGGCCCGACCCGCCGCGTGAGCTGGTCGCCGAGCACGAGGACCGTCATCGCGGCCCTCGCGGTCGTCTGTCGCGATCGGACCCCGACGCGGCCGGCCGCGGTCGGCCCTCAGCGGGGACGGACGTGCTGTTCATACCGGCCCTTCGGACGACAGGCCCATGGTTGTTTTGTCGGTCGGCCGGCGGGTGAGCAGGACATTTCACCGACGAACGCGAACTCGAAAGCGTGACACCCGACGACTCGCACCCGGACGAGAAGACGGTCGGAGCGTCCGACGGCGACGAGGCCACAGACTCGCCGCCCGATAAGCGCCGAGGCGACCGCGCCGCCCCACGTCCGCGACGAGGCGGCCCACGACGTCGATTACCGGCGACATCCCGAGCGCTACGATATCGGCCGCGGCGAGGAGGGCGTGTTCAAAGTCCAGCCGTACAAGTCCGAACTCCTCCCGCTGTGGGGGTACGCCGACCGCGAGACCGCCGACGAGGCCGGCGAAGCGATCTACGACCAGTTTCGGGCCTACGGCCGGACCGGCGAGTTCGTCGGGATGGATATGGCGCGCAAGTACCTCCAGATGGGCTACACCCGGGCGATGCGCTACGCCCGGTACCCGGGCGGGCGCAAGTACGAGGACGGCGAGCCTCGCGAGCCGGTCCACTGGGCCGACCACGACAAGCGAGAGGCCGCGCTGGTCTACGCGGTCTGGCTGGAGCGAGCGCGGGCCGACGACCGATACCAGCGGCTCGAAGCGCGTCATCGCGAACGAAACGAGTGAGCCCCGTCGGCTCGAACGGCGTCGGCCTCGGCACTCATAGGGCTCGTCACCGCCGGCTGCCGAGACCGGCTCGGAGCGATCGCCTCGTCATCGGCCGGTCGGTCCTACGACCCCCGGCGGAAAGACCCTTACTCCTCGCCCTCGAACTCCGTCGACCCGAATCGGAGTCCCCACCATGCCCGCAGTCAGCTTCGTCGTCCCCGCGAAAGACGAGGCGGCCTACCTCCCGGACGCGCTGGCGAGCATCCGCGACCAGCGGACCGACCGAGAGTACGAGATCGTCGTCGTCGATGGGGACAGCGACGACGACACCGCCGCGATCGCGCGACGGTACGGCGCCGCGGTCGTCGACCAGCGCGACCCCGGTATCGGCGCCGCCCGCCACCGCGGGGCGCAGGCCGCCGACGGTGAGTGGCTGGCGTTCGTCGACGCCGATACCGCGGTCGATCCGGACTACCTCGACGCGATGTTGGCGTTCGTCCGCGAGAACGGGCTCGCGGCCGCGTCCTCGCGATGTCGCATGCCCGGCTGTCTGCGAGCGACGGCGATGGCGGCGACGATCAACCACGTCTTCCCGCGGCTCGGTCGGCCGATCCTTCCGGGGTTCAACTGCTTCGTGCGCCGGAACGCGTACGCCGACGTCGGCGGGTTCCCGAACGTGCCCAACGAGGACACCGCCTTCAGCCGCGAACTCGCGCGGCGGTACCCGACGGGCTACCACCCCGAGGCGCTGGTCGAGACGTCCCCGCGACGCGTCGAGCGCCTCGGGCTGACCGGGACGCTGGTTCACTACCTCCGTCTCGACTGGAGACGGCTTCGCGACGAAAGCCCTCGCACCTAAAGGGTTTTACCGCGCGAGCGACAATCCGGATCAAGAACGACCGATGAAACGCGCACTCGCCGCGCTCCTCCTCATCCCGCTGCTGGACGCCCTGTTCCTCGTCTTCGTGGCGGCGCAGTTGGGCGCGGTCCCGACCGTCGCGCTCGTGGTGTTGACCGCACTGCTCGGCATGCTGTTCGTCCGCGCCGAGGGCCGCCACACCGTCCGCAAACTCCAGCGGCGCCTCGCCGAGGGCGGCGTCCCGACCGACGAACTCACCGACGGCGCGCTCCTCATCGCCGCGGGCGCGTTCCTGCTCACGCCCGGGCTGGTGACCGACGCGGTCGGGTTCCTGTTGGCCTTCCCGCCGAGTCGCATCCTCGTCCGCGAGGCGGTACAGAAGTGGGTGATCAAACCCTACGTCGAGCAGAAGACCGGCGGGTTCGCCACCGGCAACGTCTACACGTTCGGGTTCCCGAACGCCGAGGACGCGAGCGCGGGGCCGGGCGCAGGCGGCGGGTTCGGTCCCGGCGGTCCCGGCACGGGCGGTGCCGACTCCGGGGAGGCGACGCGCGACTCGTCGACCGACGACGACACCTATCGGATGGACGACGACGCCTACGACATCGACTTCGAGGACGACGAAAACCGGTAGACCGGCGGCTTCGATCGGATCGCCGTGGGGGGCTCGGCGTCGAAAACCCCGTGAGGGCGTACCGAACCGTCGGCGAAAGGAAACGCTTAAACATCCGAGGGGGCAACCAAAGAATGCGCTCACCTGGGCCAATAGCTCAATCAGGTTGAGCGCTCGGCTGATAACCGGGAGGTTCGCGGTTCAAATCCGTGTTGGCCCACCTCCTTTCCGGGCGGGGACTGTCCGTCCGGAAACTGGGGCCGCAACTCCCCAGCCACCTAACTTCGGCACTTATCTTTCGACAGCGTCCCGCTCGTCAGCGCCGGTCGGCGGACGTCGGTCGATCCGGACGAGGCCGACGGTGATTCCGTACCACTAGCTCTAAGTGGGGGTGTTGCCATCTCCAGCGCATGCCGTCTGCCACGGGCGAGCGACTGGCGGGCTACGCGACCGATCAGTTAGGCGACGCCTTACGGACCGTGTTCGTCCTCTTCGAAGACGACTGGAAGCCGATCTACATCCGCGACGACATCCGACAGACCTACACCGAGGACCGCTACGAGCGAGTCGCCGAGTCGTTTCGGATCGACTTCGAGGCGGGGGTTCACGAGCGTCCCGAGACCGAGATCGGATCGAAGGCCGCGATCGTCCACTACCACGACAACGCCTACGTGTTCCAGTTCCCCCACGAGCAGTGTCACAGCGTCCTGTTGAGCGTCGAGCCCGAAGTCGGGTCGAAGCTCTCGTCGTTCATCGACGGGTGTCGCGACCGGCTCTGAGGCCGGCGACCGGGGGCTTGCTCACCGACCGTCGGTTTCGTTGCGAGCGCCCCGTTCGATCTGGATCGACTCGTTGCCGTACACTTCCAGCGTTTCGAGCACGGTGCCGTTATCGGCGACGCGCTGGACGATCATCTCGGGGGCGTCGCCGTCGGTCGACCCCTCGCCGTCGCCGGCGTCGGGCGCGACGGTCGCGCCCCGCAGGAACGCCGACACCTCCTCGGTCTGCTCGACTTCGACGACGTCGCTCGATCGCGCGTTCACGAACGCGATGTACGCGATCCCACTGCTGTCCTCGGGTACCACCCGGACTTCCCAGTAGAACTCCCCGTCAACGACCACCGGGATCGGCTCGGAGGGGGTAAACCGGTTCCAGTCGGTCGTCCGGGCGGCCTGTCGCACGTAGTCGGTCGCCTTCCGGGGCCCGAACAGCGACTCGTTTGGCGAGTACCGCTGGAAGTCGCCGGTCCGGCTGTCGACGGTCCAGACCTCTTTGAGCCCCTGTGCATCGCCGTAGGGCTCGACCGCCACCACGTACTCGGGGCCGTTCTCGGTCAGCACCACGAACGGCTGGTCGTTGTCCTCGCCGGGGACCGGCGCGACCTCGATCTCGTCGCGGTGGCTCGTGAAGGTGTTGACGATGCCGTTGCGGTACTTGGTCGCGGCCACCTTCTGGCGCGCCAGCGAGAGCGGGTAGAGCTTCTGGCCTTCGAGGACCGGATGCGACCGGGCCTCGGCCGGCGAGAGGTCTTCGAGCGAGCCCTCGCTGTCGATCAGCGCGACGCCGCCCCACTCGGGCGTCGTGTGGGGGACCGGCGTCCAGTGAAACTCCGGTTTGGTGTAGGGGACCGCGACGTACTGTTCGCCCTCGTGGACGACCATGAACGGGTCCTCGTAGTCGACGAGGTACTCCCCGTTCTTGACGGTGTGCCACTTGTAGTGGTTGTAGAACGCGGTCCCGATCCCCTTCCGGAGGTCGCCGGTGACGACCTCCGTCTGGGCGTTCTGGCGGGTCATATCGACCAGAACGGTGCCGTGCTGTTGTTTCGTCAGGTGGTTCCACGTCCCGTCGGGCGAGAGCGCGTACGACCAGTGGGGCGTCCCGTTGTAGACGGTGATGTCGCCGCCGCTGATCCGGTACTGGGGGAAGTTCAGCGTGTTCGAGGCGTACCGGCTCGCGACGCTCTTGGTGACGACCCGCGGTCGGTCGGGGTCTACCTCCGAGAGCCCGCCGGTGACCTCGGAGTCGGCCATCGTCGAGGTCCCGAGTTCCTCGCCCGCGAACAGCCCCGCGGCGCCGGTGCCCGCGACGAGCACGACGACGAAGATGCCGAGCGCGGCGTTCGCGGTGAGCGGGAAGTCCCGCCGCCACAGCGTCGCTGTCACCGCGGCCGCGACCGCGCCCGCGACGAGCACCATCGGCGTCGTGTACAGGAGGTAGACGAGCCCCTGGAACCACGGCCTGAAGTACCACCCTATCGCGAGCGCGACGGCCACCAGGACCGCCGCCGCGACCGCGACGCCGCGCGTTATCTCTCTGCCGCCGCCGTCGTCCGAACCGGGAAGCGATTGATCAACCATATTCGAACTCTCCGTTCGGTCGTCTGTGCGTTTACACGTCACGCATAAGTATTAGTCGACGTACATTCCCGGCCGGTCGGTCGTCCCGTTCGCGACCGACAGATTGAGCCCGCGCGAAGCGAGTCGGCCTCGCGACCCTGTCGGACGGGAAAGATATAATATCGCGCTCTCGGGAGTACCGTCAGTGTCTCGCGCGAACGACACCGGCGCGCGCCGCGACGTCATCGTCGTCGGCGTCGGCGGCATGGGAAGCGCGGCCGTTTACCACCTCGCCCGCCGGGGACTGGACGTCCTCGGACTCGAGCGCTACGACGTGCCACACGACATGGGGTCTTCGCACGGCGAGACCCGGATCTTCCGGCTCGTCCAGACGAAACATCCCGACTACGTGGGGCTCGCGAGCCGGGCCGGCGACCTCTGGGACGAGCTGGCGGCCGAGACCGACCGCGACCTCCTGCACCGCACCGGGTCGGTCCACGCCGGCCCCGCCGACGGCGAGTACGTCGCGGACGCGATCGAGTGCTGTGAGGCGAACGACTTCGAGTACGACCTGCTCACCGGCGCCGAACTGTCCGAGCGATACCCCGGCTACGATCTCCCGGCGTCGTACCGCGCGGTCGTCCAGCCCGACGGCGGCTTTCTCGTGCCCGAAGACTGCATCGTCGGCCACGTCGAAGGCGCGCTCGACGCCGGGGCCGAGATCCGCGCCCGGGAGCCGGCGGTCGACTGGCGGCCCGTCGGCGACGGCGTCGAGGTCACCACCGAGCGGGGTCGGTACCGTGCGGACCGACTCGTCGTCGCCGCCGGAGCGTGGACCGGCGAGGTCCTGCCGGCGTTGCGCGAGCACCTCACGCCCGAGCGCCGGGTCATGGCGTGGTTCCGTCCGGAGGCGCCCGAGCGGTTCACCCCCGAGTCGTTCCCGGTCTTCATCGTCGACGGCGAGGACCACCACACCTACGGCTTCCCGATCCACGACGTGCCCGGCATCAAGATCGGCCGGACCCCGGAGGATCCGGAGGCGGTCGACCCCGATCGGATGGACCGCGAGCCGACCGACGCCGAGGCGGCCCGGTTGCGGGCGGCCGTCGAGGCCCAGTTTCCGGCCGCCGCCGGGACCACTCTCGGGCTCAAGACGTGTCTCCTGACCCGGTCGCACGACGGCCACCACTACCTCGGGCGCCACCCCGACCACCCGCAGGTGGCGGTCGCCGCCGGGTTCACCGGCCACGGCTTCAAGTTCTGTAGCGCGGTCGGCGAGGCGCTCGCGGACCTATCAGTGGATGGGGTTGTCGAGCGCGAATACGACCTCGACCTGTTCGCCCTCGATCGGCTGTAGACCGACACTTTCCTGTCTGTATCGTAATAGTTATCCGGCCGCTTTCCCGTGTTACGTCTACACAGGTAGCCGAACGGTTCAGTCGACGGCGCCGAACCACGACCCTCCACACGCGGAGTCGCCGTCTGACGCCGCTTCAACCCCCACGAGATTCACTGTACACAATGACGCGAAAATCCGTCCCAACGTTGCTCGTAACGATTCTCGTCGTCGCGACCGTCGCGCCAGCAGGCGCGGGCACCGCGGTCGCCGACGACGACTTCGTCTCGGTGTCGGTCGACGCCCCCGACTTCCCGTCGCCCGAACAGCCGTTCCGGATCGCGGCCACCGTCACGAACGCCGAGTCGTCGAACACCGCCTACAGCGTGAGCCGGCTCGAACTCCGCGACGGCGAGATGCGAAGCTCGAAGCTCCGCGAGAGTCACCAGCCCGGCCCGACAACGGTCGAACCGGGCGAGACCGAACGCCGCGGGTTCGAGGCCACGCTCAACAACACCGGCGAGCGCGACCTCTACGTCCACGTCGTCCTCGAGAGCCGTGACGGCCAACAGCGGCGGGTCGTCCACCCGCTCACGCTCCGCGTGAACGGCGAGCACCCCCAGCTGTCGCTCGACACCGAGTCAGCGGTCTCGCTCGACGCCCGCACGATGACGGTCACCGTCTCGAACGGCCGCGACGACGCCATCAGACAGCTCTCGGTCGACGTCGACGGCGAGGACGTCTCGATCGAGGAGGACGCCAAGATCCGAGCCCGCCTCGAGAGCGGCGCGGAAACCGACTTCGAGTTCACCGGCGGGGTCGAGGAAGCCGGCGAGTACCCCGTCGAGGTCGAGCTCTCGTACACGACCGCCGACGGCGAGAGCCGCCGGCTGACCCGGCTGTTGCGGGCTGACTTCACGCCGCCGGCCCAGCCGACCGACCACCCCCAGCTCGCGGTCGAGACGGAGTCGGCCGTCGAGGGTGCGTGGCGGTCGCTCAACGTCACCGTCTCGAACGGGATGGAGAGTGCGGTCCGACAGGTCTCGCTCGAAGCCGACAGCGACGACGTCACGATCCGCGAGAACCGCCGGGTCGTTCCCTCGCTGGCCGGCGGGTCCGAGCGGACGTTCTCCTACCGCGCCCGGAGCGCCGAGTCGGGGACGTATCCGGTGAACCTCACCCTGACCTACACCGACGGCGACGGCGTCGAACGCCGGATCACCCGGACCGCCACCGCCGACCTGACTCCGCCCGACAACCCCGGTAACGTCTCGCTGACGGGCGTGAACGCCGAGTGGCAGGGCGACCGGCTCACCGTCTCGGGGAGCGCCGCCAACCTCGGCGGCGAAGCGGTCGAGAGCGTGGTCGTGAGCGTCGCCGACGCCCAGAACGTCCGGAAGGCCCAGCCCCAGCCCGAGTACTTCGTCGGGACGGTCGACTCGAGCGACTTCGTCACCTTCGACGTGAACGCCGAACTCTCGAACAACCGGACGACCGTCCCGCTTCGGGTGAGCTACGTCGTCGACGACGTGACCCGGACTCGGACCGTCGAGGTCGACGTCGGCCCCGCGCCGTCCGGCGACGAATCGAACTCGGGCGGGAGTTCGATCCCGCTGGTCCCGATCGGCGGGCTGGTCGCGCTCCTGATCGTCGCGGGCGTCTGGTGGACCCGCCGGTAAGATGTCGCTGGTCACCGGAACCGACGTCGTCAAGGAGTACGAGACCGGCGGAGAGACGGTCCGCGCGCTCGCTGGCATCGACTTCGAGGTCGAGCGCGGCGAGTTCGTCTCCATCGTCGGCCCCAGCGGGAGCGGGAAGTCGACCCTGCTCAACATCCTCGGGCTGCTCGATGTCCCGACGCGGGGAACCGTGTTGCTCGACGGCGAGGACGTCTCGACGCTGACGACCGCCGAGCGGACCGACCGCCGGAGCGAGACCATCGGGTTCGTCTTCCAGAGTTTCTTCCTCGTGCCGACGCTGACCGCCCGGGAGAACGTCGAGGTCCCGCGACTGCTCGCGGGCGAGCCCAAAGAGACCACCCGGCGGGCGACCGAACTGCTCGAACGCGTCGGGCTGGGCGACCGGCTCGACCACTACCCCGACGAGCTGTCGGGCGGCCAGAAACAGCGGGTCGCGATCGCCCGGTCGCTGGTGAACCAGCCCGACCTCCTGTTGGCCGACGAGCCGACCGGCAACCTCGACCGGGACACCGGCGACGTCATCCTCGACGAGTTCGGCCAGATCTGCGAGGACGACGACGTCGCGGTGGTGACGGTCACCCACGACGACTACGTCGCCGACTACGCCGACCGGGTGGTCGAGCTCATCGACGGCTCGATCGTGTCGGGCGCGGACGCCGAACACAGTCGGGGTGACCGGCGTGCTTGAGCCGCTGTGGCGGCGCGTCCCGACGTTCCTGATGGCCCGCCGAAACCTCGCGCGGGCCCGCACCCGGACCGCGCTCGCGGTGCTTGCGATCGTCATCGGCGTGGTCGCCATCGCGTCGCTCGGGATGTTCGGCGTCGCGTTCAAGGAGGCCCAGCTCGAGACTATCGGCGAGATCGGGAGCGACCTCCAGGTGTACGCGAGCGGCGAGAAAGACCCCGCCTACCTCACCGACAGCGACGTCCAGATCATCGACCGCCTCGCCGGCGACAGCGAAATCGTGCCGCTGAAACAGCGACAGTCCCGGACGGTCGGCGAGGGGTCGGGCGGCGTGACCGTCTACGGAGTCACAGATCCCGAGTCGCTCTACGAGGTCCGTCGGGGGTCGATCCCGGGCAACTGGCGGAAGGGCGCGCTGATCGGCCAGACGTTCGCGGATCGGAACGACCTCGAACCGGGCAACAAGCTCGAACTCCGGCGCACCGTCACCCGCGACGGCCAGCCGGTCGAGGTCACCGAGACCTATCGAGTGCAGGCCGTCCTCCAAGACGAGGGTCAGGCCGCGCCAGCGCGCCCGAACGACGCGGTCGTCCTGCCGGTCGAGCAGTTCGACGGCGAGGGCTACAGCCAGGTCATCGTCCGGACCGACGGCGCGACCGAGGCCAACGCGACCGCGATGGCGATCCGCGACGAGTTCAACGGTCGCGAGGAGCTCATCAACGTCTTCGAGCGCGCCGACGTCTCCGAGCAGATCGATCAGGCGTTCGCACAGATCAACCTCTTTCTCATCGGGATCGGCGCCATCTCGCTGGTGGTGGCGGGGGTCAGCATCACCAACGTGATGCTGATGAGCGTCATCGAACGCAAGCAGGAGATCGGCGTGCTCCGGGCGGTCGGCTACCACCGGATGGACGTGCTCCGGATCATGCTCGCGGAGGCGGCGCTGCTCGGACTGACCGGCGCGATCCTCGGGACCGCGATCAGCTTCGCGGTCGGATCGCTGATCAACGGCGCGTTGCTCGGCGATCCGCTCGCGTTCAGCGCGGAGGCGCTCCGGTACGCCGTGGTCGGGTTCGCCTTCGGCGTGACCGCGAGCGTCGTCGGCGGGCTCTATCCGGCGTGGAAGGCCGCCGAGTCCGAGCCCGTCGAGGCCCTCCGGGGCTGAGATCCCGACCGCCCGCCTCGACCGTCGGTTTCGGACCGCTACCGGCCCCTATATAGCGTTCATAGCAATCCGTTAATACCGGCTCTCCGAACCGCTGGACGATCACATGGGAGTTACACGGACCGAGCGACGCGATTCGGAGATCCGACCGGTGTTCGGCCCCGCAGTCGAGCCCCGCCACGAGCGCCTCGACGCCGACGAGTGGCACAGCGTCACCGTCGTCGGCGACGTCCACGGCTGTCGTCGGGAGCTAGAAGCCCTCCTCGATCGGCTCGACCCCGGCGACGACGACCTCGTCGTGTTCGTCGGCGATCTGGTCCGGAAGGGCCCCGACACCCGGGGCGTGCTCGAACTCGTCCGCGACAGCCCGAACCTCCGGAGCGTGCTCGGGAACAACGAGGCGAAGTACCTCCGGGGAGAGACCGGACTCGACCTCCCCGAGTCGCTCGCGACGTTCGTCGAGAACCTCCCGGTCGCGATCTCGTGGCCGGGCGGGCTCGTGGTCCACGGCGGCGTCGACCCCCGGCGGGCGCTGGCCGACCACGATGCGACCGACCTGCTGAACATGCGCGCGCCCCGGGCCGACGACGCCTACGAGGGCCCGCTCTGGTACGACGAGTACGAGGGCCCGCCCCGGATCTTCTTCGGTCACACCGTCCACGGGCGCGCGACCGAGCGCGAGCACGCGGTCGCGCTCGACACCGGCTGTGTCCACGGCGGCGAGCTGACCGCCTACGACTGTGCGGCCGGGGCGTTCGTCTCGGTGCCGGCCCGCGAGCAGTACCTCGACAGGAGCGACGACAAGGTCGTCGCGCCCGACGGCGACCGCGACGCCGTGATCCCGTAGTCATGGCGGACGACGAGTCGATAGCCGGCGACGCCGAACCACCGGCCGACGACGGGACGCTCGACCGCTTCGATCGGACCGACCCCGACCTCTATCTCAACCGCGAGCTCTCGGAGCTCGCCTTTCAGCGGCGCGTCCTCGCGGAGGCTCTCGACGACGACAACCCCCTCCTAGAGCGGGTCAAGTTCCTCGCGATCGTCACCACGAATCTCGACGAGTTCTTCCGCAAGCGGGTCGGCGGGCTGAAACAGCAGATCGCGGCGGGCGTCGAAGAGCGCACCCCCGACGGCCGCACGCCCCGCGAGCAGTGGATCGAGGTCTTGGAGACGGCTCGGCCGCTCTTCGAGCGCCAGACCGAGTGCTACCGCGAGGCGATCCGGCCCGCGCTCGCCGAGATCGGCGTCGAGATCCTCGAGTACGACGATCTCACCGACGCCGAGCGGGCCGACCTGCGGACGTACTTCGAGAGCTCGGTGTTGCCGACGCTGACGCCGCTGACGTTCGACCCCGCGCATCCGTTTCCCCACATCTCGAACCTGAGCCTGTCGCTCGCGGTGCTGACCCGCGAGGACCCCGGTGCCGATCCGACTTTCTCGCGGGTGAAGGTGCCCCAGAACCGCTCGCGGCTCGTTTCGGTCGGCCACGACGCCGACGACCGGTTCGTCCTGCTCGAAGACGTGATCGCCGACAACCTCGAACTGCTGTTCCCGAACGTCGAACTCGTCGATCACTCGCTGTTTCGGGTGACACGGAACGCGGAGGTCGGCCGCGACGGGGAGGTCGCCGAGGACCTCATCGAGATGATCGAGGAGGTCCTCGAAGAGCGCCGATTCGCCACCGTGGTCCGACTGGAGATCGAGTCCGACGCCCATCCCGCGATCCGCGAGGTGCTCACCGAACAGCTCGGGCTCACCGAGCGGGAGGTGTTCGAACTGCCCGGCCCGCTCGACTTCCGGGACTTCGCGTCGCTGACCGACCTCGAGTACCCGGACCACAAGCTCGCCGAGTGGACTCCAAAGCCCCACCCGCGGCTGGCCGACAGCGACGACATCTTCGCCACGATCCGGGACGACGACGTGCTCGTCCACCACCCGTACCACTCGTTCGGAGGCACCGTCCAGCGGTTCCTCGAATCCGCGGCTCGCGACCCCGACGTGCTCGCGATCAAGGCCGCCATCTACCGGACCGCCAGCGACTCGCGGATTATCGAGACGCTCATCGAGGCCGCGCGCAACGGCAAGCAGGTCGCGGTGATGGTCGAACTCAAGGCCCGGTTCGACGAGCAGAACAACCTGGAGTGGGCGAAGAAGCTCGAATCCGAGGGCATCCACGTCGCCTACGGGACGATCGGCTACAAGACCCACACCAAGGTGTCGCTGGTCGTCCGCGACGAGGGCGATCGGGTCCGGCTCTACTCGCACGTCGGGACGGGCAACTACCACTCCGAGACCGCAAAGCGTTACGAGGACCTCGGACTGCTGACCGCCGATCGGGACGTGGGCCAGGACCTCGTGAAGCTGTTCAACTACTTCACCGGCCACTCGCTCCACGAGCAGTACCGCAAGCTGCTGGTCGCGCCCGGCAACATGCGCGAGCGGTTCGTCGACCTCGTCCGGAACGAGGCCGAGTGTGCGCGTCGAGGCGAGGACGCCCGCATCGTCGCGAAGATGAACCGGCTCGAGGACCCCGAACTCGTCGCCGAACTGTACGAGGCGTCGATGGCCGGCGTCGACGTCGACCTCGTGGTCAGAGACATCTGCCGGCTCCGACCGGGCGTGGAGGGCGTCAGCGAGAACATCGACGTTTACAGCGTCGTCGGGCGATTCCTCGAACACTCGCGGGTCTGGCGCTTCGCGAACGACGACCCCGGCTACTACCTCGGGTCGGCCGACTGGATGAGTCGGAACCTCGACAATCGGGTCGAGGCGGTGGCGCCGATCGAGTCGCCGGCGTTGCGGGCCGAACTGGATCGGCTCCTCGACGCGTTGCTCTCGGACGATCGGAACCGATGGGAGATGGCCGCCGACGGGAGCTACGAGCGAGTCACCCCCGAGGAAGGCGCGTCGACCGGCGCGGCCCAACAGCGGTTCATGCGGGAGGCCGAAGACGCCGCCCGTCGGCTCGACGACCGGCGGTGACTCACTCCCCGCTCAGTCGGCGGACGCTCCACGAGATGCCGATCCCGGCCGCGAGAAGCACCACCAGATTGAACGCGGTCCGGTACAGCGGCTGGTAGCGCCGCGAGATGAACGTGTCGATAGTCGCGCCGACGCTGGCGTAGAGTTGCGCGACCGCGACGACCGCGAGCAGGGCGAAAAGCCCCAGCGCGCCGCGGTAGATGTTGGTCCGCACGTCGAAGCCGGTGGTCGACGGAGCCGGTTCCTCGGTCGCGTTCGGATCGTCTGTCTCGGTCATGTCTGTCTCCGTGCGAGCAGTACCGCGCCGACGAGCGCCGCGAGCGCCCCGACGGCGGTGAATCCGGGGATTCCGCCGCCGCCGCCGTCGTAGCTGGCCTCGGTCGTCTCGCGCCTCGGTGCGTCCTCGCCGCGTTCGAAGTCGCTCACCTCGACGCCGACCTCCCGGACGGTCTCGTTGACCGAGAGGGTCTCGGTCGGGTTCAGGTTCGCCGCGCTCCGGGCGGTGCCGACGACCACGCCGTCCTTCCAGAGCACCGCGTCGAGGTAGTAGTTGTAGCCGTCGGGCACCTCGAGTTCGGCGCTCGGCGAGGCGGTCCGCCCCGGCGCGATGGTGCCGACCCGGACGGTCGTGCGGTCGGCGACGATGTTCGAGTCGGCCTGCCGGGCGGTGAGGACGACCCGGAGCTGTTCGGAGGCGGCGTCGCCGTCGTTGGTGAGGGCGGTCGAGACGTTCAGGACGGTGCGGTTCCCGTCGGTCTCGGCGACGCTGTACTCGACGGCGGGGAGGTCGCCGCCGAGCCAGTGGAATCGCACGTCGGTCTCGGCATAGGCGGGGGTGAGCGTCCCCACGCCCCGGACCGCTTTACTGCCCTCGCCGATGCGCTCGCCGTCGCGGAACACCACGGTCTCGATCCGGTAGCCGCCCGATCGCTCGACCGAGAGGTTCTGGACCACCGACACCTCGCGGTCGCCCGAGATCGGCGGGACCGCGACCTCGTCGGTGGTCTCGACCAGCCCGGAGTCGAGGTGGACCGCCCGGACGAGGACGGTGACGTTCTCGTCGTCGCCGCCACGGTGGTCGAGGCGGGTCTCGACCGACAGCGTCGCCGTGGCGCCCGACACCTCGCCGGGGGTGATCGACACCTCCTCGATGTCGAGGTAGCTCGGGCGGACGTCCTCGGGTTCGGCGTCCGCCACCGCCCCCGGGACCGCGGCGGCCGCGACGACCGACACCGCGACGACGGCGGCGATCGCGACTGCCAGCATCGTCTCGCGGTTCATGTTCGGCCGGTTACGTGTGGCGGGCAAGTACTTTGTGGTCGGGCGATCGGACCGACGCGATCGCGGGCCACAGACCCTTGTGGCGGCGGTCCTAACTCCCGCTCGATGACTGGCTTCGAAAGCGTCGTCCTCGACGTCGACGGCACGCTGGTCCGGGGCGGCGACCCCGTCCCGGGCGCGATCGGCGCGCTCGATCGACTCCGGGAGACCGGGGCCGACGTGTTGCTGTTCTCGAACAACCCCACCCGGGAACCCGCGTCCTACCGCGAGTGGCTCGCCGACCTCGGGTTCGAGGTTCGCCCCGGCGAGGTGCTGACCTCCGGGGTCGTCACCGCCGAGTACCTCGCCGACGAGCACCCCGGAGACCCCGTCTACGTCGTCGGCGAGCAGGGGCTGTGTGACCTGCTCGCGGCTCGCGACCGTGCGTTGACCGACGATCCCGAGACCGCGGCGGTCGTGGTCGGGTCGATCGACCGGGAGTTCACCTACGACCGCCTGCGCGACGGGCTGTGGGCGCTCGACGGCGCGACGTTCGTGGCGACCGATCCCGACCGCACGATCCCGGTCGACGGTCGCCCGTTGCCCGGTTCGGGCGCGATCGTGGCCGCGCTCGCCGGCGCGGCCGACCGCGACCCCGAGGCGGTGCTCGGCAAGCCCTCCGAGCGGGCCGCGACCGCGGCGCTCGACCGCGTCCGGGCGGACGCCGGGTCGTGTCTTGTGGTCGGCGACCGCCTCGACACCGACCTCGCGATGGGCGAACGGGCGGGGATGACGACCGCGCTCGTGCTGTCCGGCGTGGCGACCCGCGAGGACGCCGCGGCCGCCGACCCGGCGCCCGACTACGTGCTGGAGTCGATCGCGGACCTCCCGGCCGCGCTCGCCGACCGGTAGGGCCACGCTTTTGGCGCCGCGACCGGTCTCGATGCACATGCGAGTACTGTTCGTCCACGCCGACCGCGTCGCGTTCGAGGCGACGACGGCGGTCGAGCCGGGGGTCGACGCCGCCGAGCCCGACGGCGCTCCGTCCGCGGGCGAGCTCACCGACTGCGTGGCCGCGTTCGTCGGCGTCGAGTCGGCCGACGCGACCGCCCTCGACGCGGTGGTCGCCGACGCGGCCGACGAGCTTCGGGCCGCGATCGACCGCCTGAACGCCGACGGCGCCGTCCTCTCGCCGGCTGATCACCTCGTCGACGACCCCGCCGACGCCGAGCGCGTCCGGACCGTCCTCCGGGGGCTCGACGCCGCGATCGCTCCCGAGATCGAGGTGGTTCGCGCGCCGGTCGGGTGGCACGCCGCGCTCGACCTCTCGGCGAAGGGCCACCCGTTCGCGCGCCGATCGGTCCGGATCGACCCCGCAGACGCCCGCGAGGCGCCGCCGACCGAGCGCCGACTGCTCGGAGCCGACGGCGAGCTCACCCACCCCGAAGACCTCGACGCGGCGCTCGACGACGCCCGCGCCGTCCTCGACGCCGACCCGACGGGAGCGTTCGCGGGCGACCGCGGCGACGGGCTCGCGGTCGAGCGCCTGCGCGAGTCCGGACTCGCCGACTCGCCCGACGACGACGGCGGGCTCCGGTGGCTCCCCCGCGGCGCGGTGGTCCGGGACGTGCTGGCGGCGTACGCCGCGGACCTCGCCGCCGAACGCGATGGGGCGCCGATCGAGACCGCCGGCGTCGACGGCGTTCGAACCGGCGGGGACGCCCCGTCGGTCGCCGATCCGGGCGTCGAGTCGACCGATCGGCCGGCGTGGCGCTTCGATCCCGGCCGCGAGACGCCCGAACTCCGCGCCGCGACGCGCGACCCCGAGCGCGCCCGCGAGGCGTTCCGAGCCGGCGTCGAGGTGGCGAGCCGGGCGAGCGAGGCGCTGGGCCTCGACGCCCGGCCGATGGTTCGGGCGACGCGGGCGTTCTACGCCGACAACGAGACGTGGCTCGCCGAACTGACCGGGGCGTTCGACGCGCCGGTCCCCGTCGAAGTCTCCGAGAAGAAGCGCGGCTCGCGGTCGCTCGCGCTCGATCTGCTCACGATAGACGCCGACGACCGGGCGCTCGCGACCGCGGGGGTCCGGCTCGACCGCGCCGCACCCGACCGCGATGGCCCGGAGTCGGACGGCCCGGTCAGACGCGTGCGGTGTGCGCCGGTCGGGCGGCTCGACCGCGCGGTCGACGCGCTGGCCGCGAGCGCGGACCGCCGGGACCCGCCGGGGATCCCGACGTGGCTCGCGCCGACGCAGGTCCGGCTCGTCCCGGTCGCCGACCGACACCTCGCCCGGTGCGAGGCGGTCGCGACGGCCCTCGAACCCGGCGGCGTTCGGGTCGATATCGACGACCGAACGGCGACCGTCGGCGACCGACTCGCGGACGCGGCGGCCGACTGGGTCCCGTACTACGCGGTCGTCGGGGACCGCGAGCGCGACCGCGACACGCTCGCGGTGACGGTCGGCCGCGAGGCGACCGAGCGCGAACTGACGGTCTCACAGCTCCGCGAGGCGGTGGCGGCGGCCGTCGGCGACAAGCCCCGCTCCAGACTGTCGACGCCCCGGCGTGTGAGTCGGCGGCCGCGGTTCGCGGACCGAGGAGATCGGTAACTCCGGCTCGATCACGGGCGGGTGGCGGTGAGCACTCAGTCGCCGGGCGTCCGGCGTTCGATCTCGAACCCCTCGATTTCTTCGACTGTTCGGAGTGTACGGCGCAGGTGATCGTCGACGCCGACATCCGATCGGAGTTGCTGACCACTGGGTGCGTCCTGTGTGAGACGCCGGTCTCGTCCGACGCGTTTCTCCGGGCGACCGACGCTTGCCGATCAGAGTGATCGTCGTCGACCCACTCTGAGTGACGCGTGTCGAAATCGCCGCGCCGTCTGGGAACTGTTAGTACGACTTGCGGTACCGACTCACACTTTAAATATTCTTTATACGAATAAAAAGAACGAGTTTTAATACTCTCAGTCATTAGACGGTGGCGAATGCCTTCGCTCGACTTCGAACCGCTGACCTACGAGGAACTGTCGCCGGAGCGTCGGCCGACGCTCTCGCAGGCGCTCGTGCCGGTTCTGGGGGTCGTCGTCTTCCTCGGGATCGGCTCGGGGTATCTGAAGCTCGCGCCCCACGCGCCGTTGCTCTGGAGCATCGTGTTGACCGGACTGGTCGCGACCTACTGGCTGGGCCTGTCGTGGAACGACGTCTACGACGGGATCGCGAAGGGGCTGATGATGGGCCTGCAGGCGGTGCTCATCCTCTTTACGATCTACGCGCTCATCGCGACGTGGGTCAGCGCCGGGACGATCCCGGGGCTGATGTACTACGGGCTGTCGGTGCTCACCCCCGAGGTGTTCCTGCCCGCGACCGCGCTGCTCGCGGCGGCGGTCGCGTTCTCGATCGGGTCGTCGTGGACGACCGCCGGGACGCTCGGAGTCGCGTTCATCGGGATCGGCTCGGGACTGGGCATCCCCGAGCCGATGACCGCCGGCGCGATCCTCTCGGGCGCGTACGCCGGCGACAAGCAGTCGCCGCTGTCGGACACCACCAACCTCGCGGCCGCGGTCACCAACACCGACCTCTACGACCACATCCGGTCGATGCGATGGGGGACCCTGCTCGCGTTGGGCATCTCGGTCGTGCTGTACGCCGCGCTCGGCCTCCGGGCCGGCGGCGCGATCCCCGCCGGACAGGTCGCCGAGATTCAGGGCGCGCTCGCGGGGACTTACGACATCTCACCCCTCGTCTTTCTCCCGCTGGTCGTCACCTTCGGACTCGCGCTGTCCGGCTACTCGGCACTGCCGTCTCTGGTCGCGGGCGTGTTCGCCGGCGTGCTCACGACCGTCCTCCTGCAGGGCCAGTCGTTCGTCGTCGGCTGGGAGATATTCCTCAACGGCACCGAGCCCGCGACCGGGGTAGAACGGGTCGACAGACTCCTGCACAGTGACGGCCTCTCGGGCTCCGCGTGGACTATCACCGTGGTCGTCGCGGCGCTGTCGCTGGGCGGCCTGCTCGAATCGACCGGCATCCTCGCGGTGCTGGCCCACCGCCTCGCCGCCAGCATCCGGAGCCGATCGAGCCTCATCGTCAGCACCGGCGTCGGCGCCATCGTCGTCAACGTGCTCTCGGCCCAGCAATATATGTCGATTGTCGTGCCCGGGATGTCGCTCCGGAACCTCTACGACGAGTACGACCTCGACAGCGAGAACCTCTCGCGGGCGGTCGAGGCCGCCGGGACCCCGACCGGCGCGCTCATCCCGTGGCACGCCGGGGCGGTGTACATGTCCGGCGCGTTCGGCGTGGCGACGCTGGAGTACTTCCCGTACTACTTCTTCGCGTTCCTCTCGCCGCTCGTCCTGTTCGCGATGGGTCTGACCGGCTGGGGGATCACCGAAAAGCGGGTCGACGCCGGCGACGGTCGGTCGGCCGCGGCGGCCGACGACTGACCCGGACGCGTGGTCGCGACGAGCGCCGACGGCCCGGTCCGCGTCCGTTCAGTCGGCTTTCGCCGGGCTGTCCTCGTCGTGTTCGACGCCCGGGATGTTGCCGATCGCGAAGTCGCCGTCGTCGTCCTCGCCGCCGGCGATCCCGGTCGTGACGATCGTCCGGACTCCCTCCTCGACGGTCATGTCGACGTCGTACACCCTGTCTTCGGGGATGTGAGCCAGATAGCCGCCCATCACGGGATTGGGAGCGAACGGCAGGAACATCGCCACGAGCTCGTCCTCGCCGACCGCCTCGCCGATCGCGGGCGGCGACTGTGCCGTCTCGAACCCGAGGACGTACGACCCGTCGCGGGGGTACTCGACCACCTTCACGTCCTCGAAGTTCTCGGCCTCGCTCCCGAGCATCGCGTCGCCGACCCGTCGGACGCTCTGGTAGACCGTCCCGATTCCGGGAATCTCGGCGAGCGCGTTGTCGACCACGACCACGATGCGCTCGCCGTACCTGACGTGTGCGAGGCTCCCGACGCCGACGATACTGCCCACGAGGATGATGACCGCGACCACCTGCGGGAGGTAGCCGAACACCGCTCTGGGAACCGCCATCCCGAGGTCGACCCACACCGACCGGAGGACCCCGACGACGCCTGTCCACTCGAGCGCCGCCACCATCGGCGCGAACGCGCCGGCGATGAACTGGATGACCGTCGCCAGCACCCAGAGTGTCACCACCAGCGGCACGATGATGGCGATGCCTGTTATCGCGACAGTGAGCAGTCCGTCGTAGATCGATTCCCCGCGCTGTCGGGCCGCCTCGGTCGGCGATTCTGCGCGTCCCATCGTACGGTACCGACTCCACAGCCGACAATAGGGGTTGTGGCGGATTCGCGGAAAGCGAGGCCGGCTACCGGCTACTCGGCGCGGACGCCGGTTCCCGGGCGGTCGATCGCTTCGAGGTCGATCTCGCCGCCGTCCATCGGGACGCCCGCGTAGGGGTCCTCGGCGAGCAACAGCGAGCCGTCGAGGTCGGCGTAGTCGAGCAGGGGTGCGAGGTGAGTCGCCGCCGCGATCGAGGCGTTCGACTCGATCATGCACCCGAGCATCACCTCCATGCCGTGGGCGCGCGCGGCGTGGATCATCCGGACCGCCTCCCGGAGTCCGCCACACTTCATGAGCTTGAGATTCGCGATGTCGGCCTTGTCGGCGATCCGGGGGATGTCTTCGAGCGTGACACACGACTCGTCGGCCGCGATCGGCAGGACCGACTGCTCGCGGACGAATCGCAGGCCCTCGGGATCGCCCGCCGGCACCGGCTGTTCGACGAACTCGACGCCGTAGCCGTCGAGCATCTCGACCTTCCGGACGGCCTCGCGGGGCGTCCACCCCTCGTTGGCGTCGACCCGGACCGTCGCGTCGGGCGCGGCCTCCCGGACGGCCGCCAGAATCTCCTCGTCGCGGTCGGTCCCGACCTTCACTTTCAGCGTGGAGTACCCCCGCTCGACGGCGCGCTCGGTCTTTTCGCGCATCCGCTCGGCGGTGTCGATCCCGATGGTGTACGAGCTCTCGATCGACTCGGTCGGGTCGAGCCCCCAGTACTGGTACAGCGACAGGTCGAGGCGTTCACAGACCAGATCGTGGAGTGCGATGCTGACCGCACACCGGGCGGCCGCGTTGCGCTCGACGACGTCGGTCAGCCGGCCCTCGATGCGTTCGAGCTGGTGGGGGTCGTCAACCTCCTCGACGGCCGCCAGCAGGTCGGGGAGCACTGCTTCGACCGTGTCGGCGGTCTCGCCGTAGTGGGCCGAGGGCGCGGCCCCGCCGACGCCCTCGTTGCCCTCGCCGTCCGAGATCCGGACGATCACGTTCTCGGCGACCTCCTGAGTGCTCCGGGAGATGGTGAAGGCGTCTTCGAGCGGGAGCTCGACCCGCTCGAACTCGGTCGAGAGGCTCATAGGATCGCCTCCAGCACGTCGTCGGCGTCGAACCGGACGGGGTCGGTCGCCGGCGCGCCGAGTTCGTCGGCGAACGACGCGACGGCGTCGCGGGCCGCGTCGTCCTCCTCGACCGACCGGGTGTTGAGCGCGCCGGCGACCACCTCGGTCTCGTGGACCGGCCGGGCGAGGTTCTCGTAGAGGTCGACGTACTCCGCGACCGGCGGGAGGGCGGTGTCCTCGTAGCCGTGGATCGCCTCGCGGCCCGCCTCGTGACACAGCACGAGCTCGTCGGCCATCGACCCGTGGAGGATGCCGCAGGTGACCGCCGAGTAGGCCGGGTGGACGATGCTTCCCTGCCCCTCGACGAACAGGTAGTCGTAGTCGTCGCCGCGCTCGACGATCATCTCCTCGACCGCGCCGGCGGTGAAGTCCGAGATCACCCGGTCGATGGGGTTGCCCCACCCCTCGATCATGATGCCGGTCTGGCCCGTCGGGATGAATCCGGCGTCGACCCCGCGGTCGCGGGCGGCTTCGAGTAGTTCTATCGTGGCGGTCATCTTCCCGACCGAGCAGTCGGTCCCGACCGTCAGGACGACCTCCGCGTCGACCTCGTCGGCGACCCCGTCCGCGACCGAGAGGTCGGTCGGCGGGTTTCGCACGTCCCAGATGTCCCCGCCGTGCTCGGCCGCGAGCCCGGCGAACTCCTCGTCGTCTTCGAGGAAGTAGTGGAGCCCCGAGATCAGGTCACAGCCGCGTTCGAGCGCCGTCCGGATGTCCGAGCGCCACGAGTCGTCGAACCCGCCGCCGATCGGCGCGATGCCGACGATGAGCGCGTCGACCTCGGGGGCCTCGTCCATCCCCGCGACGATGGGGGCGTCCTGCACGTCGGCCACGTAGTCGGCGACCCGGCCGCCGGCGGTGTCCCGGTCGAGGACCGCCTCGACGTCGTAGTCGGAGTATCGCAACAGGCCGAGCGCGGTCTTGGCACCGTCCGGGAACTTCTCGTGAGCGAGTATCGCAACTCTCATGTCTCAACCGTCGTAACACCGGGGCTTAAAGCTCCCCGTGTCGGTAACCGCGTTCAGACGCGGTGACACGTCCGGGTTCGGCCGCCCGCCCGACCCGACTCGGCCGCCCGGACCGGAGGACAGATGACTCAAACGCGGGTTTCACCCTACAGAAAGCGTTTAGGACGCCGGACCGAACCGCCGCGCATGCCCTTCCGACGACGCGAGACGCTCGCGCTGACCGGCGCGTTTCTCGCCGGACTCGCCGGCTGTGCCGGCGACGAGCCCCGCGCGGAGACGACCGCGACCTCCGAGACGACCGACCGGCCCGACCCGACCGACACGACGACCGAGCCGACCGGCTTCGACGACTTCGAGGCGCCCGCGTTCCCCGACCCAGACTTCGCGACCGATCCCGATCTGGACGAGGATCTGCTGGCCGACCAGCTCCGCGGGAACGTCGCCTTCGGGCTCGACCTGCTGAGGGTTCTTGGCGACCGCGAGGGCGGCAACGTCTTCGCCTCGCCGTACAGCGTCTCGGTCGCGCTGGCGATGACGTACGCCGGCGCCCGCGGGACCACCCGCGAGGAGATGGCCGGGGCGCTCGACTTCGAACTCGACGGCGAGCGCCTCCACGCGGCGTTCGCCGCGCTGGAGGCCGAGTTCGCCCGGCGGAACGAGGACGGGACGGACGCGGCCGTCCGGACCGCGACGGGCGAGGCGGACGGCGAGGACGCCGGCCCGGCGTTCGAACTCACCGCGGCCAACAGCGCGTGGGGCCAAGAGGGCTTTCCCTTCGGCGAGGCGTTTCTGGACCTGCTGGACGCCTACTACGGCGCCGGGCTCAGGCTCGCGGACTTCACGGGCGACCCCGAGGCCGCCCGCGAGCGGATCAACGGGTGGGTCGCCGACCGGACGAACGACCGCATCGAGGACCTGCTCCCGAGGGGGTCGATCGACACCGCGACGCGGCTCGTGCTCACCAACGCCGTCTACTTCTCGGCGCGGTGGGCGATGCCGTTCTCCGAGGACGAAACCGAGCCCCGTCCGTTCACCGCGCTCGACGGCTCGACCGCCGACGTGCCCACGATGCGACAGGAGCTGAAGACCCGGTACGCCGAGATCGAGGGCCACCAGCTCGTCGAACTCGACTACGCGAACGGCGACACAAGCATGGTCGTGGTCCTCCCGGCCGAGGGGTCGTTCGAGGCGTTCGAGTCGTCGCTGACGGTCGACCGGCTCGCGATCATGGTAGAGCAAGCGAGCCGCGCGCAGGTCACGCTCTCGCTCCCGAAGTTCGAGTTCGAGACCGGGGTCAGCCTCGTGGAGACGCTCCGCGAACTCGGCATGGACGAAGCGTTCACGCCGCGAGCCGACCTGAGCGGGATGAGCGACGACCGGGACCTGTTCGTCGACGACGTCTTCCACCAGAGCTTCGTGTCGGTCGACGAGCGGGGCACCGAGGCCGCGGCCGCGACCGCCGCGGTCATCGCCGAGACCGCGCTCTCCGACCGGGTCGAGATGACCGTCGATCGACCGTTCCTGTTTTACATCCGGGACAAGCCGACCGAGACGCCGCTGTTCGTCGGTCGAGTGACCGAAATAGAGTGATTCGACCGCGTCCCGCCCCTGACCCGGCGCATCGCCGTCCGTGCAAGCAAACCCATGTGAAGCGAACGCGATGCGCCCACCGTGTCGGCGGTTCGCTCCGGGTGCGACCTACGGCCAGAGCCCGCGGGTCGCTTTCGCCTCGCCGATTCGACCGAGCGCGACGACGTAGGCGGCGTCGCGCCAGCTCACGTCGCGGGCTTCGACCTCGGCTCGAACGTCGTTCCACGCCGAGAGCATGTGGTCTTCGAGCTCCTCGTTGACGCGTTCGAGCGACCACTGGCGGCGGTTGATGTCCTGGAGCCACTCGAAGTACGACACCGTGACCCCGCCGGCGTTCGCGAGGATGTCGGGCACCACCGGCACGCCCCGCTCTTCGAGGATCGTATCGGCGGTCGACGTCGTCGGGCCGTTTGCGCCCTCGACGACCACGTCGGCGTCGACGTCGCCGGCGTTGTCGGCGGTGATGACGTTCCCGATCGCGGCCGGGATCAGCACGTCCACGTCGAGTTCGAGGAGTTCCTCGTTGGTCAGCGTGTTCGGGGCGTCGTACTGCATCACGGCCTCGGGCTGTTCCTCGTGGGAGGGGACCGCGTGGGTGTCCAACCCGGTCGTGTCGTAGGCCGCGCCGTTGACGTCGCTGACCGCCACCACGTCCGCGCCCCAGTCGTCGAGCGCCCGGGCCGCGTTGGCCCCCACGCTCCCGAACCCCTGGACCGCCACCGTCGCGTCCTCGATGCGCTTCCCGTAGTAGTCGATGGCTTCCCGGGCGATGATAGCGACGCTCCGACCGGGGGCTTCCTCGCGGCCGTAGCTCCCGCCGATCACGGGCGGCTTGCCCGTGACCACGCCGGGGATCGTCTCGCCTTCCTGCATCGAGTAGGCGTCCATGAACCACGCCATCGTCTGGGCGTCGGTGCCCATGTCCGGGGCCGGGATGTCGCGTTTCGGGCCGATCGTGTCGCGGATCTCGCCAGCGAACCGGCGGGTGAGCCGCTCTTTTTCCTCGGTGCTCAGTTCCTTGGGGTTCACGACGACGCCGCCCTTCGCGCCGCCGAACGGCAGGTCCATCACCGCACACTTCCAGGTCATCCACATCGACAGCCCCACGCACTCCTCGGCGGTGACCTCCGGGTGGAACCGAAGTCCGCCCTTGTACGGGCCCCGGACGTCGTCGTGCTGGGCGCGGTAGCCCGTGTACACCTCGACGCTCCCGTCGTCGCGTTCGAGCGGGACCGCGACCTCCACGACGCGAGTGGGGTGTTTGAGCCGCTCGATCACGCCCTCGTCGGTGTCGACGTGCGCGGCGGCCGCCGAGAGCTGTCGCAGGGCGGTTTCGAGCGCGGATTCGGCCTCGGCCTCGTCGGGTTCGGCGCCCTCTGCAGTGTGGGTCGCCATCTTACTCGTAGGGCATCCGTCGGTTTCGCATCGGACTCGCACACTCCGGACACCCGCCGGGGTGACCGGTGGCGCGCACCGTCTCGGCACACCGGAGACACTCGTACTCGTAGGCGTCGTCGGCGTCGTAGGTGACATCGCGTTGGCTCATGCTCGGTGACTACTGGTATCCGAGCCAGCCACATGGTCGTCGCAGTTGAATAGTAAACCGTGAATATCTCTGACACGGGTTACTATTCAACGTCCGCGGCTCCCGGCGCGGTTTCGAGCAGGGAGGCGAACAGCTTCCGCTGGATGCGGTTGACGTGGTCGTAGAACGCGGTGTGAGAGATGTCGAGCATGGCGGCGACGTCGCGGCCGGTCACGTCGCGCTGGCTGTCGAAGAAGCCGCTGTGGTAGGCCACCTGCGCGACCTCCAGTTGGCGGTCGGTGAGCTCGTCGGCCAACCGTCCGGGCCGCCCGCGGGTGTCGAGCGGACGGGTTCGCTCGCGCTGTGCGATCAGGTCCGCGCCGGGGTAGGCGTTCGAGATCACCTCGTCGATCGACCGGGCGCTGACCGAGTCGGGGACGTCCACCGTCAGCGAGAGGCCCTCGGGCGTCGCGCGCAGTTCGCGGACGAGCGCCCCGTGGTCGGCGAGAGTCCGCGTGAGAAAGTGGTCGCCGACCCGGAGACAGACCAGCCCGCCGTCGTCGGTCTCGCGGAGCGCCTCGACGCTCGTGATCCCGACCGACTCGGCGGCGGCGTCGACCACCCGATCGAGCGGCGCGCCCTCCACGGTGACGAACACGAGCGTCGTGCCGTCCTCGCGGGTCAGGTCGCTCTCGGCGCGCAACGCCGCGCCGGTCTCCTCGGCGAGCCGATAGAGCACCGCGCTCCGGTCGGCGATGCGGTACTCCAGTTCCACCGTGGTGTCGCTCCGGAGCGCCTCGGTGCGCTGGACGGCGTTGATCGCCGACGCCACCGTGTCGCCGAGCTCGCACAGCACCGACCGGACCATCTCGTCGAACGCCGCGGGCTCGTTCGCGTAGACGGTCAGCGTCCCGAACAGCACGTCGTCGTAGGCGAGCGGGATCGACAGGACCGACTGGAACCCTCGGGCCGCCGCCTCCGGACACCACTCGGCGTCTCGGAGGCGGTCGGCGACGTTCGAGACGAACGTCGCCTCGCGTTCGGTCGCGGTTCGGACGCTCGGCTCGACGCCCGCGGCGTCGACGCCGGGCTCCAGCGAGACGCTGTCGAGATAGCCCCGTTCGTCGCCCGCCCACGCCCGCGATCTGAGCGTCGCGTCCGAGGCGGCGGTCTCGCCGATCCACGCGAACGCGAACCGGTCGTCGCTCGTGAGCCTGTCGCAGACCGCCTCCTCGATGGTCTCGCGGGTCCGTGCGCCGACCAGCGCCTGATCTATCTCGCGGATGAACTCGTTCACCCGATTGAGCTGGGAGAGCCGACGGTTCTGTCGCTGGAGGGTCCGGTCGCGCTCCCGGAGTTCGGTCTCGCGCTCGATCCGGTCGAACGCCGCCTCCGCGGTCGCCGCGAGCAGTTCGGCGACCTCCTCGCTCACCTCGTCGAAGGCGTCCGGGTCCGCCGCGGCGGCCACGAAGACGCCGTGGTCGCCGAGCGGAACCGCGACGAAGTCGCCGAACTCCGAGAGCGGCGCGGGGTCGACCCCGTCCCGGTCGGCGTCCGCGCGCGTCGTGGTCTGCTCGTCGACGAACGCCCGGCTCACGGCCGTGGTCCGGTCGGGCGACAGCTCCGCCAGCCCGCCGGCCCGCTCGTCGAGCGCGCCCGCGACGGCGGCCGGCACCAGCGCGTTGGCCTCGCGGTCGAAGCGGTAGACCGCCGCCGCGGGCGTCCGGAGGACCGCGGTCGCGTCGGTCACCACCTCGGTCGCGATCTCCGACTTGGTCTCTGCGTACAGGAGGTTCCGGCTCGTCTGGTGGAGCTGGGTGAGCGCCGTCTCGCGCTGTTTGCGCTTGGTGATGTCCCGACAGCTGTAGAGGGTGGTCCCGCCCTGAATCGAGACCTGCCGGACGTTCACGAGCAGGGTGTGCTCGCGGCCGTGCTTGTCGGTCGCGGTGCACTCGACGTTCGTCAGGACGTTCTCGGCGTCGAGCCGGTCGCGATCGAACAGGTCCTCGCCGAGGAGTTCGTCGATGGTCCCGAACTCGTAGAGCTCCTCGACGCTGTAGCCGAAGATGAAGTGGACGTTCGGACAGACGTAGGTGAACGCCCCGTCGTCGTCGGTGACCAACACCGTGTCGGTCATGTTGTTGAGCGTGACGCGGTGTAGCTCCTCGGACTCGCGGAGCTCCTCTTCGAGCCGGACGCGCTCGGCGACCTCGTGGCCCTCGACGACGAGGCCGGTGACGTCGTCGCCGACCGGCCGGACCGTGAACTCGAAGCGGCTCCTGTCGTCGCCGGCCAGACCCGCCTCGAAGGTGGCGTACTCGCCCGCGGCGCCCCGCCGGACCGCGCGCTGGAGGTCCCGGCGCGAGTCGTCGAAGCTCACCCACGGCAGTCCCCAGAACCGCTTGCCGATCGCGGCGCTCTCGTCGAGCCCGAGCGTGTCGAGGGCCGCCGGGTTCGCCCGGACGACCGTCCCGTCGGGATCGAGGACCGCGACGAACCGGTCCGGGTCGGCGAAGAAGGCTTCGAACCGGCTCGCCTTCGCCGCCCGATCGCGGTCCTCGCGGGCTCGGGCCACCGCGGTCTCACACCTGCTCGCGAGGTCGTCGTCCGCGCCGCCGTCGCCGATCGGGACGTAGCCGTCGACGCCCGCCGCGACCGCCTCGCCGGCGAGCGATTCGGTGCCGTCGATCGGCGCGAGCACGAACGCCACCGACGATCCCGCCGATCCGAGCGCCTCCAGCAGATCGAGCCCCGTCCCGGCGTCGAGGCGGTGGGCGCTGACCACGCAGTCGACGTCGGACGACCGGCCGGTCACCGCCCCGAGCGCCTCCTCGCGGTCGCCGACCGACCGCGCCGCGAGCCCCTCCCCGCCGAGCGCCGGTCTCACCCGCTCTCGCCACGGCTCGGGTCCCACGAGGAGGACCGATACGGGACCGCTCGCGTCCCGAGGTGACCGAGTCGTATCCATCGTTTCCGCTATGGAACTCCCGGCGATAAAGCTTCGTATCGTCGGCGGGAGGCGGGACGCGCCGGGGCCAGCGATTAGTGGATCGCGGGCGAACCGACGGGTATGACCGATTCACCCCGAATCGCCGCACTCTGTGGCAGTCTCCGCGACGAGAGCACCACCCGTGTGGCCCTCGGGCGCGCGCTCGACGGCGTCGAGGCCGCCGGGGGCGACCCCGCGCTTCTCGACCTGTGCGAGTACGACCTGCCCGCGTTCGACCCCGACGTCGACGCGGCGGCGGCGGGCGACGCCGCCGCGCTCGCCAGCGAGGTTCGGGCGGCCGACGCCGTGATCCTCGGGACGCCGATGTACCACGGCTCGTACTCCTCGACGCTGAAGACCGCGATCGACTACTGCGGGTTCGAGGAGTTCGGGGACAAGACCGTGGGACTGCTCGGAGTCTCGGGCGGCCAGTTTCCCATCACCGCGCTCGAACACCTCCGGTCGGTCTGCCGGGCGCTCGACGCGTGGGTCCTGCCGTATCAGGCCGCGGTGGCCCGCTCGCACGCGGCGGTCCGAGACGGCTCGTTCGCCGATCCGGACCTCGAAGCTCGGGTGGTCCGACTCGGTGAGGAGACGGTCAGGTACGCCGACATCGAACCCACCCCGTCGACGATGGAGAGCGAGGAGAACGTCGGGGCGACCGAGTAACCCTCGCCGAGTCGACCCCGAACCTGCCGGGACCGCAGTGCCCTTCCGGCCGGCCGTCCACGGTCGAACCATGAGCGACACCAACCGGAAGTACCTGCTAGCCGAGCGCCCCGACGGCACGCCCGACCGCGAGACGTTCGAACTGGTCGAGCAAGCCGTCCCCGACCCCGCGCCGGGCGAGGCGCTGGTCCGGACGCTGTACCTCTCGGTCGACCCCTACATGCGCGGTCGGATGGACGCCGGCGAGTCGTACGCCGAGCCGTGGGACGTGGGCGAGCCCCTCCGTGCGGGCGTCGTCGCCGAGGTCGTCGAGTCCAACGGCGCGGGCTTCGAGGCCGGCGACGTGGTGACCGGCAACCTCGAGTGGGCCGACTACGCCACCGCGCCGGGCGCCCAACTCCAGCCCGTCGATCCGAGTCTCGGGCCGATCTCGACCGCGCTCGGCGTGCTGGGGATGCCCGGCCGGACCGCCTACTTCGGCACCCGCGAGGTCGCCGACCCGAAGGCCGGCGACACGTTCGTCGTCACGGGCGCGGCGGGCGCGGTCGGCTCGGTCGCGGGCCAGATCGCAAAGCGATCGGGCGCCCGCGTGGTCGGGTTCGCCGGCTCCGACGAGAAGGTCGCGTTCCTCGAAGACGACCTCGGCTTCGACGCCGCCATCAACTACAAGGCGACCGACGACTACCGGGCGGCGCTCGACGAGGCCGCGCCCGACGGAGTCGACAGCTACTTCGACAACGTCGGCGGCCCGATCACCGACGCCGTCTTCTCGAAGCTCAACGTCGACGCCCGGGTCGCGGTCTGCGGCCAGATCTCGCTGTACAACGCCGAGGAGCTACCGACGGGACCCCGGAAGCTCGGCACGCTCGTCGAGACCCGGGCCCGCGTCGAGGGCTTTCTGGTCGGGGACTTCGCCCCCCGGTTCGAAGCCGCGACCCGACAGCTCGCCGAGTGGGTCGCCGACGGCGAGGTGACCTACCGCGAGACGGTCACCGACGGGCTACAGAACGCCCCCGACGCGTTCCTCGGGCTGTTCGAGGGCGAGAACGTCGGCAAACAGCTCGTGAAGGTCGGCGAGCGCGAGGCGTAGCGACCCGACGCCGCCCGCGTGATTACTCCTCGGCGCTGACCTCGACCCGATCGCGGAGCCACGCGGCCGCCGCCGCGACCGCTTCGGAGTCGGTTCCGGTCACCTTCAGCCGGTTCTGTTCCTCGGTCGCGGGGTAGCTCCCCACCGTCACGTCGAATCGCTCGCGGACGCCCGCGACCGCCTCGACCACCGACGCCTCGGGCTGTGGGGTGTACAGCGTGGTCGAGACCGCGTCGCCGCTGAACTCTCCGGCGACTGTTTCGAACAGCGCCTCCATCTCGGCGGGGACGCCCGGGAACGCGTAGACGTTCTCGACCACACAGCCCGGACAGAGCCCCTCGGGGTTCATCAGCGGCCGGCTCCCCGCCGGGAGCGCGGCCCACGCGTCGACGTCGATGTCGAGATCGTGGGCCGCGACCGTCTCGGGGTTCTCGTCGCGGTAGGCCGCGACGGTCGCGACCACGTTTTCGCGGACCGCGTCGTCGACGACGAGGTCGCGGTCGAACGCGTCGGCGACCGCGTCGGCGGTCACGTCGTCGTGGGTCCCACCGAGCCCGCCGGTGACGACCACGGCGTCGAACGCCCGGGCCCACTCGGCGACGGTGTCGCCGACGAGCTCGCGGTCGTCGGGCACCGTGAGGATGCGCGCGACGGTCGCGCCGCCCTCGGTGAGCCGGCTCGCGAGCCACGTCGCGTTCGTGTTCGCGGTGTCGCCCGCGAGCACCTCGTCGCCGACGGTGAGGATAGCGACTTCCATCGACAGGACCCAGGGCGCTCGCGGACAAAAGCGGCGCGGTCGGCGCGCGCCGGCCGGGTCCCTACCCGGACCGCGGCGTCGGGAGCGCTCGCCGGCTCCGGGGCGGGAGGAGGTAGTTGCCCCGGCGCTTGACGAACGTGTACTCGAGGATGCCGTTGTTCACCCGCTGGCGGATCTCGAGGTTGCGGGTCTGCTCGGTGCCGTTCATCGCCTCCCGGGTCTTCACGAAGTCGGCGATCGACCGCTGGAGCGACAGGAAGTGGACCCCGGCCTCGTCGCCGTCGGTCGAGTTGAAGTCCCGCCGGAGGATGATCGGCGAGCCGTCCTCTCGCACCGTCGCGTTCTTCTGGGCGTGGCCGATCCGGCCGTGCTCGCGGGCGGTCGCGTCCAGATCCTCGGGACACTCCTCGACCCGGCTCGAATCGCCGAGTTCCTCGCCGGTCTCCTCGACGAGGCCCTCCTCGGCGTGGAACGGACAGAACATCTCGCCCACCCGTTCGTCGTGGTCCTGCTCGCCGTACCAGTCGTCGAGCCGGAGCCGGATCTGGGAGATCTGCTGGGTGGTTCCGTCGGCGAACGGCCCGGACTCGATCGCGACCCGGTCCTCGCTCGCCTGATTCTTTCGGAACCCCGACTTGAACCCCATGTAGAGCGGGGCGTCCTCCGGGACCGGCTCCGAGTCGGGAATCCCGGCGACGTCCTGATTCTCGGCGGGCAGGCCGTCGCCGATGAACCCCGTCCGGCGGTCGACCCGCTCGAAGGCGTCGGCCAGCGACGCCTGCATCTCGACGTCGCCGAGCGACTCGCGGTCGCCCATCAGCGCCTCCTCGGCCGCCAGCACCGCCTCGCCGTGGTCGCTCGCGAGGTGGACGACCGCGTCCGGCCGGTCGAGCGCCGGGTCCTCGAACGACGAGAGCGCCTCGGGTTCGGGCAACTCGACCGATTCGGGGAGGTCGGCGCCGAACCGCTCGAAGTACGCCGGCGAGTAGCTCACGGTGAAAAGCAGGCCGTCGTTGCTCCACTCGTAGGCGCGTTCGAGGCTCCCGAGCGCCGCCTCGGTCCGCTCGCGGTCGGCGTCGGTCGGCTCGCCCTCGCGGGCGTAGTCGAGGTACAACAGCACGCGGTGGCGGGGCCCGAGGTGGTTGCCCGCCTCGTCGGTCGCGACCGACTCGTCCCACGCGAACTGTCGCTCGGGGAGCGACTGTCCGCCGTCGGGCGGTCGTGCGGCGTCGGGCGCTCCCCAGCGTTCGATGCAAGCGTCGAGTGCGGGCGCTCCCCCGATCGCGACGGCCGTTCGGACGAACGCCCGGCGCGACAGCCCCCGGTTCGCACTCGGTGTCATCGCCCCGTAGGTATGGGACGAACTCCCAAGAGTGTTTCCTACACCGTCAGCTCCATCTCGGGCATGTCGAGAAACGCCGTCTCGTACCCCTGATGGCGGGCGACCTGCGGCGGCGTCGACACCGACAGCGCGACGGTATCGCCGGCCGCCAGCCCCGGGACGGCCGCGCCGTAGTGGTAGCCGGCCTCGGGGTCGAGCGTCCGTTCGAGTCGGCCCTCGAACGCGGTCTCGCCGTCGCGGGTGACGGCGGCCTCGACGCCCATCATCGGCAACACGAGATCGTTGTACGGCGTCCGGGCCGACGCGAGGAGGTACGGCTCGCCGTCGGTGAACCGGCCGGCCTCGTCGGCGGGCACCCGGCTCACCGCGAACCGGGCGTCGCCGCTCTCGGCGGTGCCGACGACCGATCCCGGAAGCTCCTCGGGCGCGGGCGCGCGACCGAGCGGCAGTGCCTCCATCTCCATTGGCCGGAGCGCGCCGCGCTCGCCCGCCTGATCGATCTCTCGAATCCGGATCTCCGAGCGGGTCGCCTCGGTGAATGTCAGTTCGAGCTCCGCGGTCGCCGGCTCGCCGAACCGGCCCTCGAACGCGCCGGTCCGAGGGATCTGGAGCCCGCCGACGCTCACGCGCACGCCGTAGGTGCCGTCGCCGTCGAGCGTGAAGTTCCCGCCGTAGTGAAAGCCCATCCGCTGGGAGAGCATCGGGTAGATGACCTCCTCGGAGACGAGTTCGCCGTCTCGGGTGATCTCGATCGACAGCCCCGCCTCGGGCAGGACGGTGTCGGTCTCGGGGTCCCACACTTGCGCCATGACGTGGGCCGAGGCGTCCGGGGACAGCGGCTGTCTGGACCGGTCGCTCCCGGTCACCGTCCAGAAGACGTGCGGGACGGTGTACAGCAACGCGACCGCGTAGTCGCCGACCTCCGCGGTCCCCTGCATCGACATCGATTCGAGGAACGGCTGGACGTAGACGCCCTCGGGCCGGTCTTCGACCGTCGTGCGCTGGGGACCGGCGGTCTCGTTCCCGGTCGTGGTCTCCTGTCGGTTCGGTCGGTCGCGCGTCGAGGCGCCGCCGACGGCGCCCGAGAGCGCCGTCCCGGCGGCGAGCCCCGACCCGAGAGCGAGAAACGCGCGCCGCCTCATCGTCGCCCGTCGGTCGATCGGTCCGTCGTCTGTGCCGGTGTCGTCGGTCATTGGATTAGCTCTGTGTGGTCTGGTTCTCGGTCGGCGTGTTCACGAGCGACTCCTCGGTCGTCGTCGCGGTCGGCTCGGCGGTGTTGACGAGGCCGCCGTCCTCGCCCGCCTTCCGGAGGTCGAACAGCGACCCGACCGTCGCGTCGCCGACGGTCACGGCCTCGTCGGCCTCGGGGTCGAACTCGCCGTCGCCGTCGTCGGCGTGGATCATCGCGTACAGCCGGTAGCGCTCGTCGAGCGACTCGTAGAACGACTCGTCGATCTCGACGGTCACGTTCTGGTGGACGCCCGGCTCCAGGCGGACGTGACCGACCACGTCTCCCGGCGAGTAGTCGTCTTCGACGGCGTGGATCGCGAGGTAGCCGGGCTCGGCCAGCGACGCGTTCTCGATCGCGACGGTCGGGCCGTCGGTCGCCTGTCGGGCCCCCGACGCGCTCGCGGCGACGACGTACGACCGCCCGTCGTCGGTCTTGCCGACGCTGATCTGCGTGCCGGCGAAGCTACCGAACGACCGGAAGAGGTCGTCGTCGCCGTTGGGCTCGAACTCGCCGTCGCCGTCGTCGCGGTGGAGCGTCGCCCAGACGGTCGTCGCGTTCGTCTGCTCGGCCCAGTACTCGGCGTCGGCGGTGACCGACACCGCGCTCCGGTAGCCCGCCCCGAGGCGCTCGTACCCGAGCACCCGGCCCGGACTCTCGCCGTCGTCGGCGCGGACCGCGAGGTAGCCGCCGTTCTGGAAGAAGAGGTTCTCGACCACCACCGTGCCGTCGCTCGAAAGCTGGGCGTCGGCACTGAGGTGGTTGCCGTGCGCGGTCGCGATGCCGGCTCCGAGCGCGACGGCGCTCCCGACGAGCAGGCAGGCGACCGCGAGTGCGAACGTGCTGTTTGTCGTTGACATTGGGACGAAACTGTGGTCGGACGGGGTCGATCCCGTCCGGTCGAAAGCCGCTACTGGCTCTGTCGGGCCGACCGGAGGACCTGCTGGAGCCGGTCGGTGGTCATTTCGACGTTATCGCCGGCGACCCCCGTGTTGGGTACGGTCTCGCCGTCCTCCCAGTAGGAGATCGCGCGCTGGACGTCGGCCTGGGTCAGCTCGCCGTCGCCGTCGCGATCGAGTTGCTCCTCGACGGTCCGGACCGGCGACTCCTCGTCGCTGACTCGGAACACGTACAGCCCGGTTTCGAGGTCGCTGACCGCGACGAAGTCCCGCTCGTCGTTGTAGTTCGCGCCCCACGCCATCGGGGGGTCGCCGATCCAGTCGGCGCCCTGTGCTTCCTCGGCGCCGTCGATGGTGAGATACTGGTGGGCCGCCACGGGGTTGGTCGGGTCCGAGAGGTCGTAGACGACCGCTCCCTCGTGGTAGCCCCCGTCGACGAGCAGTCGGGTCCCGTTCTTGTAGACGACCTCGTGGTTGTGGGTCGTCCAGTCGTAGAGCGCGAACTCCCCGTCCTGGGACTTCGCGTTCGGCGAGTGGACGAACCCGACGTGGACGGGGTCCTCGAACGAGCCGTCCTGCCACCCGACGTCGAGTACGTGCTTGCCGCCGGGGAGTCCGGTCCCCTTCTCGTCGCCGACGATCACGAGGTCTTCCTCCGGGTCGGGGTGGGCGTAGTGACACAGTTCGAACCCGACCTCGCCGACCTCCGAGTAGTTCGGCCGGTACTTGTAGTCGAAGGTGCCGACCAGCTCTGGACTCCGGGGATCGCTGATGTCGTGGACGGCGTAGCCCACGAACTCCCCGGCGATGAACGCCGAGTGGAGCATGTCGCGGTTCTCGTCGACCACGACGTCGTGGTTCGACCCCAGCGGTTCGACCGTGGTGACCCGTTCGGGATTGGCGGGGTCGCTCGTGTCGACCACCGTGATGCCCGGTGCCGACCCCGATGGGTTCTCGGCGTCGCCCATGTCGTCTACTCGCGAGTTGACCAGATAGAGGACCGGCTCGCTGTAGTGGGCGTCCATGTTGTGAACTCCCGAGGGGCGGTCGACCCGGCCGACCACCTCGGGTTCCGAGACCGACCCGGCGTCGTGGCCGTAGTCGACGACCTCGACGCCGCCCATCCCCTGGTCGTCGTTTGGCTCTTGGGATCGGTAGTACAGGCCGTCGCGGCTGTCGAACTTCACGTCGGCGTTCCGGGTCGAGGCCGACGACGGGAGCCGGTGGGCTTCGGTCGGGTTCGACAGGTCGCTCAGGTCCGCGAGGAACGACCCGCCCTCGCCGAGATAGCTCCCCATGACCGTGTACTGGCCGTCGGCCCGGACGTCTACCTCCGAGAACCCGCCCGGCGGGTCCGACAGCAACGAGTGGGCCTCGAGTTCGAGGACGCCGCTCGTCGCAGTTACTTGCTCCTGACCGCCGGATTGCTGTGCCCCCACTTTCCCCACGCCGCCGACGGCGAGCGCCGTTGCACTAAGTGTCTTCAGGAACGCGCGTCGAGTGTTTTCGACCATTCGACTTCCCAGTGGTAACCCAACACATTCGATAATCAATATTCTCCATTGTTCCCTTCTGCCAGCTATAAAGTCTTAGTGAGGTCGAGCGCGCGGCGGGTCGGCCCGCCGAGGCGCCGACCGCGTTCACGAGTCGGTCTGGTTCGGCTCCAGGGACCCCTCGACGTCGAACTCGACTTGCGCGCCCGGCCCGATGCCGGTCTCGTTAGCGAACCCCTGTTCCATCTCGATGACGTACTTCGCCGGGCCGTCGCTGGCGTAGGTCGCGAGCTCGTCGTCGGACGCCTCGGGCGCCGGCGGGTCGGCGTGCTCGACGTTGCGGACGGTGCCGTTCGCGTCGACGAACACCATGTCGAGCGGGATCAGCGTGTTCTTCATCCAGAACGACCGCTCGTCGGCCTCGCCGTAGACGAACACCATCCCGCGGTCCTCCGGCAACGACTCGCGGTGCATCAGGCCAGTCGCCCGCTCGTCGGGCGAGTCGGCGACCTCCAGCGTCACGTTCGCCACCGCCTCGCCGTCGACGAGGAACGTCGCGTCGACGGTCTCGGTGATGGTTTGGGGCTGGGCCGCCGCTTCGGCCGCGGTCGTTTCGGCTTCTGTCGTCTCGGTCGCTTCGCCCTCAGCTTGCGCGTCGGTCGTCGTCTCGGCCGCAGTGGTCTCCTCGGAGACGGCGGCCGTCGTCTCCTCGCTCGCGGTCGTCTCGGTCGCCGTCTCGTCGGCCGCCTCGGTGACGGTTATCGCCGCCGCGCTCACGGCCGACTCGCCGTCGGCGTCGTACCCTCGCACCGAGACGTAGTACTCGCCCGGCTTCACGTCGTCTGCCGGACGTACCACCGCCGAGACGGTCGTCGACTCGCCGGGCGCGAGCGGTTCGGTCGAGAGCCACTCGGCGTTGCCCTCGCTGAAGTTGACGTTCTCCCCCGACGACTGGTCGACGATCGCCCAGCCGGCTGGTACCACGACGCCGACGGCGGGCGCCGTGCTGTCGGCCTCGCCGTCGTTTCGCAGGGTCACGTCCATCGTGACGTTCTCGCCCTGCGCGACGGTGTCGGCGACGCCGGTCTCGAGTGTCAGGTTCGCCTCGGCCCGATCGACCGGGAACGTCACGACCGTTGTGTCGGACCCGCCCCCGGCGTCGCTGGCCCGCGCCGAGACGTAGTACTCGGTCGGCGCCTCGTCGGCCGCGAGCCGGAACGTCGCCTCGACGGTCATCGACTCGCCGGGCGCGAGCGACTCGGTCGAGATCCACGCCCGCTCGGACTCGCTGTAGGTGACGTTCTCCCCGGCCGACTGGTCGACGACCTCCCACTCGCCCGGCACGCTGACCAGTTCGATCGCCGGACTCGCGGCCGGCTCGTCGCCGTCGTTCGCGAGCGTGAACGTGGTCGTGACGTTGTGATCGGGCACGATCACGTTCGACCCCGACGCGGTCAGGTTCAGCCCGTCCGCCGACGTCTGGACCGCCGCCGGTCCGGCCCCGTCGGCGTCGCTCTGGCTCACGACCGACCCCTGTACCCCCAGCGCCCCCATCGACACCGCCAACAGCACTGCGAACACGACTGCGAAAACTCTCCCCCGATTCGTTGTCATTTCCCCAGCACCACAGACAATACATCCGCATATAGTGATTCGGCATGTTCTCACCCAGCAGTCTTTCAGAATAAAGCGGTCGCTCGGCGACGCCGGCGTTCGCGCCCGAGACGGTCGTGCGACGCGGTTCCCGCCCTCGACACCGCCCGGCCCGACGCGCCCGTCGCTTACCGCCGCGGGCCGGTCGGGGCGTGGACTCGCAGGGCGCCGGCGGGCAGCGAGGCGTCCGAGTTGAGCCGGACGAACCCGCAGTCCCGACAGTAGACGGCGCCGGCGTCGCTCGACGCTCGCTCGCCGTCGGCGTCCGCGGGCACGCTGAAGTAGCGGTCGACCGACCCGTCGAGCGATCGGCCGCAGTCCGAGCAGACGTCCGCCCGCATACGTGCCCGCTCGACGCCGCGGGGCTTCAGTATACGCCGCCTGCGACGGTCCGTAAGTGGGTAACCACTCCCTGTGACCGCGCGCCGACGCCGGGGCGGGTCGGGCCGTCCCCGATATCGCCGGCGACGCGGCCGAATCGACAACAGTTTTGAGGCAGGCTTGAGCGCACTCTCGACGTGCACAAGATAACGAACAGCGGGTGGGTCGAGGTCGTCACTGGGTGCATGTTCTCCGGGAAGACCGAGGAACTGCTCCGCCGGCTCCGCCGGGCCGAGATCGCCGGCCAAGAGGTCGCGGTGTTCAAGCCGGCTCTCGACGACCGCTACGGTGACGCCACCGTGGGCTCGCACAACGGTCGCCAGTGGGACGCGACCGTGGTCGACGCCGAGGCGGGCGTCTGGGAGATCGCCGAGAGCCTCAACGGCGAGCAGGTGGTCGCGATCGACGAGGCGAACTTCTTCTCCGAGGAGTTGGTCGAGGTCTGCGAGGCGCTTGCGGCCGACGACCGCAGAGTGATCGTCTCGGGCACCGACCAGACGTTCCGGGGCGAGCCGTTCGAGCCGGTGCCGCGGCTCATCGCGCTCGCTGAGTACGTCGACAAGTATCAGGCCATCTGTGCGGTCTGTGGCGAGCCCGCGACCCGAAACCAGCGGCTCATCGACGGCGAACCCGCCCACGTCGAGGACCCGACCATCATGGTCGGCGCCGAGGAGTCCTACGAGGCGCGATGTCGCAACTGTCATACCCTTCGAACCGAGTAGTTCGACTGTGACCCAATGGGTCGAGAACCCCACGGGCGGGCGCGACCGCGGGCCGGCCGCGATCGCTCGCGCGTGGATCGAGGTACTGCGTGCACCCACCCGGTTCTTCGAGCGCGGCGTGGCCCCCGGCGATCAGGCGCCGGGACTGGTGTTTGCGATGACGGTCGTGCTCGTCGAGGAGGCGACCCGGTTCGCGCTGGTCCCGGGCGCGGCGCCGGTCATCGGCGGTCAGCCCGGCCTCTCGGCACTGCTCGGCCTGCTGTTGGCGGTCCTGTTCGTCGCGCCCGCCGCCCTCCACCTCACCGCGGCGCTCCAGACGCTGTTGCTCATCGCGGCGGTCCCCGATCGGGGCGGAATCAGCGAGACGGTGCAGGTCATCGGGTACGCGACCGCCCCTTGCGTGCTCGCCGGCGTCCCGAGCCCCACGCTCAGGGCCGCCTGCGCGATATACGGCTCGGTGCTGTTCGTGATCGGACTCCGGACCGTCCACGCCACCTCGACGCTCCGGGCGGTGCTCGCGGGCGCGATCCCGGCGGCGCTGGTGTTCGGCTACGCCTTCCGGGGGATCGCGGCGTTCGAGGAACTGCTCGTCGTGCGGGGCGACGAGATCTGTCTGCGCGCGGTCGAACTCGGATTCGAACTCTGCCTGCCGGTGGCGTGAGCGCGGGCGGCGTCGGTCCGTCCGCCCATCTATAAGGCCGCGGCCCGCGAACTCCGGGCGCATGCTCAATCTCATCGTCGAGGACTTCATGGTCGAACTCAAGGACGGCGCCATCCAGAACGTCGGCCCCTCGAACAAGACCGCGAGCGCGAAGCTGTTCGACGTCGAGTCGGCCGAGGCACGGGAGTTCGGCGACAAGCGCGTCAAGATCGTCTGCGAGGACGAGGAGGGCAACGAGGTGCAGGTCGCGCTGTTTCCCGAAGAGGTCCGGGAGATCGCCGCCGACATCGAGGCGATGGAAGACGACAGCCCGGTCTTCGAGTGATCGCGGCTGACGCCGGGCCACCCACCCCGGGACGGAAACCGGTTTGGGGCCCGAGCCCTTCCGAGACGGTATGGACGGACAGACTGCGGTCGTGACCGGCGCGAGTCGTGGCATCGGCGAGGCGGTCGCCCGACGGTTCGCCGAGGAGGGCGCGCGAGTGGTCGTCTGCGCCCGCGAAAGCGACGGGCTCGACGAACTGGTCGCGGACGTCGAGGCGGCGGGCGGCGACGCCGAGGCGCTCCGGGCCGACGTGCGCGACGAGTACGACGTGGAGCGACTGATGGAGACCGCCGCCCGGGGGAGCGAGCGCGGCATCGACGTGGTGGTCGCGTGCGCGGGCGTCTATCACGGGCGCCCGGGCGAGACGCCCCTCGACCGGGAGTCGTACGCCGCCTTCGACGACACGCTCCGGACGAACGCGCGCGGGGTGTTCACCGCGATCCGAGAGGCGATACCCCATCTCGCGCCGGACGCGCGGGTGCTGGTGCCGTCCGGACGCGTCGCTCGGGAGGCCAAGCCGGGCTACGGGGCTTACGCCGTCTCGAAGGCCGGCGCCGAGGCGATCGCGCGCGGGTTCGCGGCCGAACTCGACCGGACGGTCGGGATCGTCGATCCGGGGCAGGTCGCGACGGACCTCACCGGCGGCACGGGCCGTGATCCCGCCGATGCGGCCGGCCTCGTCCACTGGGCCGCGACCGACGCGCCGGCCGAGGACCTCGACGGCGAGATCGTGGGGCTCCGCGAGTACAAGAAAGCGACGGCGTGAGCCGCCCGTCGCCGCGAACTCCTCGGCGCCGGTCGACCGGGCCGCGACCGACGGCCTTATTAACTTCTCAGGTCTGGTTAACAACAATGCGATTCTCTCGACTCGGCGTTCTGGGACTGCTCGCGCTCGTCGCGCTGACGCCGCTCGCGATCCGGGGCGGCGCCGGGAAGGTCGTCGTCATCGCGTGGGTGGCGTTCGTCGCGATGGCGGGGGCCGGACTGCTCGGCGAGCGCGCCGCGGCCTCGACCGACGCGGGGCGGCTGGTCTGGGGGTACGGGCTGGCGAGCGGCGCGATGATCACGAGCGCGGCGGTGTTCATCGTCCCCGACGCGATCTCCCACCACGCCAAGTTCGGCGGGTTCGGCATTGCGCTCGGCGTGCTGGTCGGGTTCGGCGCCCACACCCTCGGCCACCGGGTGACCCACGTCGACCTGCCGTTCGACCGCACCGCGGCCGAGCTCACCGCCCACTCGCTTGCCGCCGGGGCGATCATCGGGCTCGTCTACGGCAACATGCCCGATCCCGGTCTCCTGCTCGGACTCGCCATCGTCTCGCACAAGGGGCCGGCGGGCTACGCCGCCGCAAACCGGCTCCGGCGGGCGGACAAGCACGTCTCGATGCTGTTGCTCCCCGCGGCGGGGGTCGGCATCACCGCGATTCCGGCCGCGCTCCTGACTCTGCCGAGTAGCGGCCCGGTGAACGGCGTGGTCTTCGGCTTCGCGGCGGGCGTGTTCCTCCACGTCGCGATGGACTTCCTGCCCGAGTGCGAACTCGGCGGCGAGGTCTACGAGGTCGCGCAGGTCGACGACCACGCCCACTCGCTGCTCGACCGGCTCCGGACGCAGGCGGTCCTGAGCACGACCCTCGGCGGGGTCGCGGTGTTCGCGGCGTGGTCGGCGCTCAAGTACGGCGGGTAGGTGGCCTCGCGTTCCCGGGGTCGGTTTTCGCGGTAGCTTCAAGTGATCCGGCGTCGTCGCTCAGTCCGAGACACATGAAGCGAAACGTCGGCGGACTCGATCAGGGCGTCCGGATCACCCTCGGGCCGCTCCTCGTGGTCGCCGCGGTCGGATCGGCGCTCGGGAGCCTCCGACTCAGACCCGCGGTCGCGCTCGCGGCGTTGGGCGTCGGCGGGGTGCTCACCGCCACCGGACTGACCCAGCGGTGTCCGGCCAACGAGGCGCTTGGCATCGACACGTACGGCTCGGGCGAGCTCTCGGAGGCGGCCCGGACGGTCCGAGACCGGGCGCGCCAGTAACGCTCCGCCCGGCTCCGAACCGCCGCGCCTTTAGTCGACTCGTTCCTATCGGGGGCCAATGAGCGACGCCCAGTCCGACTGGTCGCTACCCGACGACCGCGGGGCGGTCCGGGACGCCCTCGTCTCGTGGTACGAGGCCGACCACCGGTCGTTCCCGTGGCGCGAGACCGACGACCCCTACGAGATTCTGGTCTCGGAAGTCATGAGCCAGCAGACCCAGCTCGGCCGAGTCGTCGAGGCGTGGGCGGCGTTTCTCGACCGGTGGCCGACGCCGGCCGACCTCGCGGCGGCCGACCGGGCCGACGTGGTCGGGTTCTGGACCGACCACAGCCTCGGGTACAACAACCGCGCGAAGTACCTCCACGAGGCCGCGGGTCAGGTGGTCGACGAATACGACGGCGAGTTCCCGACGACGCCCGAGGGCCTTCAGGACCTGATGGGCGTCGGCCCGTACACCGCCAACGCGGTCGCGTCGTTCGCGTTCGACAACGGCGACGCCGTGGTCGACACCAACGTCAAGCGGGTCCTCCATCGGGCGTTCGACGTGCCAGACGACGACGCGGCCTTCGAGGCCGCCGCCGGCGCGCTCATGCCCGCCGGCGAGTCCCGGGTCTGGAACAACGCGATCATGGAACTGGGCGGCGTCGCCTGCGAGAAGTCACCGAACTGCGACGCGGCGGGCTGTCCGTGGCGCGAGTGGTGTCACGCCTACGAGACCGGCGACTTCACCGCGCCCGACGTTCCCACCCAGCCGAGCTTCGAGGGGTCGCGCCGCCAGATGCGCGGGCGCGTGATCTCGGCGCTGAAAGAGTACGAGGAACTGCCGCTGTCGAAGCTCGGGCCCCGCGTCCGGGTCGACTACGTCCCGGGCGGGGACGACGGCTCGGCCGACGAGAACGGCGATTCGGACGCCGAGTACGGCCGCGAGTGGCTCCGAGGGCTGATCGCGGACCTCGAAGACGACGGGCTTGTCGAGGCCGTCGAGTCCGACGGCGAGACCCTCGCCCGACTCCGGCGGTAGCCCCCGAGTCCGACCCGGGGTCGAGGCTCAGTCCGACAGGAGTTCCGAGAGGAGGTTTCGCTCGGCCCGCTGGAGGTGCTCGCTGACCGTCGAGCCGTCCAGACCCAGTTCGGCGGCGACCGCGCTCGCCGGCACCTCGCGGGGGACCTCGTAGTAGCCCATCTCCCACGCCGTCTCGACGACCTCGCGCTGTCGGTTGGTCAGGCAGTAGAGCGGACGACCCCGACCGTCCGACTCGCCGGCCGCCCGGAGTTTCGGGGCGGCTCCGGCGTCCCCGTCGTCGCCGAGCCGCCCGGCGACACCGCTCTCGGGTCCGACGCGGCCCTCGCTCGGATCGCGTCGCCGTTCTGGGGATGGCGGTGCGCTCACGGAGACGACGTACAGGTGCGAGCCCTCCCGGTCGGCGACGTGAGTCCACTGATCGACGTACTCCAGCGACGAGAGGCGCCGCTCGTCGCACCGCGACTCGACTCGCATCTGGACGACCCCGTCGTCGCCCTGCCCCGAAAGCTCCTCGAACTCGAGGAGTCCTGCGTCGCGACCGAGCGCGAGGAGGGCTTCGTCCCCCGCCTCGAAGTCGGCGTCGGCGTCGGCGACCTTGATCTCGGTCTCGTGCATACGGTGGGTCACCGGAGAACCCACATTAGCGTTGTACCTACCATGGAAGGGTCGGCTCCGACGGGGCTACTCGCCGGGCTCGGCTCGGATGCCGGTGAGGATCCCGAACGCCCACGTCGCGTACTCTCGGACCGCGAGTTCGGACCCCGAGACGAGGTCGAGCGGTTCCTGATTCCACCGGCAGTTGTGCTTCTCGAAGTGGGCGTCGGCCCGCCAGTCCTGAAACCGCGCGATCGCCCCGACGTCGCTTCGGCCGTGTTCGAGCAACAGGACCTGTCCGTCCGGCGCACACACTCGGCTCATCTCCGCCAGCGCCGCGAGCGGGTCGGGGAACGTACAGGTCGACAGCGAGGAGACGACCGTCTCGAAGCTGTCGTCGGGGAACGCGAGCGACTGGGCGTCCATCTCGAACAGCGTCTCTCCGCGCTCCAGTTCGGGGTGGCGGTCGGCCGCCGCGTCGAGCATCTCCGGGCTGAGGTCGATCCCGACGTACTCGGTCCCGTCCGGGAGGGCGCGGTAGTTCGTCGCGGTGCCACAGGCGACGTCAAGCACGCGGCCCTCGGCGGTCCGGAAGGCAGAGCGCCGGTAGCGCCCCGTGATCAGTCGGTCGAGCCATCCCAGCCGCGCCATCGTGGCGGCGTTCTCGGCGTAGGTCTCGCGGATGTCCGCGAGCGACTGGCGGTGGCGGTCGGCGGTCGGCGCCGACGCGATCGAGTCGTCGGTCGTCGGTTCTCCGGCCATGAGCGTCTCTTTCTCTCTGGAACCCCGTAATCGTACTGTCGGGACGGCCGGTGGGCTCGATCGCTACTCGTCGTCGGACTTGCCCGGCCACGTCACGTTCCCGAGGAAGGGGACGCCGGTGCGCTGGGCCGACCGCGAGATCATGTGAGCGCCGGTCGGCACCGTCAGGAACAGGAAGGCGATCCCGACCAGCGAGGTGAGTCCGGCGCCGCCGGGACCGAACCGGACGAACCCCGCGAGGAAGATCGAGGCGGTCCCGAGCGTCGTCGGCTTGCTGGTGGCGTGCATCCGGTTGTAGACGTTCGGGAGCCGGAGCAGTCCCAGCGTCCCCACCGCGAGGAAGAAACAGCCGACGGCGACGAGCCCGACCGCGATCGCGGCGCGTACCGCGACCATCCTCACGCGCCTCCCGGACCCCGCGGGTCCGGAATCTCGGTGGCGGTCGGGAGCGGTGCGTCCGGAGTCGCTCGATCGCGGCGGTGTGAACTCGCCGATCTGCTGTGGTTTCGGAGCATGATTACTCGCGTCGCTCGATGATGTCGCCTTCGGTGACGAACTTCGCCACGATGACCGTCGAGAGGAAGCCGATGATCGCCAACACGAGGCTGACGGTCACGAACAGCCCCCGGCCGGTCTTGAGCGCGAACAGCACCGCGATGGCGACGACGTTCGTCGCGATGGTGTCCAGCGCGACCACCCGATCGGGGACGGTCGGGCCGCGGATCGCACGGTAGCTACAGAGGACACAGAGCCCGCTCACGACCACCAGCCCGACGTCGGCGGCCGCGTTCAACAGGCCGGCTTCAGCGGCCACCGTCGCCACCTCCTTCGTCGGGCACCTCGGGGTGGTCTGCGGGCCGGGGCGGGTTCCGGTCCTCCGGGTGGACCGACACCGCCGGCGCGGGGTCGGCCGGCGACCGCTCCTCGTCGAATATCACCAGCGCGTAGTCCTCCCACGTCCGGATCGGGTCGACGATGGCTCCCACGTCTCGGCCGTCGATGACGTGGACGTACAGCGCGTTCTCCTCCTGATCGTGGTCCAGCGTGAGCGTGCCGGGCGTGATGGTGATGCTGTTTGCGATCGTCGTCACGCCGAGGTCGGTCTCGACCCGCAGGGGCACGAAGATCACCTGCGGTTCGATCTGGTCCCCGGGCGCGAGCACCCGGTAGGCGACGTCGAAGTTGGCGACGACGATCTCCCGGACGAACACGATGGCGTACAGGACCGCGTACGGGACCGACTGGACGGCCGCCCGGAGGTCGATCCCCTCGGAGTAGAGCCGGCGGAACAGGTACGCGACCGGCAGGCCGACGGCGATCCCGATCAGGAACTCGCCGACGACGGCGTCGACGGTGAGTTCGACGCCGCGCACGAACAGCCACAGCACCCCGAACGCCACCCCGGCGACCAGCCAGCGACGGATCACGCGTCCTCACCTCCCGTCGGCGCGACGAGGTCGACGTACCCCTCGCGGTCGAGCGCCGCGTCGGCGGCCGCGCCCGCGAACTCGAAGACCGGATCGAACCAGATCCCGACCCCGACGATCGCGAGCGCGAGCGCCGCGAGCACCGCGGTCTGGCGCGGGTCGACGCCGGCGTCCTCGACCGCGGGGGTCCGCTCGCCCCAGAAGCTCGCGGTCCAGATCCGCGTCGTGTAGAGGATGGTGAGCACGGCGCCGGCGAGTAAGGCGATCAGGACGATCGCCCCGAGCGGGCCCGGCGCGGTCGCGAACCGCCGAGCCGCGGCGTCGAACACGAGGAACTTCCCGAAAAAGCCCGTCAGCGGCGGGATTCCGACGAGCGAGAGGCTCGCGAGGAAGAAACACGCCGACAGGACCGGCGCGCGCCCGCCGAGCCCGCCGAGGTCGGCCAGCCGGTTGGTGCCGGTGGCGCTCCGGATCGCGGCGGTCGCGAGAAAGAGCAGCGGCTTGGCAAGCGCGTGGTGGAGCGCGTACACCAGCGCGGCCGCGAGCCCGAGCCTGCGGAGCGACCCCGGCGGCGCGGCGGCCGCGAGCCCGACCGGGACCGCGACGAACCCGATCTGGGCGACGCTCGAGTACGCGAGGGTCTCCTCGATCGTGTCCCGGACGACGGCGCCGACCCCGCCGACGAGGATGCTGGCGATGCCCATCGCCAGCAACACCGGCGCGAGAAACGACAGCGGCGACGAGCCGGCGACGCCCGCGATCGAGGGCCCGACGGTCGCCCCGCCGAACACGGTGAAGTAGACCCTGACGATCGCGTACATCCCGACTTTCTTCGTCACGCCGGCGAGCATCGCGGTCACCGGTAGCGGCGCCGACCGGTATGCCCCGGGGACCCAGAACTGGAACGGCACCAGTCCGGCCTTGAGTCCGAACGTCACCAGCGCGAGCGCCGCCAGCCCGACCGCGGGCGCGGGATCGACGCCGTAGGCGCCCGGGGCGGCCATCCGCCGCGACACGTCGGCCATGTTGAGCGTGCCGGTGACCGCGTACAGCCCGCCGACCGAGAGCAACAACAGCGCGCTCCCGACGACGTTGAGCACGAGATACCGGAACCCCGCCGCGGTGTGTTCGGGCCCGCCGTAGAACGCGACGAACACGTAGCTCGCCAGCAACATCACCTCGAACCAGACGAAGAGATTGAACAGGTCGCCGGTGAGAAACGCCCCGGTAACGCCGAGCAACAGGCAGTGAAACAGGACGTGGTAGAACACGCGCTGGTTCGCGCGGTCGACGTACAGCACCGAGAAGACCGCGGCCGAGAGCCCGACGGCCGCCGCGATCGCGAGCATGAACGCCGACAGGGCGTCGACCACCAGCGTGACGCCGAACGGCGCGACCCACCCGCCGACCTGATAGGCCGCCGCGCCGGGCGCGTCGGGCGCGAGGACGACGCTCCACGCGACCGCGCCGACCGCGAGCGCGTACGCGAAACCGCCGCCGACGCTCGCGGACCGCTGGACCCGGGGCCACCGGCGGAGCCCGAGCAGGGCCACGATCGTCGTCAACACGACGAGCATCGGCGCGGCGACGAGCTGGTCGGTCATCTCACTGCCACTCCTGGACGTCCATCGTCTCGTTTTCCTCGTAGGCCCGGTAGGTCAGCGCGAGCGCGAACGCGGTCGTGCCGAAGCTGATGACGATCGCGGTCAGGACCAGCGCCTGAACCAGCGGGTCGGTGGTCTCGGGCACCGGCTCGCCGTGGCCCGCCAGCACCGGCACCGAGTCGTGGGTGCCCGGGGCGACCCCGCCCATCGAGATCAGATAGACGTTGGCGGCCTGCGAGACCACCGCGACGCCCCACACCACCCGGACGAGGTCCCGGCGGAGCAACAGGAAGGTCCCGAGCCCGAACAGCCCGCCGACGACGAACGCGAGCGCGACGCTCACGGTCCCACACCTCCGTCGACGGGGTCGGCGGTAGCGATCATTCGGCTCCCACCACCGAGAGGATCGTCAGGAGCACGCCCACGACGACGCAGTAGACCCCGAGGTCGAACGCGAGCGCGCTCGCGACCTCGATCTCGTGGTAGATCGGGATCGACTCGACGATCACGAACGTCTGGGAGAGGAACGGCTCGTCGAACGCGAGCGCCCCGAGCCCGCTCGCGACCGCGATCGCCAGCCCCAGGATGAACGTCCGGCGGAACGCGGTCACCGACCGGTGCTCGAAGATCCCGCGGCCCGGCTCGACGTCCCGACCGAGCACGCCGGCGTCGAGGTAATCGAGCCCGTAGGCGACGTACACCAGCGCGAACGCGACCGTGGTCAACACCCCCGCGATGAACCCGCCGCCGGGGAGGTTGTGGCCCTGCAACAGCAGCGAGATCGCGAGCACGAGGATGATCGGCACCACGATCCGGGCGGTCGTCTTCATGATCACCGTCGTCACCGCGTCTCACCCCGGTTTCGCATCGCGATCAGCACGACGACCGACATCGCCGCGATCGAGACCACGAACAGTTCCCCGAGCGTGTCGAACCCCCGGAAGTCGACGAGGATCACGTTGACGACGTTGGTCCCGCCGCCCGCCGGGACCGCCTCGGTGGCGTAGAACCGGGCGATCGCCGTCGGCTCGGCCCCGATGTCGGGGCTCGCGAGCATCACTGTCAGGAACGCGGTCGCCCCGACGACGACCGACAGGACGGCGTCGCGGGCGGCGACCAGCCGGTCGGTGTCGGCGTAGAAGGCGGGTAGCTGTTCGAGCACGAGCAAGAAGATGAGCAACACGAGCGTCTCGACGACGAGCTGGGTCAGCGCGAGGTCGGGCGCGCTCGCGAGGATGTAGAAGATCGCGACCATGAACCCGAGTATCGATAGCGCGAGCACCCCGACGACGTGGGAGGGCGCCGAGACCACCGCGACCGCGGCGACGACCGCCACGAGCAACACGAGCGTGATCCCGGGCGTGACCCGGACTCCCTCGACCGCGGGGACCAGCCCCGTCGTCGCGGCGTAGCCCGCCAGCGCGAGCGCGCTCGCGGCCGCGAGGACCCACACGACGTACGTCCGGAGCAGTCCGTTGTGGACGGTGCGGGCCACCCGCGGGCCGGCGGCCTCGGTCCCAGACAGCAGTCGGTCGTACCACCAGTTGGGCCGCGCGATCGGCGTCGCCCCGACGACCGCGCCGATCGCCCGCTGGAGCCGGCCGAGAACGGGGTAGGCGGCCGCGCCGGCGACGATCGTGACCGCCGACATGGCGACCGGCGGAGTGAGGTGGGTCGGGAGGCCGACGTGGACGTCGGGGCTCTCGGCGGCGGTCGCGCCGATCGCCGCCTCGACGACGGCGTCGACCGCGAGCTGGGGCGCGACGCTGACGACCGCGGTCGCGACCCCGAGCACGGCCGGCGGCGCCACCAGCGCGGCCGACGGCCGATGGACCGACGCGACCGCGCCGGGTCGCTCGCCGACGAAGATGGCGAGCAAGCGAAGCGAGTACAGCACCGTGAGCACGCTCGCGAACACCGCGACCGCGGGGTAGAGCCACGCGAGCCCGCCCGCGGCGTGGGCCGCCTCGTAGGCGGCCTCGAAGAGGAGCTCCTTCGAGTAGAAGCCGCTGAACGGCGGGATGCCGGCCATGCTGAGTCCGGTCACGCCCGCGACCGCGGCGGTCACCGGCAGGTCCCGCCAGAGCCCGCTCAGTCCGGCCAGCCGACGGGTGCCGACCTCGTGGGCCACGATCCCGGCCACGAGGAACAGCGCCGCCTTGAACAGCGCGTGGTTGAAAAGGTGGAAGGCCCCGGCCTCCGCGCCGTAGACCGACTGGAACCCGAACCCGGCCACCATCAGCCCGAGGTGGCTCGCGGTCGAGTAGGCGAGCAGTTCCTTGATGTCGGTCGCCACGACCGCGAGCGCCGCGCCCGCGGTCATCGTCGCGAGCCCGACCGTCGCGAACAGGACCATCCACTCGTCGCCGCCGAGTAGCGGCCGGAGCCGGCCGACGAAGTAGACGCCGACCTTCACCATGGTCGCCGAGTGGAGGAACGCCGAGACCGGCGTCGGCGCCGCCATCGCGTTCGGGAGCCAGAAGTGAAGCGGTACCTGGGCGGATTTGGCGCCGGCGGCGACGGCGACGACCGCGAGGGTGGGGACGAACAGTCCCAGTTCCCGGAGCGACGACTCCATCGCGTCGGCGTTCGCGAGCATCGCCGCGAGGTCGAACGACCGGGCGCCAAGCGCCTCGGTCGCCGCGATCGACAGGAACGCGATCCCGACGAGCAAGAAGAGCCCGCCGCCGACGGTCACGATCATCGCCATCCGGGCGGCGTACCGCGAGTCGGCCTCGTCGGTGTGGTGGCCGATCAGCACGAACGAACAGAGGCTCGTCAGCTCCCAGAACAGGAAGACCGCGAGCAGGTCGGCCGCGAACGCGACCCCGAGGATCGAACCCATAAAGGCGAGCAGGGTCGCGTAGTACCGCGCGAGGGTGTGCTCGTCGGCCATGTAGCTCGCGGAGTAGACGAACACGAGCGCCCCGATGGCGCTCGCGAGCAGTGCGAACAGCACCGCCCAGCCGTCGACGTAGAACCGCAACGAGACGTCCATCGAGGGGACCCACGGCACGCCGACCGCCCCGCGGCGGCCGAGTTGCGACCCAGCGAGCGCGAAACACGCGATCGCGACCGCCGCGCCGAAGTAGCCGGTCCGGGCTCCGACGAGCCGGTAGACCAGCGGCGTGGCTCCGGAAGCGACGAACGGCAGCGCGACCGCAGTGGCGACGAGTGCCAGCTCGGGGGCCATCCAGCACTCTACCGAACGACCACGCCGGACTTAGTCGTGGTGCCCGTCTCGGTCCGAACGCCCTTCGCGGACGGTTCGACCGGGTCGAAAGGCGTTTCCCGCCGGCGCCCGACGCTTCGGGCATGAGTCTCGACGACCTTCAGGACGAACTCGAAGGCGAGTACGCTGACCTCGGCGACGAGGTCGGGGTCGCGCTCGACCGCGAGACAAGAAACGAGCTCGCGATGCTGAACGCCGCGTTCGACCCGGACGACACCGACGAACTCCTCCGGCGGGCGGTCCACATGCTGTTCCAGACCGCGGTCGAGACCGGGAACCTCGACTTCCACCTCCGGAGCGCCTACGACACGACCTACGACGAGTACCTCTCGGGGATGACCTTCGACGAGATGACCGGCGCCGATCAGTTCCCCCAGCAACAGCAGAAAGACGACCGGCGATACCAGTTCTGAGCGGTCCGCGCGACCGGGCCGCCGAGAGTCGGCAGTTCCGGTCGGCGAGTCGGACACCCCCGACCCCGATCGGGGAAAGACAACATCCAAGCCCCGCCCCCGAGTACGAACCGACAGAGGATGATCTACGAGGGCGTCTACGCCCACCCCGACGGGGACAGCACGGTCTCGCGCCTCGCGGCCACCGCCGCCGACTACGGCTTCGACGGCGTCGTGGTGTGCAACCACAGCGACGCGCTCGCCGACTACGACCCCGAGCGGGTCGCCGGTGAGTACGGCGTGGACGTGGTCGACGCGGTCGAGATCCGGGCGGACAACCCCGAGGTCGCGGCCGGCCACCTCGGCAACTACCGGCCGAAACACACCGTGCTGGCGGTCCACGGCGGGACGACCGCGCTCAACCGCTTCGCGGTCGAACACGACCGGGTGGACGTGCTCGCCCACCCGATGGCCGATCGCGGGGACTTCAACCATGTCCTCGCGAAGGCGGCCGCCGACCACGGGGTCCGCGTGGAGTTCGACCTCTCGCGGGTGCTCCGGGCCGACGGCGGCCGCCGGGTGCAGGCTCTACAGGATCTCCGGAAGCTCCGGGAGATCGTGACCTACTACGACGCGCCGTTCGTCGTCAGCGCGGGCCCGACGAGCCACCTCCAGCTCCGGGCGCCCCGCGAACTCGTCGCGGTCGGGAAGACCGTCGGGTTCTCCGAGGACCAGATTCGGGCGGGCCTCGAAGAGTGGGGTCGGCTCGCCGAGCGCAACCGCGAGCGACTCTCCGACGACTTCATAGCGCCGGGGGTCAAACGCGGCAGGTATGAAAAAGAGCATTGAGACCCACGCGGCCCGGTTCGACGAGATCGCCGGCGAGTACGACGACAGCCAGAACGACACCGAGGAGTACCGCGCCTGCGTCTCGCTGGTCGTCGAGCACGCCGACCCGCGACCGGACGACGTCGTGGCGGATCTGGGCACCGGCACCGGCGCCATCGCGCTGGCGCTGGCCGGGGACGCCGGCGAGGTCGTCGCTCGGGACATCAGCGACGGGATGATGGAGCGCGCCCGCGAGAAGGCCGACGAGCGCGGAATCGAGAACGTCGACTTCGCCGAGGGCCGGTTCCGGGAGCCAAACGTCGAGGCCGCCGACGTGGTGGTCTCGAACTTCGCGATGCACCACCTCGGCGACGAGGAGAAACGCGAGGCGATCGAGGCCGTCGCCGACCTCGGGCCCCGGAGGTTCGTGCTCGGCGACGTGATGTTCTTCGGCGAGCCCGACCCCGACGAGCCCTTCTACAGCCCCGAGGTCGACGACCCCTCGACGGTGGGCCACCTCGCGGACGCGCTCACCGACGCGGGGTTCTCGCTGACCGCGGTCGAGCGCGTCCACGATCAGGTCGGCGTGCTGGTGGCCGAGCGCGCCGACGAGTGAGCTACCGCTCGCGGCGACTCCCCAGCGCGGCGGCGGCGACGAGCGCGACCACCGCGGCGACGACGCCGAACCCGGGCGTGCCGGTCGACTGGTCGGGGGTCGCCCCGTCGCGTTCGGCGTCCGTCTCGTCGGACTCGACCCCGTCGTCGGAGTCGCTCTCGTCGGATCGAGTCGTCTCGGTCGACGCCGACTCGGCGGTGACGTTCACGGTGTCGAGCACGGTGTCTCCGGATCGAACCTCGTGTTCGCCCGGTTCCTCCAAGGAGAACGTCGGGTCGACGTAGACCTCCATCGGACCCCGGACGCTCCCGGGGACGGACTTCGTCTCGCCCGAGACATTCAACGGAAGGTGGAACACGCCGCCACACTCCTCGGCGGGCATCAGATTGATGATCCATGTCACGTCGTCGCCGGGGTTGATCGCCGACACGTTCTCGTACTCTACCGACCCGGACTCCGCCGAGTAGACGCGGGAGATCGAGACGGACGTGACGGTCGCCGAACACGCCCCGGCCTTGGACTCGATCTCGATCTCCGCGACTCCGATCTCCTCTTTCACTTTGAGCCGCGGTGCGTACCCGGTGATCGTGACGGCGCTGTCGTTCGACGGCGTCGTCGACCGGACCCGGTAGGTTCCGAGTTCGGACGGCGCGGTGAAGTTGAACCGGACGCCGCTCGTTCCCGACCCGACGGTCACGGTTCGACTGGCGACCGTCCGATCGTCGACCCGAAGCGCGACCGTCCGGGTGAGGTTCAGGTTCTCCCCGCCGGCGCTGATCTCCGCGCGGACCGACACTCGCTTGCCCGGCTTGACCAGCTCGTTCTCGATCCAGCCCTCGGTCCCGTTCGGCACCGAGACCGAATCCACCTCCAGCGAGACCTCCGGCTCTCGGACGTACACGGTTTGGGTCTGGGTCCGATTGCCGAACGCGATCTCGTAGTCGTAGGCGCCGGGTTCCAGATCGGCCGGGATCGCGTGGTCGAGAGAGATCTGGCGGGTCTCGCCGGCGTCGAGGGCGAGGCGCTGTGAGCTGACTTGCCGGTCCGCGAAGCGCACGTCGACGGTCTCGGTCCCCGCGATCCCGCGGTTGTGAACGGTCAGGTTCAGCGACACCGTCGCGCCAGCAAACGCGCGATGGTCGGCGTCGCGGTCGGCGGGGTAGGTGAGTCCCGCCCCGCGCTCCACGTCGGACACGTCGAAGACGGATTCGCGCGCGGTCCGATCGAGACCCATGCTGGCGTCGAGTAGATCCTGTTCGGCCCGGCGTCGCTCGCCGTCGACCGTGACGTACAGCGTGACCGTCGCGTTCGCGGGATCGTCGACGGTCCGGGTGACGGTCGGCCCGGTCGCCTCGATCTGACCGTCGCCGTCGAAGTCCCACTCGTACGAGTCGGCCTCGCCGTCGTACCACGACCGGCCCAACTCCTCTATCGCGGCGGGCGTCCGCGCGTCGAACGTGACCTCTTGGCCGGGCTCTGGCAGGAACGGGTCGTAGGTGAACCCGACCAGCGGGGCTCCGCCGTCCTCCATTCGGGACTGCTGTTCGGGGAGCTGATCGTAGAACTCCTCGATGAGTTCGGGGTAGTCGCCGTCGGACAGGCTAGCGACCTCGCGGGGGTCGGAGGCGGTGTACAGCACGTCGAACCCCTCTCGACCGTACTCGTGGAGCACGAACTCCGCGAACAGCGCGAGGTCGTCGTACTCGTCGAACGTCGCCTTCTTGGTCGTCATCGGAACGTCTTCGGCGCGGAACGACGCGCGCTCGGCTATCTCCTCGGGCGACGCGCCGAGGTAGCGGGCGGTGCCCTCGACGAACACCTCGTGTTTGTCGAGGGCTCCCGGCGGGTTTATCCAGGTGGCTCCCTCCATCGATTTGGCCTGGAACCGGTGGGCCAACTCGTGGTAGAACACCGACCGGTCGTCGTCGGTGACGTAGATAGTCGCCTTGATCCCGCTCTTGTAACAGCCCTCGGCGTCTCCCAACTCGCAGTCCACGTCGTCGACGACCCGGACCGGCACCTTCTCGTCGACCGGTTCGACGCCGAACCGCTGGAACAGCACCTCGTAGTAGGCGTCGGCGTACTCGGCGACCGCCTCGGCGTCGTCGCGGTTCCCGTCCTCGTAGCTGATGGCGAAGTAGTCGGTCTGGATCGTCGCGTTCGCGTCTTGGGCGGTTCCGGCGCCCGACGCGCCTGCGCCCGCGATCGCGACCAGTCCGACCACCGCGACCAGCGTCGCGAGCCGTCGCGCGCCGATCATCGAGGCGCACCCGCGTTGGGGTCTCTGCGTCGGTTCGCTGTCGGTGCGGCCGTCTCCGTCGCCAGTCCGAATCCGTCACTCATCGGTGTACGAGCGAGTGGTGACAGGAAAACGACTTAATTGTGTTCCTCTCTGAACCCAGATACGACGCGCGAGCGCCGGCGTGCCGAACCGGCCTTCGAACGGGCGCTCGGCGTCGGATTCACTCCTCGCGGTCCTTCAGCCACTCGTCGAGCAGGTCCCGGACCGCCGCCTCGCGGCTGTCGCGGTAGTCGGCGAACGCGAGGTCGTCGAGCGCCTCGATTTCGGTCTCCTCGAGTTCGATCGCGACCTCCTCCATGTCGAGGTGGTCCAGTGTCATCTTCCCGAGAGTGCACCCGGGAGGCACATATACGTTCGTCAGACGGTCGTGCGACGCGGCCGCGAGCCCGCCCGGACCGTCGATCGAACAACCGACCTTTCAAGCCGACGCCGACCCAAGCGTCGACGAGTACCCGTGAAACACCTCCCGAAGCACCTCCGGCCGCGGTGGCGCTACCTCGCGGTCCGGCTCGACGCCTGGCCCGACGCCGACTTCGACCGCCGCGACTTCCAGCGGTCGGTCTGGTTCGCCGCCCAGAACCTTGTGGGCGACGCCGCCAGCGCCGACGCCGACCTGAAAGTCCTCCGATTTGACTTCGCCGACGGGACCGGGGAGGCCATCGTCAGAGCCCGACGGGGCCACTCGGAGCCGGCACGGGCGGTGCTTGCCTGCATCGACGGGGTTAACGGCGACCCGGTCGGGGTGCGCGTCGTCGGTATAAGCGGTACGGTACGTGCCTGTGAAGAAAAGTATTTACGGCGAGACGGCCAATTTCGTGACGAGAGAAAAGTCGTGTTCGAGGACGCTCGACGCTCCGCAGTCGTCCGAGGCGACCGCCTCGACGTGCGGACCGACGGCGCGTTCGCGGGCGCGACGGAACTCGATTTCGAGTGATACTATGCAGGGACAAGCCCAACAGCAGGCCTACGACCGTGGGATCACCATCTTTTCCCCGGACGGACGGCTCTATCAGGTCGAATATGCCCGCGAGGCCGTCAAACGCGGCACGGCGAGCATCGGCGTCCGAACTGACGACGGCGTCGTGCTGGCCGTGGACAAGCGCATCCGCTCGGAACTCATGGAGCGGACCAGCGTCGAGAAGATTCACAAGGCCGACAACCACATCGGCATCGCCTCGGCGGGCCACGTCGCCGACGCCCGCCAGCTCATCGACTTCGCCCGCCAGCAGGCCCAGGTCAACCGCCTGCGCTACGGCGAGCCCATCGGGGTCGAGACGCTGACGAAGGAGGTCACCGACCACATCCAGCAGTACACGCAGGTCGGCGGCGCGCGCCCGTTCGGCGTCGCGCTCATCATCGGCGGCATCGAGGACGGCGAGCCCCGCCTCTACGAGACCGACCCGTCGGGGACTCCCTACGAGTGGAAGGCGCTGGCGGTCGGCGCCGACCGCGGCGAGCTTCAGGACTACCTCGAAGAGAACTACACCGAGTCGATGGACCTCGACGGCGGCATCGAGCTCGCGCTCCGCGCGCTTGGCTCGGTCAACGACGGCGAACTCAGCCCCGAGGGCGTCGGCGTCGCCACCGTAGACGTCGAGAGCGAGTCGTTCATCGAGCTCTCGAACGACGAGGCCGAGGAGTACCTCGCGGAGCTCGAACTGCTCGGCGGCGGCGACGACGACGAGCAGGAACCCGAGGAGTAACGACCCCTTTCTTCCCGCGGTTTCGACGCCTGCACAGCCGTGGCGCTCCGGATCGAAACGCCGCCGGCGACTACCCCTCCAGAACGCCGATCCGGTCGCTCCGGTAGCCGAAGATGTCCTCGTAGCCGTACGCCGACAGCAGGATGGGGTAGAACGGCTCGTCGGCGACGAGCCGGCGGTCGTCGGCGGCCGCGAACGCCTCGCCGCCCTCGACGCGCTCGAAGTTCTCGGCGAACACCTCGTACTCCGTGGCCGGTGACTTGGAAATCCGGCTGTCGAGTCGGAACACCTCGACGGGGTCGGCCCCCTCGTCCGGGAGCGACTCGCCCGCCGGGAGGACGCCGGTCGCCCGCAGGAACCCGCGGGTCAGCTCGACCGCGTTCTCGGCGGCCTCGGTCGAGCCCTGATAGCCGCACTCGACCTCGACGGTGTGTGGGTACTCGATGAGCCGGCCGTCGGTATCGTTCTGGGTGTCGACGAGCTCCGAGATCGGCAGGTGGGGACAGACCGTTCGGGCGACCGCCCCGACCTCGTCGGTCACCGCGAACGGCTCGCCGTACGACTGGGTGGAGTGGAGCGCGAGCGTAGTGCAGTCGCGGACCTCGCGGGCGAGGTCGGTCGCGAGCCGGCCTTCGTGGGTGTCTGCGTCCGGGTCGCCGGGGAACGCGCGGTTGAGGTCCTCGTCGACGTACCGGACCTCTCGTTCGAGTGCGAGTTCGTTCGCCACGATGAACTTCACGGGGCGCTCGGTCTCGGGGTCGTCGGCCAACAGGCGCTCGACGGCGTGGACGCCGCAGGGCTCGTCGCCGTGGATCGCGGCGACGACCGCCACCTCCGGCGTGCCCTCGCCTAGCTGCTCGATTCGCATCTCCCGGAACAAAGGGCGGTTCGGCGTTTGAGCGTTTCGGAACCGCTACTCGATCGAGGAACACAGCGACCGGACCGCGGGTTCGAGTTCGCGGCCCGCGTCGGTCAGCGCCACGAGGTCTCGCTGTTGGTCGTACGCGACCAGCCCCGCGTCCGAGAGCTTCGGGACGTGGGTGTGGTACAGCGAGAGGTACACCTCCAACACGGTCTGGGCGTCGACCGACGAGAGCGGCCGGCCCCGCTCCTCGACGGTCACCTCGTCGGCGAGGTCCGCAAGCGGGAGGTCGGCGTGTGAGAGTAGCGCCGCGAGGACACACCGCCGACGGAAGTCACCGAGAGCGTCCAACAGCGCGTCGAGGCCGACCTCGGCGAGTTCGTCGAGATCGTCGGTCGCCGCGAGGACGGCTTCGAGGCGGGGCTCGGACCGGTAGCTGACCGTCCGGCTCTCGGCGTCGTAGTCGAGGAAGCCGGCGTCGTCGAGTTTCGGCAGGACCGCGTGGTGGAGGCAGTCGACGTCGACCTCGTCGGCGAGGTCCGCGACGGCGGTCTCGATTCTCTCGCCGTCCGCGCGCTCGGCGAGGTGGTCGAGGAGGCTTCGACAGCGGGCGTCCGCGACCGCGTCGAAGACCGCGTCGGTCGGGGCGTCGGGCTCGGCGCCCCGCGGGCCGGCGTCGGCGAGCATGTCGTATCTGCGTTCGATCGTCGTCACGTAGATCCCTCCGTTTGGACGGGGCGGTCCCCTACGTTCGAACCGTGTTCGGCCGAGATGTATAAGGTGTCGATTTCGCCCGACCGGCTCGATCGGCGGGATCGACGCCGTCGGAGCTCGCGCGATCGACCGACACCGACGTGGCTCACACTTCCGCGAGGAGACCGTTGGCGGCCGCGTGGTACTAAGTGTCGCTGTCGCGTCGGCTCGCACGCATGGCCGAAGACGACACCTCCGAGGGCGACGGCGCCCCGACCGACGACAGGCGGCTCGTCGCCGGCTGGCAGGGCCGCTACTACGAGGACTTCGCGGTCGGCGACGTGTACAAACACCCGTACGGGCGGACGGTGACCGAGACCGACAACGTCTGGTTCACCAACCTGACGATGAACGTCAACCCGATGCACTTCAACGAGGCGTACGCCGCCGACACCGAGTTCGGCGAGCGCCTGGTCGACGGCACGTTCGTCATCGCACTGGCGGTCGGGATGAGCGTCGTCGACGTGTCGGCGAACGCGACCGCGAACCTCGGCTACGACGAGGTTCGCCACCACGCCCCTGTCTACCACGGCGACACCATCTTCGCCGAGAGCGAGGTGCTCGACAAGCGCGAGAGCGACTCGCGGGACCACGTCGGCATCGTCACCACCGAGCTCCGGGCGTACAATCAGGACGACGAGCTGGTGCTCTCGCTGGAGCGGACCCCGATGGTGCTCAAACGCGACCACGTCGAGCCCTCGCCCGCCCGGCCCACCGGCTGGCCCGAGGGCGTCGGCACCCAGCCCGAGGACCTGGAGTGAGCCGGCTCACTCCGCGGCCGGGGTGACGTCGCTCGGGGGCTCGGTCGCGATGACGCGGGCGACGAACCCCGCCGCGACCAGCGCCAGCGCCGCGAGCATGAGCCAGCTCGTCCGATAGCCCACCGCGTCGGCGAGGTAGCCGAACGCCGGCGGCGCGAACAGCGCGCCGCTCGTGAGCGCGAGCTGGCCGCCCGCGGTCGCGCCGCCCATCTCGTCGGCCGAGACCAGCGTCGCCAGACAGGAGTAGTAGACGCCGGTACATCCGAGGATGAAACAGCCGAGGACGACGAACGCGCCGGCCGCGAGGAGTCGCCGGTCGACGACCGCGACGCCGACGAACGAGGCCGCGCTCAGAAGCGACTGGACGAGCAGGACCGCGCCGATACGCCTGCGGGGGTCGCCCGGCAACGCGTCGCTCAGCCAGCCGGTGACGACCCGGCCGACGCTCCCCGAGACCTGCACCGCCGCGAGCACGAGCCCGCCGAAGGCGACCGACGCGCCGACCGACTCCTCGACGTAGATGATCGTGTACCCGGTGGTGGTGAACAGCCCGGCGCCCAGACAGACGCCGGCGCCGGCGAGCGCCCGGTAGGGCCGATTCGACGCGAGCCGCCGGAAGTCGGGGTAGCTCGCCTCGCCGGCGCCCCCGGAGCCCCGGTAGACCGCCCAGAAGGCCGCCGCGACCGCCAGCCCGCCGGCCGCCGCGACGTAGAAGCCCGCCTCCCAGTACAGGACGCCCGCGATGCCGGTGACCAGTAGCGCGCTCGCGCCGCTCCCGGCGGTGACGCCGACCTGCTTGATCCCGACCGCGAGGTTCTGGCGGCCGGGCGGCGTGGTGTCGAAGATCGCCTTGTTCGTCCCGGGCATCGCGGTGCCGTACAGCGACCCGAGCAGGAAGGTGCTGACCAGCAGGGTCGGGTACGACCACGATCCGGTGACGAGGATCGCGCCCGTCGAGAGCCCGAGCAGGCCGGCGGTGAGCGTCCGGCGCTCGCCGTACCGGTCGGTGATGGCCCCCAACGGGAGCAGAAACGCCGCGTAGCCGAGGGTCAGCGACGTGACCACCAGACCGACTTCGGTCCCCGAGAGCCCGAACCGATCGCGGAAGAACGGCGTCGCCGCGAACACGGCGTAGTAACAGACGCTGGCCGCCAACTGCCAGACGAAGACCAGCGACACGACGCGATACAGACCCATCTACTCCGGCGAAGGTCTGGGACCGGCTAAAGCGGTCCGGTCGCGGAACCGCTCGCGCGGTCTGGCCCGACCGCGCGGCCGCCTCGCCCGGCGCGATCAGTCGAGCGCCTCGGCGTACTCGAAGTCCGTGGGGCCGGCTTCGGGGCGATCGCCGTCGAGGCGAATCGCCCACCCCTCCAGCGCGGCGGGATCGTCGAGCGCGTTCGTCGCCGTCGCTCGCACGTCGGTCACGTCCACGCCGTAGAAGTCCGAGGGCACGCCGTGGAGGTACTGCAGGGCGGTCTCGAACAGCGACCGCATGCCGGCGTCGTCCTCGAAGTCGAAGTGCTTGTACGCCCCCGCCGCGATCTGGACCATCCCGTGGCAGAACTGCGATTCGGGCGCGCCCGTCCCGTAGTTGTACCACTCGTCCTCGAAGCAGTCGTGGGCCTCGTGGAACGCGCCGGCGTTGAACAGCCGAACGCCGTGTATCGTCGCCCGGCGGAGCGTGCCGTGCTCCCACCGGCGCTCGTCGGGGCGCCACCCCGACGGTTCGCCGGCGGGCGGGCCGACCGTCCGATCGCGGGTGTGGTCGTCCATAGTCGGCGTACGCGTCGGAGCCGGATACCGTCGTCGGACTCCGAGCGACCCGTTCGGGGCTCCGAGGCGGGGAGCCGGCGTCGGGCGAGGGGCCGGGCCGTCTCGAAGAGCAAACTATACGCCCGGGCCGGCCCGAGACGGCGGTATGTCGTGGACCACGCTGGTCGTGGCGGGACTGTTCGAAGTGGCGTGGGCGGTCGGGCTGACCTACTCGGAGGGGTTCACGAACCTCCGGGCGTCGGTCGCGACTCTGCTCGCGCTCGCGATCAGTATGGGACTGCTCGCCCGCGCGGTCGAGACGCTCCCGGTCGGGACGGCGTACGCGGTCTGGACCGGCATCGGCGCGGTGGGGACCGCGATTCTGGGGATCGTGCTGTTCGAGGAGTCGGCCGACCCGGTCCGGCTCGGCTTCGTCGGCGTCATCGTCGTCGGCATCGTCGGCCTGCACGCCACGTCCGGACACTGACGCGGGGGTTCCGTTTTCGACTCGAACGAACTCAGACGCAGTGACCCCCGACTGTCGACGCCTGCGAAGCGAGGTACGACGGCCGACGCCGGGACTCGCGGCGAGAGTGGTTGGCTCGGTTTCACTCTCCGATACGTTTTAGGACGCCCGTTCTGTACCCCTCGGACAATGCAAGCAGCACGCGCACCACTCGACAGCGACGACAGCGTCAGCCAGTGCGTCGTCGAGGCGGTCGCAGAGGCCGAGGGGGTCGCGCCGACGGAGCTCTCGCCGCCGCTCTACGAGGTCGTCGACCCCGACGCGCTCGATCGACTGTTCGCTCCCCGACCGGCGCCGTCCGGCGGTCGTGTCGTCTTCTCCTACAACGACTACGAAGTCATCGTCGACGCCGCGGGTGACGTCTCGGTCTCGGCGGCCGACGCCTGAGTTCTCGGTCCCGGCTCGTCCCGAATAGCTACGTTCCTCCCGTTCGAAGGGGCGAGCGTGTCGGTCATCCACGACTACCACGTCCACTCGAACTACTCCGACGGCTCGGGCATGCCCCTGATGGTCGCGGCCGCGGCCGACGCCGGCCTCTCGGCGGTCGGGTTCGCCGACCACTGCAACGTCGCCGAGCGCGACCGGCTGATCCGCGCGAAACGCGAGTACGGCTTCAACCTCGATCGGACCTACCCGCTCCGGCGCGAGGGCATCGAACTGCTCCGCGAGCGAGCCGACCTCGACGTCTACGACGCCGTCGAACTCGACTACGCGCCCCGCGACGAGGACGATATTGCGACCTTCCTCGACGAAGCGGGCTTCGACTACGCGATCGGTAGCGTCCACCGGGTCGGCGACGCAAACGTCCAGCGCAGTCGGCCGTTCGAGGACAAGTCGCGGGCCGAGCGCCGCGCGGTGGTCGACGACTACTACCACCGACTCGTCGACCTGATCGACTCGGAGCTGTTCGAGATCGCCGCCCACGTCGATCTGATCGAGCGGACGCCGGAGCTCCGCGGGTACACGACCGACGACCACCGCACGATGGTCGCCGACGCGTTCGAGCGCTCCCGGACCGTCCCGGAGCTGAACGCCGGGCGAGTGCTCGACGACTACGGCGCGTTCCACCCCGAACCGGGGTTCCGGGAGACGCTCCGGGAGCGCGGCGTGGCGTTCGTCGCCGGCTCCGATTCGCACGCCCCCGGCGAGCTTCGGGACCGGATTCCGGCGATCGCCGAGGCGTTCGACGCCCGGGACGCCGAGCCGGCCACTCTGTTCGAGTGAGAACGCCGTCGCTCGCCCAGCGGCGCCGAAAGGAAGTTGCGAGGGCCCGCGTGGGCCGAGTTTTGCGAGGGAAGAGCGCCCCCTGAGGGCGTCTTCTGCACTCGTGTGAGTGCGAGGGAAGGGATTTGAACTTCAGCCGGACTACGTCCGACAGCGTTCAAATCCCTTCCGTCGTGCAGTCACGCGCTCACTGTCTTCGCGCGGACATGCGAGGGAAGGGATTTGAACCCTTGGACCCCTACGGGAGCGGATCTTGAGTCCGCCGCCGTTTCCAGGCTTGGCTACCCTCGCACGCACGACGACGTACGCGCTTTGCGGGTTTTAACCCCTGTGTTTCGATTCGGTGGGCCGTCTGGGGACGTCGGGCTGGGTCGCCCGACGTCGTTTTCGCGGAGGCCGACCCCGTTCCGGTATTCAGGACCCGCCGCGGGAGTCGAGTCGGACCGTCCGCCGTCCTCCGAACGTAGACCTGATAATATCGGTAAGTAGCCAGAATTATATGCGTTTGATTCCCACGCCGACACGAAGATGAGCAGTGACCCTCCAATCGACACCGGCGGACTCGCTCAGTCCGCCACGGTAATCGGTCTCGTACTAGTGCTTATCGTCTCGCTTATCGGCGGCGTGATGGCGTTCGAAGGCGTAGACGAAGGCGAAGTGAAGGTCGTCAAGAATCAGGGCGCGGTGACGGGCGACATCCTCGAACCCGGCTGGCACTTCATCACGCCCCTCGTCGAGGGCGTCGTCAGCGTCCCCACCCGACCTCAGACCTATACGATGAGCCACCAGAGCGGCGAAGGAGCTAACGCGGCTCAGGACGACTCGGTGCGCGTCCTCACGCAGGACGGCCTGCACGTCGATATTGACGTGACCGTCCGCTACCGGGTCACGCCCCGCGACGCGCCGCGGTTCCACGAGGAGTATCGGGACCTCCCGACCGCCGAAACGCGGCTCATCCGCCCGACGGTCCGGTCGGTCCTGCGCACCGAAGGCGGGAACATCGACGTGACCGACATCTACACCGGCGAAGGGCAGACGCGGCTCAAAATCGCGGTCGAACGGGCGCTCAAGAACGAGACCGGTGGCGGCGGTATCGTCATCGAGAGCGTCCAGATCCGGAACGTCCGACTCCCCGACGAGTACGCCAAATCCATCGAACAGAAGAAGGTCAAACAGCAGAAGATCGAGGAAGCAGAGTACGAGATCGAGGTCGCCGAGAAGAACAAAGAGCGTCAGGTCATCGAGGCCGAGGCCGAGTCCGAACAGATTCGGATCAAGGGCGAGGCGCTCCGGGAGAACCCCGAAGTGCTCGATCTCCGGTATATCGAGGCGCTCCGCGAGAACAACAACACGATCTACGTCCCGGCCGAGGGCGGGGTCACTCTCACGCGCGACGTGACCGACGACGCCAGGTCCGGGAACCAGAGCGAAAGCTGACGGACAGACGAACACGGGAGCTTCGAGATGCGACGATACCTTACGTTCGCGCTGGTCACCGCCGTCGCGTTCGCGCTGTTAGCGGCGATGGCCCGCGTCTCGGGCTTTCTGTTGGTACCGCTCCTCCTCGCGGCTCTCCTCGGGCTCGGATACGTGGGCGTCCGGATCGCGACCGGGACGTCGTCGCCCTACCCGCGGATCGCCTCGGGCGTGGTCGAGCGGACCGAGTCGACACCGATTCGGCTCTCCGAAGAGACTCCCTGTGATTCCTGCACCGACTGGGAGGGGCCGGGCGAGCGCCGCATCACGCATCGAGAGGTCGTCTTTCTGGGCGTCCCGCTGGTGCGGCTCTCGACGACGCGGACGGTCCTCTGTGAGGTGTGTGCCGATCCGCTCGCGACCGTCGAGGACCCGACCCGGGACGCGATCGACCGCGAACTCGAACGCGATCGGTGAGACGCCGTCGCGGGGCGGCGATACGACGGGGCTCCGGGACGTCGGACCGCCCGGTATTTCGAACCGACAACGCTTTTCCCGACACGCTCTACCGCTGGCACATGAGCGACGCCCAGACCGACCCCCGACTCGCGGTCGCCGAGCGCGCGGCGCGAGCGGGCAGCGAGGTCGCCGCCGAGGGGTTCCGCGACGACATCGACGTCGAGATCAAGTCGGGCAAGACCGACGTGGTCACCGAGGCCGACCGGGCCGCCCAGCGACGGGTCATCGAGGTCATCCGCGAGGAGTACCCCGACGACGCCGTCGTCGGCGAGGAGGAAGACGAACTCAAAGCGGTGCCCGAGGCCGGCGACGTCTGGATCATCGACCCGATCGACGGCACGAACAACTTCGTGCGGTCGACGCCCCTCTGGACGACCAGCGTCGCGGCGGTCCGGGACGGCGAACCGGTCGCGGCCGCCAACGTCTCGCCGGCGCTCGGCGACACCTACCTCGCGGGCCCCGACGGGACGCGGCGCAACGGCGAGCCCGCGTCGGTCAGCGACAAGACCGACCCCGAGACGTTCGCGGTCGCGCCCACGATCTGGTGGGACTTCGACCGCCGCGACGAGTACGCCGCCGTCTGCCGGGAGATCGTCGAGCGGTTCGCCGACATGCGCCGGCTGGGGTGTGCCCAACTCACCCTCGGGATGGTCGCCACTGGCGGGCTCGAAGGCGCGATCACGAACGTCGTCCCGAACCCGTGGGACACGGTGGCCGGCGTCTACATGATCCGGCAGGCCGGCGGGGTCGTCACCGACCTCGACGGCGAGCCGTGGCGACACGACAGCGAGGGGCTGGTGGCTTCGAACGGTGAAGCCCACGAGGAACTGCTCGCGGCCGCCCGAAACGTCCCATAAGGAATCGCTCGAGACCGCGGCCTGAATCTAAGGATATTTAGTCTGAAAGAATCAGATACTACGTATGGAACTCGACGACACCGATCGTGCGATACTGGAAGCGCTGCAGGAGAACGCGAGAACGCCGTTCAGCGAGATCGCGCGCCGGATCGACATGTCGAGCGCGACGGTTCACGATCGGGTCAACCGAATGGAGGAAGCGGGGGTCATCGAGGGGTACCACGCGAAGGTCGACCCGAAGGCGCTCGACTACGGCATCTCGTCGATCGTCGGGCTTCAGGTCGAGCAGGGCCAAGAGCAAGAGACCCTGGAGCGACTCGAAGACATTCCTGGCGTCCAGGAGGTCCACCTCACCACCGGATCGTGGGACGTTCTGATGCGCGTCTACGCCGAGGACGCCGACGAACTCCGCCGGCTCATGTTCGACAACGTCGCCCAGATGGAGGGGTTCGCCCGCTCGCAGACGATGGTGATCCTCGGGACCCCCTACGAGGCCGAGGAGCTCCCGGTCGACGGCGTCGAGTGATCCGACGGCCGATACCGGAACCGTAAAACCGCCCCGATACGCCACCTAACCCATGGTCACCGCTATCGAAGAGCTTGATTCCGAGCGGCTCTGGGTCGGCGCGGTCGCGGCCCTGCTGGTCGCGCTGATCGGCGGGTCGATCGCGTTTCCCGAGCGGGTCTACTACGGGTTCGTCTGGCACTACTTCTGGGGGCCGGTGCTGGCGGACGCACAGAGCGCGGCGTGTGCGGTCTACGCCGACGGATCGACGACGTACCTCTCCGACGCCGCGTCGTGTGCGGCCGCGGCCGAACCGGTCGCGTACCCCGGCTACACGATCGTCTCCGAGATCGGCTACGCGGTGACGCTGCTGGTCGCGTTGATCGGCGTGGTGTTTCTGCTGCGCCGACTCGACGTCGGCCGGGACCGCGAGCTGTTCTACGCGCTGTTCCCCTACATGCTGGTCGGCGGCGCGCTACGCGTGGTCGAGGACGCGTTCGACGCCGTGCCCGAGGGCGTCGACATCGCGATCGCGTTCCCGTGGAACACGCTCATCATCAGCCCCGTGATCTACTTCACGATGTTCGCGATCACGCTGGTCGCGCTCGTCGCCAGCGTCCGGCTGACCGGCGGCGACGCGAACTACCGCTATCCGCTCGCGGGCGTCGGCACCGCACTGCTCGCGGTCATTCTCGGCTATCTCACCTTCCTCGCGTTCACGACCGACTACGTCCAGTTCTACCCCCAGATCACGGCCGTCGTCGTGGTCGCGGCGACGCTTTTGACCGCCGGCGTCTGGTGGGCGATCGAGCGCTACGCCCCCCAGATCAACCGCGGCACCCGGAACATGGGCATCGTGGTCCTCTGGGCCCACACCGTCGACGGCGTGGCGAACGTGGTCGGGATCGACTGGGCGCGCGAACTCGGCCTGCCCGCCGATCTGGTCCCCAAACACCCCGTCAACCGCGCGCTGATCGGCGTCGGCGAGCAGTTCCCCGAGGCGGTCCAGCAGGTCATCGGAACCGCGTGGCCGTTCCTGATCGTGAAGCTGATCGCCGCGGTGTTCGTCATCTGGGTGTTCGACGAGCGCATCTTCGAGGAGAGCCCGCGCTACGCGATCTTGCTACTCATCGCCATCGTCGCGGTCGGGCTCGGCCCCGGGAGCCGGGACATGCTCCGGGCGACGTTCGGCATCTAAGGTTCCAGGCGTCTGAGCGCGGCCTCCGGGAAGTAGCGCCCGCCGCAACTGGGACACTCCGCCACCTCGATTTCCGTCTCGCCCCCGAATCCGAGCCGCTGGGCCGCTACCGTCCGTCTGGCGAGCGACTCGTCGCACTGGACACAGCCGAGGTCGAACTCGGTCGTCATCGGTCCCCCTTCGGCGGCCGGCGCAGAACGATCCGTGCCATACGCTACCAGCCACAACGGGCGGGACGATAAAACTCCCCGACGTCCGGAGTCGACTTGCTCAGGGGTACGGGTGGAACGGGCGGTCGGGTCGGAACTCGAACCCGAGCGCCGCGGGCACCTCGCGGGCGCGCTCGCCGAAGAACGACTCGCCGGTGAAAAGCGGCTGGGCCTCCGGAACGAGCGTTCGCACCGCCTCGAAGTCCAGTCGCTCGACGTCCCGTGTGGTCGTTGACGCGGCGTAGGCCGACAGGTCGGCGTCCGCGAGCCTGTCGAGGACGGCGTCGAGTTCGGCGAGGCCCTCGGGCGGGTCCGCGGGGCCGACGCTGGCGCTCGGGACGGTCGTCTCGGTCCGGACGAACTCGCGGGCGGCCTCGGGGAAGTCGGCGTACCGGCCGATCGCGCCGTCCTCGTCGGCGGCGTCGGCCTCGCCCATCGAGCGCAGTTCCATCCAGTTTTGGAGCGCCTCGGCCAGCGCCGACGCCGCGGCCGCGTCCGGGTCGAGGTCGGCGTCGGATCCGACCGCGAACCGGGGCCACGCCCCCTCGCGGTGGACCGCGACCGCGACCACCGGCACGTCGACGTTTTGGGTGACCAGCAGGGGCGTCACGTCGAGGCCCTCGGCCCGGGCGCGCTTCGCGAGCGCGTCGAACCGTTCGGTGTCGACCGCGAGCCCGAGCGGTTCGAACGTCGAGTACCACGCCAGCATGGTCGCGTCGCGCTCGATCGCCTCGTAGAGCCCGGACAGCGTCGCCTCGACCCCGGAGTTGCCGAGCCCGAGCCCGGTCGTGATCGAGGGCCTGTGGCGGACGTCCGGGGGCGGGAAGTGGACGAACTCGGCGGGGAGCGCGACCGGGTCGCCGGTCTGCAGGTCCTCGCCGTCGACCCACGCGAGTTCGTCGTCCGGGCCGGGGTCGGTCCACCCGTCGGGGCGGACGAACGCCGCGGGCGGAACCGGCGCGTCGAGGTCGACCGACCGGGCGATCCGGAACGACGACTCGCGGTAGACGCCCGCGGCGTACCGTTCGAGCGCCTCGCCGAGCGCCTTCATCAGCGCCTCGTTCCAGTCGACGGCGACCCCGGCGGCCTGCTCGGCCGATCGCGCGTCGCTGAAACCGGTCGTGTCCGCGAGGGTCGCCAGGTAGTACGGCGCGGGGAACGACTCGGCCTCGCCGAGCGTCGAGACGATGCCGACCCGGTCGTCGACCGCCAGTTCGGCGCGTGTCAGCGACGCCTCGAGGGTCGCGTCGACGAACTCGCGATCCAGCCCGGGCTCGACCTCCGGGTCGGCGCCACAGATCGAACAGCCCGGAACCGGAAGCAGGCGCCGCTCGGCGTGGGGGACTTCGAGGACGCCGCCGAGGACCGCCGAGTCCTCGCCGTCGAGGAGCCTCGCCGCCTCTCGGCCGGCGAGCGCGCCCGCAAACCGGGCGGTGGCCGGCGCGGTCCCGGCGCCCGACTCGGCGTCTCCGTCGTCGGCGTTCGCCGCCACGCGCGCTTCGAGGCACTCGTAACAGGCCGTCCGGACTGTGAACCCCGAAACCGCGGCGTCGACGGCCGATATCGGCCGACCGCCGACACCGCCCAGCTCGACGGCGAGCCACGGCGTCTCGCCCGCCCGGGCCGCGCGGTTCGCCCGCGAAAACGCGGGGGCGCCGGCGTCGTCGACGACCACGCCGAAGTCGGCGCGGCCGAGCTGTTCGGGGTCGAGCGCGACGATTTCGGCCCCGTCGATCGCCGCGCGAACGGCCTCGACCGCGCGACCGGCGCCCGCGATTCCGACGGTCGGTGTGCTCATGGGTCGACGGACGGACCCGGGGACCGAAAAGACCGGTGCTATCGCTCGGAGGTGACGCGAGAAAAACCGAACCGAGAGCGAAGCGCCTCCGTGCTCGGGCGGCGTCAGTGAAGCAGGCTCTGGGCGACGCCCGCGAGCTGGTCGGTGTCGGCGTCGCGGAGGTCGTCGTTCGCGAGCTTGAGACGGAGACGCGGGCGTCCCACGTCGATGGGGACCTTCTCGGTGCCGATGAGCCCCATGTCTTCGAGCTTCGTTTTGGTGCGCGAGAAGGTGGCCTTGCTCGCGATGCCGACGTCCTCGCCCCACTTGCTGATGTCGTACAGCAGGGCCTCGTTTTTCGCCGCGACGAGGAGGCTGATCGTGACTTCGTCGAGGCCGTCGCCGTCCCCGCGGGCCGTCTCCATCGAGGAGAGCACCGCGTCGAAGTCCTCCTGGGCGTCGGGGCTGATCTCCTCGCCGAGGGTCTCTCGCACCCGGGTGATCGGGGGCGTGCGAAGCGAGAACTCGTCGGCGGCGTCCCACTCGTCGGTGTACGAATCGAACGCGTCGCCGACGAACGCCTCGTCGGTCGCGGTGAGGCCGCCGACGTGGTCGTCGGCCGTCACCAGCGCGACGACGACCTCGTCGGTGACGAGCAGGGAGTTGCTCGGCACTTCGTCGCTGGTCCGAAGCGACAGCGCGCCCTCGTCGATGAGGTCGGCGGCGTTGCTCGCGACGATGAAGTCGTCCATCACGTCCTTGAGGCTACCTTCCTCGGCGAGGAGTCGAAGCGTCGGGAGCTCGCCGTCGTAGTCGGTGGCGACGGAGACGAGATCCTCGATCGCGTCCGCAGACGGATTAATTACGAGCAGCGACTCCGGAGCGTCATCGATAACCGCCCGGAGGATTTCAGCTATCTCTCGGTCGAGTAAATTCGATCCAGTTTCCATACGCGCACAAAGGCTCTTACCCTACTTAATTTTAACGTTAGTAACGGGGGGAAATCACGGATTATTTCCGGATATGAAGTCGCAGGTCGGATAATTCTAATCGGACGCCGGTCGCGGCCCGAGTTCCGTGAACGTCGTCGGTTCGTGTGGGCCGGCGAACCGGAATCGACCACCGGCGGTCCGGTTCAGGTATCGAGGGGTCGAACGGCCGCCGGTTAGGAGTCGGTTTCTCAGCGCAATCGTATCATACTAACGTATAGTCACCCCGAAACAATAAAGTAGTGTCACTGTATAACACTGCACAAGCCATGCGAGCCAAACTTCGACAGTGGTTGATGGATAATCCGCGCGCGCTGAACGCCGCGTTCGCGCTCACCGCGGCCGGAACGGTCGTGGTAGAGGTCGGAACGAACGCGTCGGCGGGAGCGTCGACGGGCCCGTAATCTCGACTACTCGGTCACTATTTTCGCGAGTTCGTCCGACCAGTAGAGGTCGCCGTCGTAGACGAACGGCGCCTCGGCTCGACCGAGGAACGATCGGAGTTCGTCGGTGTCGAGCGTGAACGTCGACTCGTTGCCGTGGAGGCGCATCTCGTCGCGGTCGGGGAGATACACCTGATAGCCCCCGCCGATCGACCGGGACGCGAGCTGGTTGTACGTCACCTCGAACGCGCCGTCGCGCTCCTCGATGCGGCCGGCGCTCGAATACCGGTTGTCGGTCTGGGTCAGCGTGTGCGTGCCGTCGCCGACGACGGCGTAGTCTTTCCCCATCATGATCCGGCGGCGGGCGAACTGGAGCGCACGCTGGATGCTGAACCCGTGGATCAGCAGTCGGGCGAACGCCGCCCCGACCGTCGCGGCCTGCTTGTTCAACACCTTGGTGAACGTGACCGCTCCGGCGGCGCTCCCCTTTCTGACGAGCTCTCGGCCCTCGTAGTAGGAGCCACAGGCGTTCAGGAAGAACGTCTGGACGTTGCTCTCGCCGATGTCGGCGACCGAGAGGTTCCCGCCCCGACACCGCAGTCCGTCCTCTTCACAGTGGCCGATGTAGTGGACGAAGTCCCGCGACGACTCGAAGACGTCGGCGAGCTCCCCGGTCGTGAGCCGCTCGTGGAGGGTCAGATCGATCGGGAGGTCCTCGCTTCGCTCCCGGTAGATCTCCGAGACGGTCGCGCGCTCGTCGGCCATCTCCTCGTCGTTGAGGACGACCGTCACGTCGATGTCACCGGTCGTCTCGTCGAGGTACTTGAACCGGTTCTCGTAGGCGTCGGGCACCGCGTTGAACACGTCGATCGGCACCCCGTCGGCCAGCCAGCCGCTGATGCGAGCGTCGTGGAGCACCGGGTCGCGTCGGTCGACCGACTCGACCTCGCCCGCGGTCGACCGGGCGAACCCCTCGGCGGCCGTCGGCGACGCCGCCGTCGCGTCGGCGGCGTCCGACCGATAGAAGTCGTCGATCGACCGGCTGAGGAGCTCGCTCTTGTCGAGTTCCGTGGACTCGGGTCGGTAGACGAGACTCAGCGAGTCGAGCAGGTACGGGAGCACGCCGGCGTTGGCCGGCTCGTCGGCGACGTGGACCGCGAGGTGCCACGCCGGGAGATCGCCGTCGATGCGCCCGTAGTCGGCGTCGAGATACGTCCCGAGCTGTTCGGCCGGCGTCGCCTCGTAAGTCGCCGCGGGGTCGAGCGCCAACTCTTCGAGCAGGTCGAGTTCGGCGAGTTCCCAGCTGAACTCCCCGGCGTTCCGGACCAGACAGTCGAGGAAGAACACCCGACGAAGCGTGTCGGCGACCTCGTGTTGGAACGCGGGCAACGGGGAGAACTCCCGATCGACGCCGGCCGACGGCGCGCGCAATACCGGTCTGGATCTGTCGGCAACGGTGAGTTCGGCCTGCAGGTAGTGGGCCAGCGGGGCCGCGACGTAGACGGACGCGAACTCGTCGGGGACCACCAGTTCGATCCCGACCTCGGGGCGGGCCCGAGCGAGCCCGTCGGGAATCTCGGTTCGGTCGCCGAACGCGATCCGGGGCGGGTGACCCCGGAGGTTCGGAAACGACCGGTCCGGGCCGGTGGTCTTGTGGGCCGCCGACGAGTAGGTGACCGCCGTCGCGACCCCGGCGGGAGTCTGGGGGACGGTGACGGTTCCGATCGGCTCCTCGTGGTGACTCCGGAATCCGAACGTCACTAGCGTACGCTCGGGGAACGAGACGTAGAGGTGGTCGTAGTCCTCGGACTTCCAGACGGTCGCGGAGCCCGAGAACTTCAAGTACGTCTTGATGTTGAGAGTGACGTCCAGCAGGTACTCGTCGTCGGGGAGTTCCAGCGGGTCGGCGTCACTGCCGTGGGTGTACTCGGCGTCGGCCTTCCCGCCGTGGGCGAAGACGAGCCCGGGCGGGAGCCGGATTTCGGAGGCGTAGCCCGCGAGGCGCTCGTCCAGCGGGCGCTCGATGGCGTCGACCGCGTCGGCCGGCTCCCAGTCGTCGGCGTCGACTCGCACCTCCGTCTTCGTGCTGTCGAGCACCCGCAACCCCGAGTCCGTCTCCTCCCAGTCGAGCATGTCTGCGTCACGAATCGTATCCCACGCGTCGTTTATAGTTTTGTCGTCCTCCAGAAGCGCCGCGAAAGGTAAGCTTATACGCCGGGACATACCGATTTCGTGCATGGAGTACGACCGCGTCCGTGCCGCCGACCCGGAGGTAGCAGACGCCCTCGAGGCTGAAGTCGACCGCCAGCGCGACACGCTGGCGATGATCGCGAGCGAGAACCACGTCAGCGAGGCCGTGATGGAAGCCCAGGGGAGCGTCCTCACGAACAAGTACGCCGAGGGCTACCCCGGTTCGCGCTACTACGGCGGCTGTGAACACGTCGACACGGTCGAGAACCTCGCCATCGAGCGCGCCAAGGAGCTTTGGGGCGCCGAGTACGTCAACGTCCAGCCCCACTCGGGTTCGCAGGCGAACATGGCGGTCTACTTCGCGATGCTCGACCCCGGCGACAAGATCCTCTCGCTCGATCTGACCCACGGCGGCCACCTCAGCCACGGCCACCACGCCAACTTCACCGGCCAGCTCTACGAGGTCGAGCAGTACGAGGTCGACCCCGAGACGGGGTACGTCGACTACGACGCCCTCCGGGAGCACGCCGAGGAATTCGACCCCGACATCGTCGTTTCGGGCTACTCGGCGTACCCCCGCGAGGTCGAGTGGGAGCGCGTCCAGGCGGCCGCCGACGCCGCCGACGCCTACCACCTCGCGGACATGGCCCACATCACCGGGCTGGTGGCGTCGGGCGAGCACGCCTCGCCGGTCGGGATCGCGGACTTCGTGACCGGGTCGACCCACAAGACGATCCGTGCGGGTCGGGGCGGCATCGTGCTCGCCGACGAGGAGTACGGCGACGCCATCGACTCCGCCGTCATCCCGGGGATGCAGGGCGGGCCCCTCCTGCACAACATCGCTGGCAAGGCGGTCGGCTTCCGAGAGGCGCTCGACCCCGAGTTCGACGAGTACGCCGCCCAGACGGTCAAGAACGCCGAGGCGCTCGGCGAGAGCCTCCAGGAAGACGGTTTCTCGCTGGTTTCGGGGGGCACCGACACCCACCTCGTGCTGGTCGACCTCCGGGAGTCCCACGAGGACGTGACCGGCAAGCAGGCCGAGGAGGCCCTCGAAGACGTGGGCATCGTCCTGAACGCCAACACCGTCCCCGGCGAGACGCGCTCGCCGTTCGTCACCAGCGGCATCCGGGCGGGAACCCCCGCACTCACGACCCGGGGCTTCGACGAGGACGACTGCCGGTACGTGGGCGACCTCATCGCCCGGGTCGTCAACAACGTCGACGACGAGGACGTCAAAGCCGAGGTCGCCGAGGACGTCAAAGCGCTCTGCGAGGCGAACCCGCTGTACGAGTAATCCACGGTCGTGAATAGAAACTGATTTTCCACCCGGGAAATACGCACGAACCCGAGGGTTGAAATGGCTCGGCGCCGATCCGATACGTAATGACCGAGATAATCGACGGGGACGCCGTCGCCGCCGAGATCCGCGACGAGCTTCGAGAGGGCATCGAGGCGCTCGCCGACGCGGGCGAGCGTCCCGGGCTCGCGACCGTCCTGATGAGCGACGACCCCGCCAGCGAGACCTACGTCTCGATGAAACAGCGCGACTGCGAGGAGGTCGGCATCGAGGGCGTCCACGTCGAACTCGACGCCGACGCGCCCGCCGAGGAGCTGTACGACACCGTCGAGGAGCTGAACGACGACCCCGACGTCCACGGGATCCTCGTCCAGATGCCGGTGCCCGACCACGTCGACGACCGGCGGGTCCTCCGGTCGATCGACCCCGAGAAGGACGTCGACGGCTTCCACCCCGAGAACGTCGGCCGGATGGTCGCCGGCGACGCCCGGTTCAAGCCCTGCACGCCCCACGGCGTCCAGAAGCTCCTCGAAGCCGCCGACGTCGAGACCGAAGGCGCCGAGGCGGTCGTGGTCGGGCGATCGGACATCGTCGGCAAACCGATGGCGAACCTCCTCGTCCAGAAGGCGCCGCTTGGCAACGCGACGACCACGGTGTGTCACTCCCGGACCGAGGACCTCGCGGCCCACACCCGACGCGCCGACGTGGTGATCGCCGCCGCCGGGGTCCCGGAGATGATCGACGGCTCGATGCTCACGGAGGGCGCGACCGTGATCGACGTGGGCGTCAACCGCGTCGAGGCCGACACCGAGAAGGGCTACGAACTGGTCGGCGACGTGGACTTCGAGTCGGCGACCGGGACCGCGGGCGCGATCACGCCCGTCCCGGGCGGCGTCGGCCCGATGACCCGCGCGATGTTGCTGTACAACACGGTCAAGGCCGCGAGCCGGCAGTCGGGCGTCGCGGTCGACCTGCCCTGAACGGCCTACGGCCGGTCGCGGCCCTCGCGGTCGGCCTCGGCGACCTCGGCCGCCCGCTCGCGGATGCGCTCGCCCTCCCGGCGCGCTCGCTGTTGGTTGTTGTAGGCGTACGGCGCGTACACCTCGCCGGTGCCTTCGGGCTCGCGGTCGCGTCGGTGTTCGGGCGAGTCTGTGACTTCCCGGCCCCGAGCCCGGCGCTTCTGTGCGACGAGCACCGCGAGGACCGCGAGCACCGCTCCGGCCCCCGTCAGTCGCGCGAGCAGGGCGGTATCGAGCGCGACCGGGAGCGCCTCGACGGCGTCCGCGAACGGAACCGCGACCGGGACGACCACGAGGACGAGAAACAGGAGTCTGAACGCCCACCCCAGCCGCGAGGTGTCGTCGGTCGCCATGGTCGATGGTATGGCACCGAGTAACAAAAGCGTTCGCCGGCCGGCGCTACTCGGCGAGTCGGTCGAGGCGCTCGCGGGCGCTGGCGAGCGCCTCGGCGTCGTCCTCGCGCAGGAATCGGGACGCGTCGCGGGCCGCGGCCACGAGCGCCTCGGCGTCGGTGGGGTCGACCTCGCCGTCGAGCGCCCGCACACGCTTGAGGTGCGAGCCGATCGTTTCGAGGACGGATCGGTCCCGGGTCTCGGGCTGTTCGTCGAGCCAGTCGAGCATCTCTCGGCGGTACTCGCGCACGGCGTTCGCGTACGCCAGCCCCCGCACGCCCCGCATCGACGCGGGCACCTCGTCGGGCGCGGGCCGGTCGGGCTCGGCGGCGTCGGCGCCACGCAGGAGCGCGAGGAAGTACCACTCCTCCTCGTCGCTTGGGTCCATCCGCCGACCGATCGCGTCGGCGGCGTGTCGGAGTTCGTGGGCCGTCAGATAGCGGTCGTCGAGCGCGCGTAGCTCCCCGGCGTCGACGAACCCGCGCTTGCGGACGTACTCGCGGGCGACCTCGCCGGCCCGGTCTGCGGTCTCGCGGAGCGACTCGTCGTCGAGCGCCGCCCGGGCGTCGCTCAGGTCGAGTTCGACCGGCGCGTCGGTGTGGAGGCGCCGCTCGTCGTCGACGCCGACGCTCCGGAGGCTCTCGCACGACGGGCACGCCACGCTCCCGGTCTCGTAGTAGGACCACCGGGCCCCACAGTCCTTGCACTCGCGCTCGCCGCGGACTTTCATGGCCGCGGGTACGGCCCGGGAGCACAAAACGACCGCGGACTCGCGGCTCGTTCCCGTCCACGCCCTTCCGGCGCCTGAAGACTTATGTCCGCGGGGTGAGAGGTAGCGCGCATGCCTCGGGATTCCGAGGAGTCGGTCGTCAGGCTCCGCCTCCCCGTCTCAGAAACCTACTGGCGGGAGTTCGGCCCGCCGGTAGCCGCCGTGGCCGGCGGCCTGCTCGCGTTCGCGGTCGCGCTCGCCGAGACCGCGACCGAGGCCGCGATGCTGGCGACCGTCTACGTCGGGCTCTCGGTCGGCGCGATCGCGGCCGGGCTCGCGGTGTACAACGTCGTCGTCGCCGTCCTGCTGGTCACCCGGCGGTGACCGGACCGCCCCGACGCTTATGTCGGGGCGGTGCGTATCGACTCTCACATGACGCCACGACCTTCGTCGCCCGGGGACCCGGAGGATAGGGGAAGTCGCCAGCCGGCGGCTGATCGAGAAATTCCGCGCCGAACGTAACGTCGACGCCGACCGCGTCGCGGTCACGCTCGCGGGCGAGACGCACGACCTCACCAGAGCCGAGGCCGATCGGCTTCGGACCGCGCTCGGCGAGGCGCTGACCGAGCGCCGGGCGTTCGAGCAGACGGCGGGCGAGCACCGCGAGGACGGTAGCTACGTCGTCGCGCGCTCGCGAGCGGACTCGTCGGGCCACCGGAAGGTGTTCGAGAGCTTCGAGGAACTGCGTCGGTTCTACGACCGACTGCCTCGAACGTTCACCGCCGAGGACGTGGGTCGGCCCGGCCTGACCGGCGGCCGGCGCCACATGCTCGTCCACCACTTCGCCGAGCATCCCGCGTTCGACTGCGAGCTGGCCCGCCGCCAGCCGCTGACCGCGCGAAAGCGGGCGAGGGACGGCGAAACCGGTGATTGACGCCGCCGCGCGAACGCTTTTTCTGGTCGGGTGCCAGTCGTGTCGCATGGAACCACGACCAGCCACGTTCTCGATCGTCGCCCGCGACCCCGAGACCGACGCGGTCGGCGTCGCGGTCCAGTCGAAGTTCGTCTCGGTCGGCGCGGTGGTCCCGTTCGCCAGCGCCGACGCCGGCGCGGTCGCCACCCAGAGCTTCGCAAACGTCGCGTACGGGCCCGACGGTCTCGACCTGCTTCGGGAGGGCCGCTCGGCGGCCGAGGTCGTCGACGAACTCACCGACGGTGACGACCAAGCCCCCCAGCGACAGGTCGGCGTCGTCGGGCAGGACGGCTCGGTGGCCGCGTTCACCGGCGAGGAGTGTCTCGACTACGCGGGCGACGTGCAGGGCGACACCTACACCGCGCAGGGCAACATCCTCGAGAACCGCGAGACGGTCGAGGCGATGGGCGAGGCGTTCGAGTCGGCCGACGGCGGCCTCCCCGAGCGGCTCATCGAGGCCCTCCACGCGGGCAACGCGGCGGGCGGCGACAAGCGCGGCGAGCAGAGCGCCGCCCTCTACGTCGCGAAGGCCGAGGGCGGGTACGCGGGCAACAACGACCGGTGGATCGACGTGCGGGTCGACGACCACGAGTCGCCGATCGACGAACTCGAACGCGCGTTCAAGGTGTACGACGTGACCCTGCTCGAACGCGAGGCGCCCGACGACTGCCGGGAGCTGTCGGGCGCGACCGCCGAGACCGTTTCTGAGACGCTCGTCGACCTCGGGTTCTACGACGGCGAGCCGACCGCCGACTTCGGCGAGGCCGGACGCGAGGCGCTGGAGTCGTTCCGCGGGATGAACAACTTCGAGAACCACGACCTCTCGGTGCTGGAGGACGCACTCGCCCGCGGGTGGGACGACGCCGACGGGGAGGGCGAAGACAGGCTGGTCGATGCGATCTGGCACGGCCTCTCGCGGCTCGACCGCAAGTGAGCTCCGGTCGGCGGGCGCCAGACCTGTCACGTCCGGTATCCTGATACGGGACCGGGTCCTCTGGTCGCGCATGAACGTGGAACTCTCGCCGTCGACGCTCTCGGGGGCCGCCCGGGCGCCCTCCTCGAAGAGCTACACCCACCGCGCCATCCTCGCCGCCGGCTACTCCGGGGGCGCGCTGGTGTACGATCCGCTCGTGAGCGCCGACACGGAGGCGACGATGCGCGCGGTCGAGGCCTTCGGCGGGGCCGTCACCCGCGAGTCGGACCACCTCGACGTCGACGGCTTCGACGGTCGTCCCGACGTGCCGGCCGACGTCGTCGACTGCGCCAACAGCGGGACGACGATGCGACTCGTGACCGCGGCGGCCGCGCTCGCCGACGGCGCGAGCGTCCTCACCGGCGATAGCTCGCTCCGTTCGCGCCCCCACGGTCCGCTACTCGAGGCCGTCGAGTCGCTCGGCGGCCGGGCCGAGAGCACCCGGCGAAACGGGCGGGCTCCGCTGGTGGTCGAGGGACCGATCTCGGGCGGGCGCGTCTCGATGCCCGGCGACGTCTCCTCGCAGTTCGTCACCGCCTTGCTGATGGCGGGGGCGGTCACCGACGACGGGATCGAGATCGAACTCGAAACCGAACTCAAGTCGGCGCCGTACGTCGACATCACCCTCGAACTCCTCGAGGAGTTCGGGATCGACGCCGAGAAGCGCGGCCCCGACGCGGCCGGGCCGGCCGGCGGGACCTACAGCGTCGGTGGCGGGCAGTTCTACGAGCCGACCGACGGGGAGTATCACGTCCCGGGCGACTTCTCGTCGATCTCGTACCTGCTGGCGGCGGGCGCGGTCGCGGCCGACCCCGACGAGGCGGTCCGGGTCGAGGGCGCGTACCCGAGCGCGCAGGGCGACTCGGAGATCGTGGGCGTCCTCGACCGGATGGGCGCCGACGTCGACTGGAACCGCGAGGACGGCGTCGTGACCGTCGAGCGCTCGACTCTCTCGGGCATCGAGGTCGACGTGGGCGACACCCCCGACCTGCTGCCGACGGTCGCGACGCTCGGCGCGGTCGCCGACGGCGAGACCCGACTCGTGAACTGCGAGCACGTCCGGTACAAGGAGACCGACCGGGTGAGCGCGATGGCCGAGGAGCTGTCGACCCTCGGCGTCGAGACCGAGGAGACCGCCGAGACGCTGACGATTCGGGGCGGCGACTCGGAGCTGACCGGCGGCGCGGTCGACGGCCGCGGCGACCACCGAATCGTGATGGCGCTGTCGGTCGCCGCGCTCGCGGCCTCGGGCCCGACGACCGTCTCGGACGCCCAACACGTCGACGTCTCGTTCCCGGAGTTCTTCGACGTGCTGTACGACCTCGGCGCGACGCTCGACCGGGAGTGATCCGCCGATCCCGGCGCGAGCCGGGCAAACGGATGCGTAGCGCTCAAGACGCTCGCTTTCGTGGGCTGAGGTAGTGACGCAGTTTCTCGGAGCGCTCCCGGCCGTCGACCCGTTCGCCGTGATGAACGCGGTCGGGCTGGTCGCGTTCGCGCTGGTCGGCGCGACGAAGGCGATCCGCGAGGAGTTCGACGTGTTCGGCCTCGCGGTGGTCGGGCTCGCGACCGCGTTCGCGGGCGGGGCGACCAGAGACCTCCTCGTGAACCGCGTCCCGCTGGCGCTCAGGGCGCCCGGCGAGATCGGTCTCGGCCTGTTGGGCGTCGGACTCGCGGTCGGGCTGAGCGTCGTCCTCGACTCGCCGGACGACCACCCGGTCGCGCTGTTGTCCGACGGGGTCGGGCTCGCGGCGTTCACCACGACGGGGGCCATCGTCGCGACCGAGGCCGGGCTCCCGGGGTTCGGCGTGGTCGCGGTCGCGACGATCAACGCGGTCGGCGGCGGGGCGTTCGCCGACCTCCTGCTCGACCGCTCGCCGTTCATCCTCCTGGAGGACTTCTACGCGAGTTGTGCGGTGCTCGGCGGATGCGCCTACTGGCTGGCGACGGCCGTCGGGGCGACGGGGAGCACCGCCGCGACGGTCTGTGCGGTCGCGACCCTCGGAATTCGCGGCGTGGCGGTGTCGCTGGGCTGGACCCTTCCGACCGCACAGTCGCTCGGGCTGGCGCGGACCGACGAGGAGCGGTAGCGAGATGCGAGCCGGCCGTCTGACTCCGGAGCCTCGCGGACACAGCCTTGCGTCTTCTGCAAACCCTAAATAGGCCGCCCACACAACAACTGCCAATGAACGGCAACAGCTTCGGACGCCTGTTTCAGGTGACCACCTTCGGCGAGAGCCACGGCGACGCGATGGGCGTCACCGTCTCGGGCTGTCCGGCGGGGCTCGAACTCTCGGAAGACGACGTGCAGGCCGACCTCGACCGGCGCAAACCCGGCCAGTCGATGATCACGACGAGCCGCGGAGAGCCCGACGCTGTCTCGATCAAGTCCGGGGTCCAGGACGGCTACACCACCGGCACCCCGATCGGGATGGTCATCGAGAACAAGGACGCCCAGTCGGAGAAATACGAGCCGTTCGTCACCGCGCCTCGGCCCAGCCACGGCGACTTCACCTACTCGGCGAAGTTCGGCACGCGAAACTGGGGCGGGGGCGGCCGGTCGTCGGCCCGCGAGACCGTCAACTGGGTCGCGGCGGGCGCGATCGCGACCAAGATCCTCGCCGAGGCGGGCGTCGAACTCAAGGCCCACGTCAACCAGATCGGCGACATCGAGGCGCCGGAGGTGTCGTTCGAGGAGATCAAAGCACACAGCGAGGACAACGAAGTGCGGTGTGCCCACCCCGAGACCGCCGAGCGGATGCGCGAGCGCATCGACGAGTACCAGACCGAAGGCGACTCTATCGGCGGCTCCATCTACTTCGAGGCCCGCGGAGTCCCGCGCGGGCTGGGTGCGCCCCGGTTCGACTCGCTGGAGGCCCGACTCGGACAGGCGATGATGAGCGTGCCCGCCTCGACCGCCTTCGAGTTCGGACTCGGCCGCGAGGCCCGCGAGTACACCGGCAAAGACCGAAACGACGACTGGGAGTTCGGCGATAGCGAGGCGCAGGGCGCCTCGGAGGATTCGAGCGGTGACGAACCGCGAGAACGCGGCGACCCGAAGCCGGTCGAGAACGACCACGGCGGGATTCAGGGCGGGATCACGACGGGCGAGCCCATCTACGGCGAGGTCACCCTCCACGCGCCCACCTCGATCCCCAAGACCCAGACCACCGTCGACTGGGAGACCGGCGAGCAGAAGGAGGCCAAGGTCATCGGACGCCACGACCCCGTGCTTCCGCCCCGGGGCGTCCCGGTCGTCGAGGCGATGCTGGCGCTGACGCTCGTCGACTTCATGTTGCTCGGCGGCCGGATCAACCCCGACCGGCTCGACGACCGGCCCGGCGAGTACGACACCGACTACCACCCGAGTAGCCCGCGAAACGAGTAGCGCCCGGCGCCGGCCGCCGACAGGAGACTTTTGGAGGTCGAACGAGTGGCCGCTGGTAACGCTCGCTCCGAGGTGAAACGTGGTTACGTTCGAACCGTGCGACGACGGACTCGACATCGTCGACCCCATCGAGCGGCGCCGCTACCGGCTCCGGACCGGCGGTCCGGTCGCCCCGTCCGAGATCGACGAGGCGGCGTTCTACTTCCCGGTCGACGCCGCGGTCGCGGTCAACGCCGCGACCGTGAGGGTCGCGGGCATCGCGGACGCGTACGTCCGTCGCGAGGACGGCGGGATGGTGGCCGCCCTCCGGCCGGGAGCAGAGATCGAACTCCCGGCCGACAGCTACGAACTCGAACTCAACGGGCCGGTGAAGTGCTACTTCCGGGTCGAGGGCGCGGTGGCGGCGAGCGCCGACGGCGATCGGATCGCGTTCTCGTTCGACGCCGACGAACTGCTGGTCGGCGCGCGGTCGTACCACCAGCGGCCCGCGGCGACGATGACGATCACCTCCGACCCGGCGGACGCGCTCCGGGCGCTGTCGTATCTCGGCTCGGCGCTCAAGACCACCTCGCCCGAGCGGTCGTACCCGACCCTCCGGGGTCACCCGCCGACCGTCGAGGTCGGCGCGACGCTGTCGATCCCGGACGGCCTCTCGACGCCCGACACCGGCGTCGAGATCGAGGTGCCGCCGACCCACCGCGCGGCCGCGATCGCCGCGCCGCTCGCGTTCTACCTCGGCGCCGAGCTCGTCCCGGGCGAGTCGGGCCGGCTCCGGTGTGTCGACCGGGAGTTCGCGCTCGACGAGCCGGACCTCCAGACGGGCGTCGAGCGCGCGCTCAAGCAGTCGTTTCTGTTCGACTGCCTCGTCCGGACCGAGGGCTACTACCGGGTCGACCTCCACGAGCGGGCGGCGCTGGCGCCCCGCCTCGACCTCGATCTGGCGGCGCTGTACGACCGACCGCTTGCCGACCGGCTCGGGGCCTACCTCTCGGTGCCGTTCGAGACCGTCGCCGACCACGTCCCCCGGTGGAACCTCGCGGCGTACGTCGACGCCTCCCCGACCGGCCTCGAAGCGCTCCCGTTCGTGGTCGGGGACCTCGCGATCGTCCGGCCCGCGACGGGCGAGCGCGTCTCCCCGGCGGCGTTCCGGGAAGGCGTCCTCGACGACTTCATGGGCGCGACCCGGGGCGACCGCGTCCGCGGACCGGACCGAGACGCGGGCGCGCTCGGGCTGATCCGACCCCCCGAGACCGACGCCGTCGAATCGGCGTGGTTCGGCGACGGCACGCCGATCGGGGCGACGAAGGCGACGCTGGCGGCGTTCCGAAACAAGCTCGATCGCCGGCCGGACGCCGGCGACATCGAGATCGCGGTCGTCGGCAACGACCGCGAGATGCGGGCGGAGAACGACGCGGTCCGGGCGGCCTACGGGTCGCGGACGGAGCTCCCGTTCGACGTGACGGTCCGGCGGGACCTGACCACCGGCGAACTCCGAGGGCTTCTGGGGCAGGACGTCGACTTCCTCCACTACATCGGCCACGTCGACGACAGGGGGTTTGAGTGTGCGGACGGCTACCTCGACGCCACCGACATCGACTCGGTTGGCGTCGGCGCGTTCCTGCTGAACGCCTGCCGGACCTACGAGCAGGGGATGGCGCTCGTCGAGGCCGGAAGCGTCGGCGGGGTCGTCACGCTCAACGACGTCGTCGACAGCGGCGCGCTCAGAGTCGGGAAGACGATGGCTCGGCTCCTCGATCTCGGATTCCCGCTCCGGGCCGCGATCGAGATCGCTCGCACCGAGAGCGTCGTCGGCGGTCACTACACGGTCGTCGGCGACGGGCGGGCCGCGGTCGTCCAGGAGGACGACGGGCTCTCGATGCTCTGTCGGATCGCGGACGCAGACGACGGGTACGAGCTCACTATCGACGCGTTCGTGCCCAGAGAGCGCGGGATGGGCACGATGGCGAGACCGATGGTGGGCGGGGCAAAGCGACACTATCTCGCACCCGGCGTGATCGGACAGTTTCAGCTCTCTCGCGAGGAGCTTCGCGAGTATTTGGACCAGCACCGGTACCCGATCAAAAAAGACCGATGTCTGTACTGGCAGAGCAGTTCTCTGGACCTCTAAGGGCCGTACGTCGCGGTCACGCCGGTCGCGGCCGCGCCGCCGACCTGAGCGAGCAGGAGGGTGATCGTGAACAGTGCGCCGACGAGTCGCGGTCGGTCCGCGATCTCCGAGCGTAGGGTAGTGTCTGACATAGTACGGTAGTCGGCGGGATCGCCGACGTTCTGTTCGACGAGCGGCGACTATTTTGATATGTGGGACCTACCGCGGAACAAACTCGGATTACCGTCCGGTATGGAGTGGATACGAGTCGATCGCGCCCGCCGTTGTTACAGCAATAGTTTTATTAAGCGAACATCGAAACCAATCCGAGAGGTCGGGAAGATGTCAATGAGTCACTGGGGGGACGACGATTCGGGGTTCGTCGAAGCGGCCGACGAACCCGGCGTGTACTACGCTCACCACGACCCCGACGGCCCGCTGACCGTCAGCGGCACCGTCGTCCGAGCGGTCGCCGAGATCGCGGGCGTCGATCCGATGACCACCAAGATCCCCCTCGACGAGAGCGTCGATCCCGACGCGCTCGACGAGCTGTTCGCGACGGCCTCGAGCGAGGCGAGCGTTCGGTTCGACGTCTGCGGGCTCGACGTCGTCGTGAGAAGCGACGGGACCGTCCGAATCAGCAACGCGGTCTCCGAGTCGTAGCATGACGACGGCCTACGAGGCGAAACTGATCCGGACCTGCGTCGACGCCGACCCCCACACGCTCGTTTTCCGGCGGTCGCACCGCGACCGAACGCCGTTCGCCCTGCTGGCCGACGACGATCCCGACGACGTGCTCGGGGTCACGTTCGATCGGCCCGCCGGCTTCCTCGAAGACTGGACCGCACGCGTCGGAACGCGACCGCGACGCGTCGGGGTCGTCGGCGTCGGCGACCGGATGCGATCGACCGCGGCGTCGGCCGGTTCGGACTCGAACGCGGTCCGGGGCGTCGCGGATCCGACCGACGGAGCGGCGATCCGCGCCGCCGCCGCCGACTACCTCGACGCCTGGCCCGACGACGGCCGCGCGGTCGTCTGCTTCGACTCGGCGACCGCGCTGCTCGAACACCGCCCGGTCAACGAGGCGGCCGATTTCCTCGTCGACTTCCGCCAGCTGTTGGACGAACACGGCGCCGCTGGCTACGTCTGTCTCGACCCGTCGGCCCACGACTCGGACGCGGTCCGGACGATCGGGTCGCTGTTCGATACGGTCGTCGAGTGTCTCGACGGGGGCGCCACCGGCGGCTCGGAGTGAGTCGCCGAGCCGGGACTACAGATTTATGCCGAGGGGCGACGAACCGCCACTCGATGAGCGACGATTCTCGATCGACGGCTGATCGTCTCGACGCGTTCGCGGCGGCGAGCGAGTTCGACGTGGACCGTCACGGCGAGGAGGTGGCAGTCAGGGTCGTCGTCGACGCCGACGGGTTCCGGACCGATCTCTCGGACCTTTTCGACGCCGCGGCCGAGCACGGACTGGTGGCGTTCGACGGCTGGGTCGGCGGACAGGGCGTGGCCTCGATCCGGTTCAAGCCGGCCGAAGGGGCGGACGGCGTCACACTCGACGCGGACGCGAACTGATTCGGTCGGGGCCGTTCGACCGGTTTTTCCCGCTCGACTCCCTATCGGACGGACGATGGACGCGAACCAGCAGACCGCCTCGAACCCCTTCGGCATGGACGCCGACTGCGAGAACTGCCCGGCGCTGTGTGAGACCCGCGAGCGCGTCGTCCACGGCTACGGGGACGTGGGCGCTGACTTCCTGTTCGTCGGCGAGGCGCCCGGGTCGGGGGCCGACCGAACCGGCGTCCCCTTCACCGGCGACGAGCGCGGCGAGGCCCTCCAGGACGTGCTCGGGCGACTCGGGCTCAACAGGTCGCTACCGAGCGCCGACGAGCCCGAACTCGACAACGCCTTCGTGACCTACCTCGCGCGGTGTCGGGACCCCGAACGACCGCCGACCGACGCCGAGGTCGGGACCTGTGAGCCGTACCTGAACGCCGAGATCCGGATGATAAACCCCGAAATCCTCGTCCCGGTCGGCGGGCGCGCGCTCCGCGAGCTCGCGGCCGAGTACACCACCTCGCCCGCCGAGTCGTTCGCGTTCCCCGACGCCCACGCGACCACGATCCGGGGCCGGGGGTTCGAGCTGGTCCCGCTGGCCGATCCCGTCGACCTGACTGGCGAGCGCAAGCGGGCGTTTCTCGACCACTTCGAGTCGCTGATGGCTCGGGACTACCGCCAGACGAAGGGCCGGCGGAGCCGCTGAGTCGAGCCTACCAGTAGGAGGTCGATAGCCGACTCGCGGGGCCCGAGCCCAGCCGGCCCGCCGCCAGCACGCACGCGGCGACTACCGCGATCACTGCGAGCGCGGCGGTGCTCGCGGTCACGGTGTCGAGGAGTCTGACGAGGCTACCGACCGCCACGAACGCGACCGAGACGGCGCCTACCACGGCGAGGAGTCGCCACCAGTACATACCCGTGCCGACGCATCCCCGAGATAAAAGCGTGTAGGAATCCGGGTCGCGGGTCGGCTCACTCGGCGTCGTCGCGGTCGTCGTCGACCGGTTCGCCGCTCTCGACGTCGATCCGGTACACCTCGGTCTCGTCGCCGTGCGTCTGGTCGCCGAACAGCTTCGACCGGAGGTCGTCGGCGACCGACTGGACCTGATCGCGGATCGTCTTCATCTCGGCCTCGAACTCCTCGACCGACCGCTCGACGTAGTACACCCGGTTCGCGGGAATCCGCCGGACGACGTCGTGGTCGGCGTCGTGGTCGTCGGTCTTGACGAGCCAGTGATCCTGAAAGTAGGCGACGTGCTCGTTCTCGACGGTGCGCTCGACGGTGCCGTCGTCGGGATCCTCGTAGACGATCGTCGCGTGTCCGAGTTCGCGTTCGACCATACGGTGGGTAGGGGCTCGGGCGGCGTAGGTGCTGTGGCCCGTCGACCCGTTCGACCGCTCGATAGGGGGTCGGCGCCCAGTCCGTCGCCCGACCGGACGCGACGAATGGCGGCTTTCAAGACCGCGGCCGCCCGAGGTACTCCCATGACAGTCATCGCGGTCTTCGCCGACCCGCCGCGACCGGGGCTCGTACTGCCGGAACTCGCCGAGTCGTCGCCGCTCTCGGCCGAGGAGGCCACAGAGCTCTACGCCGCGTCGCTCAAAGACACCTTCCGGGCCGCCGAACGGAGCGGGGGCGAACTCCTCGTGAACTACCGCCCCGACGACCTGCTGGCCGACGAACACGTCGGCGAGGAGAGCGCCGAGGCCCAACTCCGGGCGCTCGCGGCCGACGCGCTCGCCGACCCCGGTGAGGCGCGCTTCGAGGTGCAGGCCGGCTCCACGTTCGCCGCGCGGGCGGGCAACACCGTCACCCACCTGCTCGACCGCGAGGAGGTCCAGTCGGCGGCGGTCGTCCCGGGCACCGCCCCGATGCTCACGCGCAAGGAGATCGACAGCGCCGCGATGAAGCTCCGGCGCAACGAGGTCGTGCTCGGTCCCAGCGAGCGCGGTCGGGTCTACTTCGCGGGGTTCACCGATACCGTCGACTTCGAGGGGGCGTACGCGACGCCGGCGATCGAGACCCTGACCAACCGCGGCGTCGACGCGGGCCACGACGTCGAGTATCTGGACCGCGAGACAGGCATCGAGACCGGCGAGGACCTCCGATCGCTGGTGCCGACGCTGAACGCCCGGGTCGCCGCGGGCCGCATCGTCCCCGAACACACCGCGACACTCCTCCGGGAGTGGGGGCTCCGGGTCGTCGAACGCGACGGGGAGCCGACGCTGGTCCGCGAGTAGACCGACAATCCTTATACGGGTCGGGCGGTTACGCCGAGACGTGGTGGGATGGCAGAGCGGCCTATTGCGCCTGCCTTGAAAGCAGGTGGCGTCAAGCCTCCTGGGTTCAAATCCCAGTCCCACCGCATTCTCCGACGAGCGACACCGCGAGCGGTTCGTCCGCTCGCGTCGCCGTGAGGAGGGATACGGTTTCGGCGCGGATTTTACCCCCTGTCAGTCGCATGCCCGCGCAACGAGCGACCGGAGAGAGCGAAGTGAGCAGGACCGTCTGGCTCTGGGTTCAAATCCCAGTCCCACCGCATTTTCCGACGAGCGACACCGCGAGCGACCGGAGTCGTCGCCGTTCGAGATCGAACGCTCGCCGTCTCGTTCGGTGATAACGCGCCGCTGTTGTCAGCGACGCCACTGTTCCCGACCGGTAGCGTGCGCGGGTCGAGTCGTCCCGCGGAGTCGAGCGAGCCCAAGCGGATCGCCAGCGAACGGTAAACCCTTTTAGCGACCCCTCCCACGTATCAGGCATGGACTGGCCGCACGATCCCGACGGCGAAGAGGGAAGCGAAGGCGGGCGCAAGTACGGCATGGCCGTGCTCGCGAAGAAACTCGACGACGAGGAGGACTTCCCGCTGTCCCGCGAGGAGTTCGTCGAGTCCCACGGCGACGAACCGGTGCGGATCAACTACCAGCGGGTCGTCAGCGTCGCCGACATCTTCGAACACGTCGAACAGGCGGAGTTCGAGTCGATCCTCGACTTCCACAAGGCGGTCGGCCCGGCGATGCGCGCCGGCGGGTTCTGGGACTACCACCCGAAAGGCGACGATCCCGAGAAAAAGAGCGCCTAGTCGTCCATCGGAAACTCGTCGTTGTCCTCGGCCTCGTCGCCGACGCCGCCCGTCACCGCGTAGCCGCCCCGCTCCTCTCGCTCGACGCCGTCGTCGCCGAGTCGCCACCCCGATCCCGAGTCGGTGTAGGTCTCGGCTCGGACCTTCTCCTCTAGTAGTCCCACCGCGACCGCGTTCGCCCCTTCGGGGATGATGATGTCGGCGCGCTTCTTGGTGGGTTCGACGAACTGCTCGTGCATCGGCTTCACCGTCGAGAGGTACTGGTCGATCACGCCTTCGAGGTCCCGCCCGCGATCGACCACGTCACGTTCGATGCGTCGGAGGATACGCACGTCCGCGTCGGTCTCGACGTACACCTGCAGATCGAGCATGTCGTTGAGCTCCTCGTCGTAGAGCGCGAAGATGCCTTCGAGGACGATGACGTCGGTCGGCTCGACCGTCACGGTCTCGTCCTTTCGGTTGTGCACCGAAAAGTCGTACTGGGGCATCTCGATCGGCTGGCCCGACAACAGCGAGTCGAAGTGCTCGCGGAGCAGTTCCCACTCGAACGCCGAGGGGTGGTCGTAGTTGACCTCCGCCCGCTCCTCGTAGTCGAGGTGCGAGAGGTCCTTGTAGTAGTTGTCCATCGGAATTCGGGTCACCGAGTCGTCGACCTCGTCGGTGATCTCGCGGGCCACCGTCGTCTTTCCTGCCCCGGTCCCGCCGGCGATGCCGACGACGAAGGAGGGGATGGTCATTAGCGGGGTGGAGGGGAGACTGTGGTTTGAATCCCCCGGAACGGGCGGGACGTTCTCAGTTCTGGAAACCCTATCACGATTAGGATAGCTTATAAGCCGGGGCTCCTAAACTCGAACCAACAGTGACGAACACGCAGGTCACCCTGATCCAGATCGACAACTACGGACCGTGGACAGTGACGCCCGAGCCTCGCCGAGAGGTCGACCTCCAGACCCTGCAGTCGCGGCTCTACGCCGACCTCTCGCAGCTCGTCGGCAACCGGGAGGGGTACGTCTTCTTCACCCGGTTCGACAACATGATCGCGGTCACGAACGGGATCGACCGCGACGACCACGCCCTGATGCAGGAGTCGGTCGCGAACCGCTACCCGGTGACGGTCAGCTTCGGTATCGGCGTCGACCCGAGCCCGGCCGAGGCCCTCGAAACGGCGACCGCCCACATCCAGGACGCCGGGAGCGCACAGGACGGTTCTCGGACAGAGATCCTCCGAGGTGAGACCCTCGACACCGACGACCGGGCGGGCGACGACGTCCAGCTCGCGCACTTCGACGTGAACGACGCCACCGGCAAGTACACCGATCGAATGAACGCCTACGACTCGTTCATCCGGATCGAACAGGGGTACGCCGAACTGATGCGGTACCTCCGGAAGGCCCACGACGGGCTGGCCTTCTTCGTCGGCGGCGACAACATCATCGCGACGTGTCCGGATCTCGACCGGGCGGCCTACGAGGACGCCCTCGAGCACGTCCAGGAGACGGTGTCGGTCGAGCTCAAGGTCGGAGTCGGACAGGCCCGGACCGCCCAGTCGGCGGGGATGGCGGCGAAACACGCCCTCGAAGTGTGTCGGGACGACGGCGACCGCGTCGTCATCGACCGGTGAGATCGGACCGGGTCAAACAACCGTTAACGTAGGGCCGTCACCGGCTTAAGCTTGCCGGGGATACTTTTTAGAGAGACTGTGGCAATGGTTCGCATATGGAAACCGAAGTGACTGTCAGGGACGTGATGTCCCGCGAATTCGTCGGGGTCAGCGAGTCGGACACCGTGCTGGGCGCGGTGGGGCTCATGGACGAGGAGGGGGTCGGGAGCGTGGTGGTCCTCCGGGGGAGCGAGCCGGTCGGCATCATGACCGAGTCGGACGTGCTCGGGGTGGTCGCCGACGAGGCCGATCCCGCCGACACTCCGGTTTCGGAGGTGATGTCCGAGCCGATAATCTCGGTCGAGGCCGACCGCGGGCTGGCGGACGCCGCGGGGACGATGTCGCGCGAGGACATCCGACGCATCATCGTCGAGGAGGACGGCGAGCTTCTGGGACTGCTCGACGAGCGCGACATCATCTCGGCGTCGGCGTCGCTCTCGGGGGTTCCGTCGTTCCGGGACGGGCGCCACCCCGTCGCCGGCAGTCCCGTCGCCGACGCCCCCGCCGAGACCGATCCGGTCGGCGCCGACCCGATCGGCGGCGTCACCGACAACGGCGACAGCGCGGAGTACTCCGACCGGAGCATCTGCGAGGCCTGCGGTACCCTGAGCCGGGAACTGTCGAACGTCAACGGCCAGTTGATCTGCGTCGACTGTCGGGACGTCTGAGTTCGAAAGCGACCGGTTCGGCACGGTAAGTGTCGATTTATCCATTTGTACTCGCTTACAAGCGGCGGTAATTACGGGATAGTGGCGACCTACGCTCTAAAGATGTCGCAGTTTTTAAGTACCCCCTCTACTATTGGGATGTTATGCCACACGACATTGACAGGCGTGGTGACGAGGCACATCAGATGAAACGGCGGCGATGGCTCCAGGCGCTGGGCGTCGCCGGTGCTGCGGGCCTCGCTGGCTGTTCGGGCGGTGGCGACCAGGAGACGACCGCAGAGACGACCGAGGACGACCCGATGGGCGGCTCGGAGACGACCGAGGGCGACGGCGAACTGCCCTCCGTCAGCGGCACGTACAACAGCCTGGCGTCGGCAACCTACGAGACGCTCAACCCGATATACAACGACACCTACGGCGCCGGCGTCGCCATCGAGTACACGCTCGATCCGAACTACGACTTCCGACCGGGGACCGAACAGCTCCCGCTCACGATGGAGCTCTCCAGCGACGACAACGAAGTGTGGGTCGCGAGCGTCCGCGAGAACATGGAGTTCAGCGATCCCTACGGCGAGGTCACCGCAGAGACGTTCACCTATCAGATCCAAGAGGTCCAGCAGACCGAGTGGGCGAACACCCCCGACAGCACGAACTGGTACCGAAACGACGAGCCGCTCAACGTCGAGCAGACCGGCACCTACGAGTTCCAGATCGAGCTCCCGAGTCCCGACCCGCTCTACCTCGAAACCTACGACCCGTTCCTCTACCCCATCCCGATCGATCTGATGAAGCCGTACGTCGACGAGGAAGACGTTGAGGGGTTCCGGCAGGACGAGGACCTGCTCGAACTCTCGTTTACCGGAAACCTCGGCGCCTTCAGCCTCGACGAGTGGAACAGAGGCTCCGGCATCACGTTCTCGCGAAACGACGATTACTACCTTCAGGAGGCCGACGACCTCCCCGAAGCCTTCAGCAACGCGCCGTACTTCGAGGGCATCGAGATCAGCGTCGTTGGCGAGGAGGCCTCGCGCCTCGCGGCGCTGGAGACCGGCGAGGCCGACACCGCGGCGGTTCCGCCGAATCGCGTGTCGGAGTTCCAGGACCTCGAGAGCACGTACGTCAGCGTCCAGCCTCAGTCGTACAACGAGGTCTGTACGTACAACATGCGGGACAACGGCTGGAGCGCCGGCCCCGGTAACCTCTTCCGCGAGAAGAAGTTCCGGCAGGGGCTCGCCTCCGCCATCAACAAGGAACGACTCGTCAAGGGCGTCTATCGCGGCTACGCCGACGTCGAGTACACTTGGCAGCCCCCGTGGTCGAAGTGGTTCCCCGGCGAGGACGAACTGATGACCTTCGGGACCGGCGACCTCTACGGACCGGAGGAGACCCGTAGTCGTATCGAGAGCGCCATCGAAAACGTCGAGTACGACTACAGCTACGACGGCGACCGACTGGTCACCCCCGAAGGCGATCAGGTCTCGCTCAGTCTCTACCACGTCGCCGGCCAGAACACCGAGAAGAACTTCGCGCAGTACATCGCTCAAGAGCTCGACAAGAACGCCGGTATCAACGTCGAACTCAACGCCATCGACGCCACGAAGTTCGCCAACGACTACTGGCAACAGCAGGTTCCGGACAACCCCGACCAGTACGAGTGGAGCAACGGGCGGAACAACGCGGGTCCTCGCGAGGTCACCAGCAAGAACGCGTGGGACATGTCGGTGGTGTACGGCCTGAACGCCTATCCGCTGAACCCGCTGACGGCCGACGTGTTCTTCCTCAAAGACTCCGTCTACAACCCTTACGGCTACTACCCGTCGTGGAACGCCAAGGAACTGTTCCAGAAGGCGAAGAACGCCGAAAGCGAGGAGGCGCTGAAGGAGGCGCTGGCAGAGATCTTCGTCAAGATCTCGGAGGACCAGCCGATGGGGATGCTGGCGTTCCCCTCGGACACCATCGGATACAACAGCAGTCTTCAGGGCCCGATCGAGAACTACTTCAGCGGCTGGGACTTCCCGACCTGGCACTTCGAGGAGTAACGCGACGACCGACTTCGCCGTTTTATTCGCGACACAATGAGAGATTAGTGATACAATGGGACTCGAATGGTATATAACGAGACGCGTGGCATGGGCAGTGATCGTGACGTTCATCATCGTCACTCTCACATGGGCACTGCTGACCGCGGCGCCGAACCCGCAGGTATCGCAGGCCGCGACACAGGCGGCGCTACAGGGCGGTGATCCCGCAGAGGCCCGCGAGCGGGCCCGTGAGCTTCGGGGCCTCGACGCACCGCTCCACGAACGATACATCGACTACGTGACGGGCGTGTACACCCTCGAATGGGGGTGGTCGGAGTCGCGCAATCAGCCCGTGACCGAAGCGCTCCTCGAATCGCTGTACTACACCGCCCAGTACTCGATTCCCTGGACCATACTGACGATCCTCTTGGGACCGCTGGTGGGTATCTACTCGGCGGCCAACCAGTACAGCTGGAAGGACCACGTAGCGACGGGCTTTGCGTTCTTCGGGTACGCGATACCGAACTTCTTCTTCGGTATCATACTCCTGTTGGTGTTCGGCGTGTATCTGGACGTGGTACCCATCGTGTACAACACCGACGTCGCGGTGTTCAGCCTCGAGAACGCGATACAGCTCGTGCTCCCGGTGTTCGTACTGGTGACCGGTTCGATCGGCGGCACGATGCGGGTCTCGCGTAACGAGTCGGCCGAGTACATCAACGCCGACTTCGTGAAGACCGCCACCGCGAAGGGAGTCTCGCCGCTCCGGATCTACGCGAGACACATCCTCCGGCCGACCATGGTGCCGCTGTCGACGACGATCGTCGCCCAGTTGCTCTACCTGTTCGTCGGGTCGTCGCTGCTGGTCGAGGTCGTCTTTGGCATCCCCGGACTCGGCCAGACGACGTTCCAGGCCGTGATCGCTCAGGACACCAGCCTCGTGCTCGGATCCACGCTGTTCTTCACGTTCATCGCGACCGTGGGGAACCTGCTTCAGGACGTGGTCTACACCGTGCTCGACCCCCGAATCAGCTTCGACGAGAGATAACATGGCGACTGACAAATCCAACCCCAACTTCGATCAGGTCGACTGGGACGACATCGCCAGCAACAGCGGCCGGGAGCTATCGACGAACGCGATCGGGACGCTGATCTCGACGGGCGTGCTCGTTGCAATCCTGCTGTACGATTACTTCATCGTGCCGGCAAACAGCGCCACGTTCGAGGCCGTCGGCTGGGGCTACGACGTCATCCCGCTCGACTACATGTTCGCGTTCACCCTCATCCTGTTCGGGTTCTACGCGGTGTTGCCGCTGTATCAGAACCCCCGGATGACTCGGTACTACTGGAAGGAGTTCCGAAAGAACCGCCCGGCCGTCGTCAGTCTGATCTGGCTGATCGCCATCTTCCTGCTCGGCGTGCTCGGACCGCTGTTCATCAGCCCGACCGAGAGCGAACTGTTCCGGAAGTACCAGCCGCCGATCTGGATGACGATCGACCAGAATTACGTCATCGAGTGCGTGGGCACGCTCGCCGGCGGCGCTTGCGCCGGAACGTGGCAGCATCCGCTGGGAACCACCCAGGGCGGCAAAGACATTCTCACGATGATCATCTACGGGATGCAGATCAGCATGAAAGTCGGGTTCATCTCGACGCTCATCGCGGTCGTGATCGGCACCGCGTTCGGCACGGTCAGCGCGTACGCCGGCGGGATGGTCGACGAGGTGCTGATGCGGTACGTCGACATCCAGCAGTCGATCCCGACGCTCATCCTCTACCTGCTCATCATCTACATCTTCGGCGGTGGCCTGTGGCTGTTGATCCTGTTGCTCGGGATCTTCTCGTGGGAGGGCATGGCCCGGTACGTCCGGAGCAAGGCGCTCTCGGTCACCGAGGAAGAGTACATGAAAGCGACCAAGATAAGCGGAGCGAGCTCCTACCGGATCATCCGCCACCACGTCATCCCGAACTCCGCGAGCAGTATCATCACCGACATCACGCTACTGATCCCGGCGTTCCTGCTCGCCGAGGCCCAGCTCTCGTTCCTCGGGCTGGGCGACTCGTCGGTCCCCTCGTGGGGCCAACTCATCTCGGCCGGCCGGAGCGACCTCTCGTTCGCGCCGTGGATCGTGCTGGCGCCGGGACTGGTGTTGTTCCTGACGATCCTCGCCTTCAACTTCCTCGGCGACGCACTGCTAGACGCACTGAACCCCGAAGCGGAAACGGAGTCGGAGTGATTCCACATGAACGACACACCACTACTCTCCGTCGACGGTCTCACGACGACGTTCGAGACCGACGGCGGGACGCTGACTGCGGTCGACGGCATCGACTTCGACGTCCGCGAAGGCGAGACGCTCTGTATCGTCGGCGAATCGGGCTCGGGCAAGACCGTCGCGACCGAATCGGTCACCCGGCTCGTCAAGTCGCCGCCCGGACAGGTCGAAGGCACCGTCCGGTTCCGCGGACGGGACATCACGGAGATGAGCGAGTCCGAGCTCAGGGAGATCCGGGGCAACAACATCGCTCACATCTTCCAGAACCCCCAAGACGCGCTCAACCACTGTTACACGATCGGGTGGCAGATCGCCGAGGCCATCCAGATCCACGAGCCGGACGTCTCCGACGAGGCGGCCCGCGATCGGGCGGTCGACTTGCTCGACAGGGTCGGCATCGCCAACGCCACCGCGCGGTTCGACGACTACCCCCACGAGTTCTCGGGCGGCCAGCGCCAGCGGGTGATGATCGCGATGGCGCTGGCCACGAACCCGGATCTGCTCATCGCCGACGAGCCGACGACCGCGCTCGACGTGACCGTCCAGGCCCAGATTCTGCGCCTGCTCGACGAGCTACAGGACGAGTACGGCATGAGCATCCTGTTCGTGACCCACGACCTCGGAGTCGTGGCCAACGTCGCCGACCGCATCGTGGTGATGTACGCGGGCAAGGTCATGGAGCGGGGCGGCGTCTACGACCTCTTCGAGCGGCCGGCCCACCCCTACACGCAGGCGCTGATGGAGTGTCTGCCCGGGAAGGGACAGGGCGACGGGGGCATCCCCGGCTCGCTTCCGGACCCACTCAATCCGCCAGACGGCTGTCGGTTCGCGCCTCGGTGCGACCACGCCGTCGACGCGTGTCGGACCGGCGACCAGCCCGAGGAGATAGAGATCGGGGACGGCCACCGCGTCTCCTGTGTCTACTACCAGTCGGGCTACGACGAGTCGACCGTCGCCGACGAGTCGCTGGGAACCGGGACCTCGACCGCGACCGGAGGTGTCGGCGATGACTGATCCCGACGAGCCGCTGGTCTCGGTCCGGGACCTCAAGAAACACTACCCGATCAAGGAGGGAATCCTCTCCCGACAGGTCGGGGCCGCGAAGGCCGTCGACGGCGTCAGCTTCGACATCTACCCGGGCGAGACGCTCGGACTGGTCGGCGAGTCGGGCTGTGGGAAGTCGACCGCCGGGTCGTCGATCATTCGGCTCGAAGACGCCACCGGCGGGGAGGTCCTGTTCAACGGCGGCGGACGGGCCGGTCGGACGCGCAACGACGACGGCACCCACCCGAACGACGTCACGCGGTTCGACGAGCGGGAACTGAAGGCGTTCCGCCGGGACGCCCAGATGATCTTTCAGGACCCCTCTTCGAGCTTCGACCCCCGGATGACCGTCGGCAACTCGGTCGCCGAACTCCTGCAGGTCCACGGGATGACCGACAGGGACCGCCGGCGCCGCATCGTCCAGAACTTGCTCGAACGCGTCGGCCTCTCGGCCGACGACTACGATCGGTACCCTCACGAGTTCTCCGGCGGCCAGAAACAGCGGATCGCGCTGGCGCGCGCGCTCGTGCTCAACCCCGACTTCATCGTGGCCGACGAACCGGTGTCGGCGCTCGACGTCTCGATCAAGGCCGAGATCCTGTCGCTGATCAACGACCTCCAAGAGGAGTTCGGGCTGTCGTTGCTTTTCATCAGCCACGACATGTCCGTGATCCGCGAGGTGTGTGACCGGGTCGCGGTGATGTACCTCGGCGAGATCGTCGAGATCGGGAAGACCGAACAGATCTTCTCGGACCCCGCACACCCCTACACCGAGGCGCTTTTGTCGGCGATCCCGAACCCCGACCCGCGGTCGACCCACGAGGGCATCGAGCTGAAAGGCACCGTCCCGAGCCCGAGCGACCCGCCCAGCGGCTGTCGGTTCCACACGCGGTGTCACCGCGTGATCCAGTCCGAGGAGTTCGACCTGGACCAGTCCGCGTGGCGGTCGGTGCTGAACCTCCGGGATCGAGCGATCGCCCGCGAGATCGACGTCGAGAGCGTCCGGGAGTTCGTGGCCGCCGAGACCGACACCGACCCCGAGTCGGTCCCGCCCGACGCCGTCAAAGCAGAGATCCGCGCCGAGTTCGACCTCCCCGAACAGCTGTCGGACCCCGAGGCCGAGCGCGTGCTCTCGGACGCGCTCGACCGGATGGTCGACGACGACGTCGAGGCGGCAACCGAGACGCTGATGGAGGTGTTCACGACGCCGTGCGAGGAGACCAAACCCGAACTCCTCGACCACGGTGACGGCCACCAGTCGTCGTGTCTACGAAACGAACCCGACGTGGGCGCGGAAGCCGTCGCAACGGCCAGCGACGACTGAACCCCTGCGGTTCGGGTTCGACACGTCGGTCCCGGAACCGTAACGTCACGTTACCGCTACTCGGCCGGCGGCCGCCGTCGAAAACGAGCGCTTTGTCGTCCCCTATACCGATTATCGGTCGCAAATCTTCTTATAGATCGATTCCGCACTTCGTGTGGGGAGTGTTATCGAATGGGTGTTTCCGAAACGTACGTGCGCGGTCGGCGACTCGTCGTCGACCAACCGCTCGCCATCGTGGTCGGCCTGATCGGGCTCTGGATGGCGTGGTTCCTCGCCGCGGGGTTGGCGGCCGGGCGCGTGCAGTTTCACGACGTCGCGGCCCTCCTCTGGGACGGGCTGCTTCGGGGGCTCATCGTCGGCCTCGCCGGCATCGGCCTCTCGATGACGTACAGTATTCTCAACTTCGCGAACTTCTCGCACGGCGACTACATCACCGCCGGCGCGTTCTCGGGGTGGGCGGTGACCTACCTGCTGGCCGGGCTCGGTGAGGCGGACGTCGGCTCGCTGTTGCTCGTCGGGGCCGGCGGCTCGGTGTTCGGCGGCGCGCTCGGCATCGGGGTCACCACGTCGCCGATCGCCGTCGCCGCCGGGGCGGTCGTCGCGGGCGTCGCCACGGTGGCGCTCGCGCTGGTGATCGACCGCGTCGTCTACCGGCCGATACGCGACGAGAGCGGCATCACGCTGTTGATCACCTCCATCGGGGTGGCGTTCGCGCTCCGGTATCTCCTCGTGTTCGTGTTCGGCACCGACGTCCGCGGGACGACCGCCGCCGGGCTCGTCCCCCGGGCCAGCGTCCCCGTCGTCGACGGGACGGTGAGAGTCACGGCCCACGACGCGACGCTGCTCGTCGTCTCGGTCGGGCTGATGCTCGGGGTCCACCTCCTGCTCCAGCGCACGAAACTCGGAAAGGCGATGCGCGCGATGTCCGACAACGAGGATCTGGCCCGCATCACCGGCATCCCCACAGAGCGGGTCGTCCGCGCCACATGGATCATCGGCGGCGGGCTCACCGGCGTCGCCGGCTACATGTTCGTCCTTTGGAAGGGAACTCTCGGGTTCAACGACGGGTGGCTCCTGCTGTTGTTGATCTTCGCCGCGGTCATCCTCGGCGGGATCGGGTCGATCTACGGCGCGATCGGCGGCGGCATCATCATCGGCGTGACTGCCTCGACGTCGGTCATCTGGGTCCCCTCGGAGTTCGGCCGGGCGGCGGCGTTCGTGGTGATGATCGTCATCCTGCTGTTCAAGCCGAAGGGCATCTTCGGCGGGAGGACGACGGCATGAGCGCCACCGGCCTCCGCGACCGGGTAGCCGACCTCGGGGACCGGGACGTGGGACTGGTCCTCGCCGTGCTCGCGGTCATCTACGTGGTGTACGTACTCGCGGGCGTCGTGTTCGGATACAGCCTCCGGGGACAGCTCAACTCCATCGCCAACCTCACGTTCTACATCGGGGTGTTCGGGATGCTCGCGCTGGCGCTCAACCTCCACTGGGGGTACACAGGGCTGTTCAACATCGGCGTGGTCGGGTTCATGGGGATCGGCGTCTACGTGACCTCGGTGATCACCAAGCCGCCGGTCGCGCAGGGCGGGGCCGCGCAGGTCGGCGGGTTCGGGCTCCCGCTCGCCGTCGGGGTCGTCGGGGGCGTGCTCGCGGCGGCGCTGTTCGGACTGCTGGTCGCGCTCCCCGCGCTCAGACTGCGGGCCGACTACCTCGCGATCGTGACGATCGCGTTCTCGGAGATCGTCCGGTTCACGATGATGTCCCGGACGTTCCAGACCTTCCAGGTGCCCGACACCGTGCTCGGAATCGATCTCGCGGCGGACACGGTCGGGCTCGGGGGCGGCGGCGGACTCATCCTCAACTATCCGTCGCCGCTCGAAGCGCTCCTGCGGACGCTGTTCCTCTGGGACCCGTACCTCGGGTTCGTCGGGTTCGTCGAGTCGAACCTGATCGCGAACAACCCGAAGCCGGTCGTCGACGGGGTGGTGTACGGGCTCGTGTTGTTGCTCGTGGTCGGGCTCTACTACTGGCTGCTCACCTGGACCGGCAAGTCGCCGTTCGGGCGCGTCCTGAAGGCCATCCGGGAAGACGAGGACGTCGCCAACGCGCTGGGGAAAGACACCAACCGGTTCAAGCTCAAGTCGTTCGTGCTCGGCTGTGCGCTGATGGGGCTGGGTGGCATCCTCTGGTACGCCGGCCGCGGGAGCATCACGCCGCCGTCGTTCCGACCCAACATCACGTTCTTCGTCTGGATCGCGCTGATCATCGGCGGCGCCGGCTCGAACACCGGCAGTTTCCTCGGCGGCGCGGTGTTCGCGGCCCTGCTGTACGAGGGTCCCCGGTACTTCAAGAACCTCGTGGAGGCCGCGCTCGATCTCGGCGACGGGCCGGGGAGCTTCGGGCAGGCGATGGCGGCGGTCGGCTCGCTCGACCCGGTGCCGTTTTTCGTCTACACGCTCAACAGCATCAGCCAGCTCCGGCTCGTCATCATGGGGGTCGTGCTCATCTGGCTGATGCACAACCGACCCGAGGGCATGTTGGGCCACCGCAAGGAGACCGCCTCGACCATCGACCTCTCGCGGCCCGACCGCCGCGACGCTCCCGAGGAGGCCGCCGCGACCGACGGGGGTGAACGCCCGTGAGCGAAGCCGACGAGTCCGCCGAGGACCCCGCCATCCCGGTCGAGGACGCGGCGGTCGACCGATCGACGCCGCTCGAAGTCGAGGGGCTCCGGAAGACGTTCGGCGGCATCGTCGCGGTCGACGACGTGAGCTTCGAGGTCGAGAAGGGGACGCTCACCGGGCTCATCGGCCCGAACGGCGCGGGCAAGTCGACGACGTTCAACCTCATCACCGGGATGCACGACCCCGACGACGGCGCGGTCCGGTTCAACGGCGAGGACATCACGGGGCTGGCGCCCCACGAGATCGCCAACCGAGGTCTGGCCCGGACCTTCCAGATCGCCCGCGAGCTAGAGGAGATGACCGTTCTGGAGAACATGATGCTCGCGCCGAAGGGCCAGGTCGGCGAGTCGCTGTGGCGGTCGGTCACCCCGGGCCTTCGAAACGACGTCCGGAGTCAGGAACTCGACCAGCTCGAACGCGTCTGGGAGGTCCTCGACTTCTTCGAGATCGACCACCTCGCCGAGGAGTACGCCGGCAACCTCTCGGGGGGCCAGCGCAAACTGCTCGAGATGGGGCGAGCGCTCCTGACCGACCCGGACGTGCTGTTGCTCGACGAGCCGTTCGCGGGCGTCAACCCCTCGCTGGAGAAGCGACTGCTCGCGCACGTCCACGAACTCCGCGAGCAGGGCTACACCTTCCTCATCGTGGAACACGACATGGACCTCATCATGAACAACTGCGAGCGGGTCATCGTGATGCATCAGGGCCGGATCCTGAAGGACGGCACGCCGACGGAGGTCAAACAGAGCGAGGACGTCATCGAGGCGTACCTCGGGGGTGAGGTATGAGCCTGCTGGAGGTGCGGGACCTCGACGCCGGCTACGGCGACCTCCAGATCCTCACCGACGTCGACCTCGACGTCGGCGCCGACGAGTACGTCACTATCGTTGGGCCGAACGGCGCGGGCAAGTCGACGGTGATGAAGTCGGTGTTCGGACTGACGACCCACATGGCCGGGACGGTGACGTTCGCCGGCGAGGACATCACCGCCACGAAGCCCGAGGACGTCATCCACAAGGGGATGGGCTACGTCCCCCAGAGCGACAACGTGTTCGCGGCGCTGAACGTCCGGGAGAACTTAGAGATGGGCGCGTACATCCTCGACGAAGTTCCGGAGGCGGCGCTCCGGGAGGTGTACGAGCGGTTCCCGATCCTCGAAGAGCGCCGGGACCAGAAGGCCGGCACGATGTCGGGCGGCCAACAGCAGATGCTCGCGATGGGCCGGGCGCTGATGTTGGACCCCGACCTGCTGTTGCTCGACGAGCCGAGCGCGGGGCTGGCGCCCGACCTCGTCGAGGAGATGTTCGACAAGATCGACGAGATCAACGACGCGGGGACCGCGGTGCTGATGGTCGAGCAAAACGCCAAGGAAGCGCTTCGGCGGTGTGATCGGGGCTACGTGCTCGCGAACGGACAGAACAGGTACGTCGACGAGGGCCGGAAACTGCTCAACGACGAACAGGTCAGACAGGAGTTTCTCGGCGGGTAGGTTCGTCCTCGAATGCGGACCGACGGCGCCCGCCGGTCGCGACCGTCGGCGGGCCGGTCAGCCGATCGGCGAGGCGGTCCGAAGGCCGCGAAAACGCGGGTCAGTTACCGCTCGACAGCGCCTGATTGATGACGCTGGTGTACGACGATTCGCCGATGTTGAAGCTGATCTGGTCGTACACCTCGCCGTCGAACTCCTCTTCGAAGACGCCGCTGAACCGCTCTGAGAGCTGCTGGCCGTAGTCGTTGTTGACGTACAGGGTCGCCGCGCTCTGGGCGCCGAGTCGCTCGGAGGCGACCTGCGCCATGACCCGCCCCTGAAGCTGGTCGCTCGGGGCCGTCCGGAAGATGAAGTCGTCGTCTTCGAGATTCGTCACCGACAGCGCGGTGCTCGACGGCGAGCACCCGACGACCTCGTTCGGGATGAACACCTCCTGGGACACCGGGACGTTCACGCCCGACGACGCGGTGCCACACACCGCCGGCACGCCCGAACTGATGAGCGACTGCGCGCCGCTGACCCCCTGATCGGGCGAGGTGTTCGTGTCCTCGAACTGGGCGTTGACCGTCAGATCGAGGTCGGACTCGTTGACCTGTTGGACCGGAAGCTCGGCCGCTCGAATCATGGGCTGGCCGACCGACGCCAGATCGCCGGTCTCGGGCAGGAGGATGCCGACGCTCACCTCGCGGCCCGTCCCGCCCGGCGACTCCTCGGCGCTGGGACCCGCGCCCTCGGGGTTCTCGCCCTCGAACGTCTGAGTCTCCATGGTCTCGACCGATTCGGCGTCGATGCCGCCGAACTCCCAGATGGAGTAGGCCGCCGACGCCGGGTCGCCGTTCTCGTCGAAGTTCACCGCGCTCGACGCGCCCTGGTAGTTGATATTCTCCCCGTTCGCGACGGCTTCGACCGCCTCGACGAACCGCTCGGGGCCGTACTCCTCGCCGTCGGGGTTCGCGATCCGACGGAGTTGATCTCTGATCGCGGGCCCGCTGTTCTCGCCGGCGGCGACGTTCGCCAGCACGAGCGCCGCCGTCGAGTCGTACGACTGGGACGTGAACACGCCCGGACTGGCGTCGTACTCGTCGCGGAAGAGCTGAGTGAACGCCTCCTGATTGGGCCCCCCGGCGGCCGGAGCGGTGCCGGTGACGTTGTCCATCGGATTGCCGACCTGTCCGGGGAGCGCGGCGTCCTGAAGCCCGTCGGGGATCAGGATGTCCTCGGCGCCGTCCGAGACGCTGTAGTAGTCCCGGAACAACTGGATGCCGCTCTCGGGGTAGCCGATCACCGTCAGCAGGTCCGGACCGCCGTCCTGACTCGCGCTCGCGGTCGCACCCACCTGCCCCGCGAGACCGATCGTGCCAATCGCGCCGACGCCCCGAAGGACGTCACGCCTTCTCGTGTGGTATGACATGGCAGTACAACTCCAACATCATCTGACATAAGTATGAGCCTATCAATTCAGGTAAACAGTTGAATAACGTGCGTATTGGCGTCGTTTCCGCGCGACCGACCGGTCGAGAGCGCCGCTGGCGCCCGAATCCGTCCGACACGGACCGCCGTGTGCAAGTGGGTCGGATCGTCGAACTCGCGGTCACATGGTCGGTGACTCAAACAATTCACTCGCTACCGAATTTGTATCTGTCGTCTAGCCCGACACATATATTGCTCGCGCTGTCGCACGGACACGTATGGCGATCCAGACCCTTGACGACCTCGCCGTTCAAGGGACCACACTCGGCGTTCGAATCGACATCAACAGTCCGCTCACCGACGACGGCGATCTCGCGGACGACGCTCGACTCCGCGCGCACGTCGATACCCTCTCGGAACTGCTCGACCGCGGCGGCCGGGTCGCGGTGCTCGCCCACCAGGGCCGACCCGGCGGCGACCAGTTCAGCCCTCTCCGGACCCACGCCGACCGCCTCGACGAACTGCTCGACGCCCCCGTCGGGTACACCGACGCGACGTTTTCGAGCGACGCCCGCCGGGCGGTCGAGGGGCTCGGCGACGGCGAGGCGGTCGTCCTGGAGAACACTCGCTTCTACAGCGAGGAGTACATGGAGTTTCCCCCGGAACGAGCCGCCGAGACCCATCTGGTCGAGGGGCTCGCCCCGGCGCTCGACGCCTACGTCAACGACGCGTTCGCGGCCGCCCACCGCTCGCAACCCTCGCTCGTCGGCCTGCCGGTCGAGCTTCCGGGGTACGCCGGACGGGTGATGGAACGCGAACTCGACGTGCTTGGCGGCATGGAGGGAACCCCCGAGCCCCGGACCTACGTGGTCGGGGGCGCGAAGGTGCCCGACTCGCTGGCGGTCGTCGAGAGCGTCCTCGACCGGGGGCTCGCCGACGCGGTGCTGACGACCGGGGTGGTCGCGAACGTCTTCCTCCTCGCCGACGGCGTCGACCTCGGCGACGCGTCGGCCGATTTCATCTACGAGCAGGGCTACTGGGATGAGATCGACCGGGCGGCCGACCTGTTGGCCGAACACGGCGATCGGATCCGGCTCCCCGAGGACGTGGCGGTCGAGCGCGACGGCGACCGCCACGAGATCCGAGTGGCCGACCTCCCGCCCGAGGAGGGCGAGGCCGCGATGGACATCGGCGCGGCGACCGTCGAGGCGTACGGCGAGACCGTCACGGGGCCGGGGACGGTAGTGCTCAACGGACCGGCGGGCGTCTTCGAGGACGAGACGTTCGCCGACGGGACCCGGCGGCTCTTCGAGACCGCGACCGACGCCGAGTACAGCGTGGTCGGAGGCGGCGACACGGCCGCGGCCATCCGCCGGTTCGGAATCGAGGGGTTCGACCACGTCAGCACCGGCGGGGGCGCGGCGCTCGCCATGCTCACCGGCGAACGGCTCCCGGCGGTCGAAGTACTGCGCGGGTGAATGGTCGTCGTCGAGGCCGCCACGGTCGAGGACGCGGGCACGGTGGCCGATCGGTGGGTCGAACTGGCCGCGAGCCAGCGGGCGTTCGGCTCGCACCTGCTCGCCGAGGAGAACCGCGAGACCGTCCGCGAGGCCTTCGTCCGACAGTCGGTCGCCGACCGGCTGTTGGTCGCTCGGGAGGCGGACTCGATCGTCGGCTTCGTCGGCTTCGCCACGGAGTCGGGCGCCTACGAACAGGACGTCGACCGCGGCGTCGTCCGGAACATCTACGTCGACCCCGACCGACGCGGCGAGGGGATCGGCTCGGAACTGCTCGGCGCCGCCGAGTCCGCGCTGGCCGAGGCCGGCGTCGACACGGTCGTGCTCGACGTGCTGGCCGACAACGACGCCGCCCGGCGGTTCTACCGCCGGCACGGCTACCGCCCCCACAGGGTCGAACTCGAAAAACGACCCGAAAGCGATACGCTCACAAAGGAGTAGCGCGAACGTCGATCCGCGCCAGGGGAGCTTGGGCGGTCCAAGCACCCGACTTGTAATCGGGAGTTCGTGGGTTCAAATCCCACCCCTGGCTTCCGAGCCGGCGGCTCTCCTCGAACCGATACTCTCGATCGAGCCGTCGGTCGCTTCGCCGACTTCTGGACCGATCGAACCAACGTGGCCCCGAGATCCCGGGGTCGTCGCCGAACGGAGACCATCGTGGCGGCTAATCTGTCCGTTAAAGTGCAGTTACTCCCGGTTCCGGCGAGACAGTGGCTCGTTGATCCCGACGGATCGGTGGAGTGATCTCGGGGGTCGTCGCGGTCGACTCCCCGAGATCCGATCGCTTGTCTACGCTCCAGTCACGATCGGACGCGGCGCCGGTCGTTCTCGGGTCGGCGACGTGATCTTCGACGCCCCGCCGCGATCTCCCGAATACAACACAGCCGACGCGCCGGCGGCTTCGTGGGGCCCATCGTACCGAACCGAATCACGGTGGTACGGGTCGGTGAGCACAGGGTAGGCGTTCGCCCCGATGGTGCCCCGCTCGGACGGTCGGAGAGTTACCGACCCTCGATTGCTGTCACCGAAACTTGCCGACGTTCGCGAAGTCGTCGTTCTCGCAGTTCGAACACTCCGACGGACGCGAGATGAACACCTCGCCACAGCCCCGACACTCGTAGAGGTCGGGCCCGGCGTCGCGACCCCCCTCTTCGGACTCGGAAGTCGACGACCCGAGGTAGCGTTTCACCCGGCCGACGACTGCGGACAGCGTTTTCTTCAACGGTTTCTGCTGGTCGTTCCCGGTATAAAATATTTGTTCCCGAGTCGACGATTCGAGTCGGCCGGCGCGGCCGTGCCGGATGGACGGCGATCTGACAGTTGCCCGCCGTCTTTTTACCCCTTCCGTGAGTCCCATCGTCTATGACGCTCTCGGAGGACGAACGCGAACGCATCGAGCGGTTCGTCTCGACGCCCCGGTACGAACGGACCCCCGAACAGCTCTGTCCCGAAGAAAAAGAGGAGTAGCTACTCTAACACCGCGAACTCCCCGTCGCGCTTTTCGACCAGATCGCGCTCGCGGAGCGTCCGCAGGATGCTGTACAGCGTGATCTTCTTCAGTTCCAGATCCGATTCGAGGTCGTCGAGCGACGCCGCCGCGGTTCGGAGGTAGAGATACACCAGCTTCGCGCGCGGCGACTCCAGTTCGGTCGGCAGTGCTCGGTCGCGTGTCGTCGGTCGTTGAACGCTCATCCTGATACTGGGAGCCAGTAGTTCGACGATAATAAACCCTATCTACAACGATCGTCGAAAATCGGGGTCGGGCTGTCCGCCCTGTCGGGTGTCCCGAGCGGTGGCCGGCCGTCACTGTCCTCTACGTTCGTACAGGCGGAGGCTTTATATGAAATCGAACGATAGACCTTCACAATGGCTCCGACGTCGGACGACGGCCTCGACCCCGAGGAGTTGGCCGCCCTGAGCCGCGACGATACGCCGGACGCTGGCGAAGGCTCGGCGCTGTCACCCGACGAACTCGACATCGAGGACGACGACAGCGTGGTCCAACTCGACAGCGGGCGGTACGTCGTCGGCACCGACGGCCGGCCCTCCGTCCCGGAGCAGTCGACCGACGAACTCGACCCCGCCCCGCAGGAGGCCGCCGACCGCTCGGTCGACGCCGGGCCGACCGACTCGGGCGCGGTCAAAGAGTGGCTCGAAGACGACCTCCAGGGGACCAGCGCCCGCTACGGCTTTCACGTCTCCGCGAAGTCCGACGACGCGGTCAGCCACCAGCAGATGTTCTCCGACGACGTCGGAACCGTGTTCGACAGCCTCCTGCGGTGGTACGCCCAACAGCTCACGACCGACACGGCGGTCGAGGACGTGCTCGGTATTCTACTGACCGAGTCGAACGTCCGGGTCAGATACTCGCCGTCGTGTCTCCAGGCTATCCTTCGGGCCTACGACCTCGGCCCGGACGACAGCATCGCCGACCTCGTCGAAGCGGTCCGCGAGGACCGCGGGATGGTGTTCCCGCCGGAGAACGTCTGAGATCGCCCCGATTATCATCTCCGAGAGCCGAGGCCGGGTTTTATGTCGTGGCGTTCTATGTTCGAAGTAGAGAGTATCATGCAGGCACAGGAGACCGACGGGACCGCCGAGGAAGTCCCCGTCGAAGCCCGGGACGTCGAGACCAAGCAGGTCGTGGAGTTCCGGCTCGGCGAGGACCATTGTGCGGTCGACATCGACGAGGTCGACAGTATCGTCGAGATAAAGAAGGTAACTCGGATCCCCCGGACGCCCGACTCCGTCGACGGGGTAATGGATCTCCGGGGTGAGACGACCGCGATCATCGACCCCCGGACGTTCCTCGGCGTCGAGGGCGAGGCTCCCGACCCCGACGAACAGAACGTCCTCGTGCTCGATCGGTCGGACGACAAACAAAAGATCGGCATCCGCGTCGACGAGGTGCTCGAAGTCGCGACGTACGCCGAGGACCGGATCGACACCGAAGAAGACCTCTCGAACCTCGAGACCCAGGGCATCTCCGAGCGCGTCTCGCGAGGCATCATCCGCAAGCCCGACCAGGCGGGGCTCGATCTCGTCGTGTGGATCGACATCGACGCGATCATCGACCAACTCCAATGACCCGACCGACCGACGGCGACGCGACTTCACGACTGATAATCGCAGGGGAGCATTTATTTCACCCCCTTTCAAACAACCGGTAGGTAACTGATATGGCACGCAACGTCTTGATCGTCGACGACTCGGAGTTTATGCGGAATCTGCTGCGAGAGATCCTCGAAGAGGAGTTCGAAATCGCGGCGGAGGCCGAAAACGGCGTCGAAGCGATCGAACTGTATCAGGAACACGATCCGGATCTGGTGATGATGGACATCGTAATGCCGATCCGAGACGGCATCGAGGCCACGACCGAGATCAAAGAGTCGAACCCCGACTCGAACATCATCATGTGTACGAGTATCGGCCAAGAAGAGAAGATGAAGGCCGCGATCAAGGCCGGGGCCGACGGCTACATCACCAAACCGTTCCAGAAACCGAGCGTGATGGACGCCATCGAAGACGTCATCTCAGCATGACGAAGGCAGTCGTCGTCGACGACTCGCACTTCATGCGGACGGTCATCTCCGATATCCTCGAAGACGCGGGGTTCGACGTGGTCGCGCAGGCCGGCGACGGCGAGGCGGGCGCGGCCGCCGTCGCCGAACACGACCCCGACGTGGTGACGATGGACGTCGAGATGCCCCGGATGGACGGCATCGAGGCGGTCGAGGAGATCATGGCGCGCAACCCCACGCCCGTGGTGATGCTGTCGGCACACACCGACGACGGCGCCGAAGCGACGTTCGAGGCGATGGAGAAAGGCGCGGTCGACTTCCTCGCCAAGCCCGGCGGGGAGGTCTCGACCGAGATCTCGGCCCACGGCGACGCGCTGGTCGAGAAGGTCCGGTCGGCCGCGCGGGCCGACCCCGCCTCCGCCGGCGACGTGAGCGCGACCGACGAGGTCGTAGCGGCCGACCACGAGTACGTCGAGAACCCGACGCTGATCGTCGGCGCCTCGACCGGCGGCCCGCGGGTCGTCGAGAAGGTGCTCTCGGACCTGCCCCGGGACGCCGACCTCCGCGTGCTGATCGTCCAACACATGCCCGACGGGTTCACCGAGCGGTTCGCGGCCCGTCTCGACCGTCGGAGCGAGTACGACGTCTCGGAGGCCGAGGACGGGATGCGGATCGGGGGCGGCCAAGCGGTCGTCGCGAAGGGCGACTACCACATGGAGGTCGCCGGCTACGGCAACGGCCGGCTTCGGATCCGCCTCCAGCAAGAACCTCAACTTCACGGCGTGCGGCCCGCGATCGACGTGACGATGGAGACCGCGGCCGAGACCGTCACCGGTCCGCTCACCGGCGTCGTCCTCACCGGCATGGGGAAAGACGGCGCGGCGGGCATCGAGGCCATCAGCGCGGTCGGCGGCGCGACCCTCGCCCAAGACGAGGCGTCGTGCTCGGTGTTCGGCATCCCGGCCCGCGCCATCGAGACCGGCAGCGTCGACGACGTGCGGTCCGCAGACGAGATGGGGAAGGCGATACTCGACACGATCCGAGAGGACGGGTGAAAAGACATGGACGACTACTTACAAGACTTCATACGCGAGAGCGAAGAGAACGTCACAGAACTGAACAACTCGCTCCTCGAACTCGAAGACGACCCGAGCGACGAGGCGGCGATGGACTCGATATTCCGGACCGCCCACACGCTCAAGGGGAACTTCGGGGCGATGGGCTTTCAGGACGAGAGCGACCTCGCCCACGCCATCGAGGACCTGCTGGACGAGATCCGGCAGGGTCGGATGGAGGTCGGCCCCCAGATCATGGACCTCGTGTTCGACGGCGTCGACGAGATTGACTACGCGCTCGATCAGATCGCCGAGGACGGCGAGTCCGACATCGACGCCGACGACACCATCGCCGAGATCCGGGACGCCATCCAGCGAGGCGGCGCACCGGGCGAGGAGGACGCGGCCGACGAACCGAGCGCCGACGACGAGTCCGACGGGTCGGACGCCGAGTCCGACGGATCGGCCGATGACGCCACCAGTGACGGTGCGGTCGCGGAAGCGATCGCGGCGTTCGACGACCCCGAGACGCTCGCCGACGCGGACGGGGACGTTTTCCACGCCGACGTCGACATGGGCGATCCCGACATGAAGGGCGTCGACGGGATGTTCGCGCTCGAAGGGCTCTCCGAGGACCTCGAACTTCTCGGCACGACGCCCGAGGTCGACGCGATCAACGACGGCGAATACGACGACGGCTTCGACGCGTTCGTCGCGGCCGAGAGCGCCGGCGAGGTCGAGGCCGTGATCGAATCGGTCGGCAAGATCGCCGGCGGGATCGTCTCGGCGGTCGACGCCGACGCCGTCGGGGCGGCGGCCGAGGCGGCGGACGAGGAACCCGACGAGGCGGCCGAGGCCGACGACGAGGCGTCGAGCGATGGGGACGACGACTCGGAGGACGCCGACGCCGATTCCGAGTCCAGCAACTCCGACCGCGGCTCGAACGACTCCGGCCCGGACACCGAGCAGATCGAAGAGATCCAGACGGTCCGGGTCGACGTCGACCAACTCGACGACCTCCACGGACAGGTCGAACAGCTCGTGACCAGTCGGATCAAGCTCCGACGGTCGGTCGAGCAGGCCCAACTCGACAGCGCCGAGGACCATCTCGACGAACTCGACAAGATCACCTCCAGCCTTCAGGACACCGTGATGGACATGCGGCTCGTCCCGCTCAAGAAGGTCGTCGACAAGTTCCCGCGGCTGGTCAGAGACCTCGCGCGCTCTCAGGACAAGGATATCGACTTCGAGATGGAGGGGACCGACATCGAGCTCGACCGCACCATCCTCGACGAGATCAGCGATCCGCTGATGCATCTGCTTCGCAACGCCGCCGACCACGGCGTCGAGTCCCCCGACGAGCGCGAAGCGGCCGGCAAGCCCCGCGAGGGGAACATCCGACTGCGCGGGTTCCGCGAGCGCGACCGGGTCACGATCGAGGTCGAGGACGACGGCCGGGGCATCGACCCGGACGCGATCCGGGACAAGGCGGTCGAAGAGGACGTGATGACTCGCGAGGAGGCCGACGGACTCGACGATCAGGAGGCCCAAGAGCTCATCTTCCACGCGGGGTTCTCGACGACCGAGGAAGTGACCGACGTGAGCGGTCGCGGCGTCGGGATGGACGTGGTCCGGGACACCGTCACGCGACTCGACGGCACCATCGAGGTCGACTCCGAACCCGGCGAGGGGACGACTATCGGCCTCTCGTTGCCGGTCACCGTCGCGATCGTCAAGATCCTGTTCGTCCAGTCGGGCGACGAAGAGTACGGCATCCCGATCAAGAACGTCGACGAGATCCGCCGGATGGAGGACGTCAAGACCGTCGAGGGCGAGGAGGTCGTGACCCACGACGACACGGTCTACCCGCTGGTCAGGCTGGGCGAGGCGCTGAACGTCCCCGGCGAGACCAAGAACGGCGACGGGATGTTGGTTCGGGTCAAAGAGTCCGAGCGCCAGGTCGCGATCCACTGTGACGCCGTGAGTCGTCAGGAAGAGGTCGTCGTCAAGCCGTTCGAGGGCATCCTCTCGGGCATCCCGGGGCTGTCGGGTGCGGCCGTCCTCGGCGAGGGCGACGTGGTGACTATTCTGGACGTGGAGACGCTATGAGCGGAGCTGATTCGAACTTGAAGGTAGACATACGAAAGCTCACCATCTTCAATCAGATGGCAAAGGAGGGCGCAAACACCGTCGCTGACCATCTCAACCAGATGACCGGAATGGAGACCGAGATGGAGATCACGAAGATAAACTTCCTCGACATCGAGGACATCAAGACCCATGTCGGCCACGACAAACAGGTCGGCATCCACATCCAGCTCACCGAGTCCCCGCACGGGTACATCCTGTTCCTGTTCAGCGCTCGGAGCGCGAAGACACTGGCGTCGGGGATGCTGCCGGGCGACTCCGGTGGGTCGTCGAACGGCTTTTCCGACATGGAGAAGTCGGCGGTCCAGGAGATCGGCAACATCATGACCAGCGGGTTCATCGACGGGTGGGCGAACGTCCTCAACACGACGATCGACATCTCGACGCCGAAGTTCACCTACGGCGCGGGGTCGCGGATGGTCGAGAACCTGATGGGGAGCCGCCCGGACGAGATGGCGCTGGTGTTCGACTCGCGGGTTCACGCCCGCGACGCGGACGTGGAGGTCAAGGTGTACACCTTCCCGGAGCTCCCCGAGCTCGTCGAGCTCATGAAGCAGATCGACATATGAAAGTAGACATCGAGGCGCTCGGATCGTTCAGCCGAACCGCCCACGACGGCGCCGAGCGCGCGGCCGAGAATCTCACCGGACTGACGGGGATCGAGACGACGGCCGACGTGACCGCGGTCACGCTCGCCCGCGAGGACAGCCTCGTCCGCGAGGATCGGGACCGCATCGGTGTGGTCGTGGACTTCGACGGCGAGATTTCGGGGACGACGGTGCTTTCGTTCCCGCCACAGGGCGTCGAGACCGTGCTCGGGGCGCTGTTGCCGGGCGACGGCCTCGACGAGAGCGCAGTCCAGGAGGTCGGCAACATCGTCACCAGCGGGTTCGTCGACGCGTGGGCCGACCGGCTGTCGACCACCCTCGACATCACGCCGCCGACGTACGTCGAGGGAACAGACGCGGACATCCTCGAGGCGGCGTCGTTCGAGAGCGACCGCGCGTTCGTCTTCCGGAGCCGGCTGAGCGCGGTCGGCGAGGCCCTCGACTTCGAGTTCTACATGTTCCCCGACAACGATTCGATGACGCGGATGCTGTCGGACGGTAGCGGCGACGGCGCGGTCCCGCTCGCGAAGCTCTCGACGCTCCAAGAGATGGCCCAATCGGGTGCCGCGACCGCGGCTGACAGCGTCTCGGCGATGACCGGAATCGACACCGCCGTCGACATCTCCGAACTCCGATTCGCGCCGATCGAGTCCATCCCCGCCGAACTCAGCGACCGCCGTCACGTCGGTGTCGTGCTCGGATTCGGCGAGGGGCCTGACGGCTACGTCCTGATCCTGTTCGACGAGTCGTCGGCCAGAGCGGTCGTCGACGCGCTCGCGCCCGACGCGGCCGCAACCGACTCGTTCGACGAGATGGCCGAGAGCGCGATCCGGGAGATCGGGAACGTGATGACGAGTAGCTTCGTCGACGGGTGGGCGAACGTCCTCGACACGACCATCGCCATCTCGACGCCCCAGTTCGTCGACGACATGGGCCGGGCGGTCGCCGACTCGGTAGTCGCGCGGCTCGGCCAGCGACAGGCGTTCGCGTTCCTGTTCGACGCCACCATCCGGGCCGACGACCGGGCGTTCGACTGCGAGATCTACGCGATCCCCGAGGAGACCCAACTCGAGGCAACTCTCGACGACATCGATCCGGACGCCACGGCCGAACGCTCGACCAAAGCGGGGTCGCTGTGACGATGACCGCCGAGCGCCCGCTCCGGGGCGACGGGCCGCCCGACCGCGTTCGAGTCGGCGTCGCCGAGATCGGCGTCGCCGCCGCCGACACCGTCCTCACGACCAGCGGGCTCGGCTCGTGTGTCGGGATCGCGATCGGGGATCCCGCCGCGGGCGTCGCCGGGCTCGCGCACGTAATGCTTCCGGCCCCGGCCGACGACGAGGCGCGACCGGCCAAGTCGGTCCCGACCGGAGTCGAGGCGCTGCTGGAGGCGGTCGCCGACGCGGGCGCCGACCTCGACCGCGTCGAGGCCAAGCTCGCGGGCGGCAGTCAGATGCTCGACTTCTCGGGGGTCGGCGCCGGCGTCGGCGAGCGCAACGCCGAGGCGGCTCGCGAGGCGCTCGCCGACAGGGGCATTCGCGTCGTGGCCGCCGACGTCGGCGGGAGCCACGGTCGGTCGGTTCGGGTCCACCCGCGGACGTGGACGCTCACGATCACCAGCGCGACCGACGGGGAGGTGGAGCTGTGAGCGACGACGCGTTCGACCGGCTGCTCCGGTACGTCGAGGACGAGCTCGACTTCGCCACCAGCTACTACGACAACGCGTATCTCGACCGCCGGGTCTCCTCGCGGATGCGACGGACCGACTGCGAGGAGTACGGTGCGTACCACGAGCTGTTGCGCGAGGACGAAGACGAACGCGAGGCGCTGCTCGACGCCTTCTCGGTCAACGTGACCAGCTTCTTCCGCAACCCCGACGTGTGGGCGGAGATCAGATCGGTTCTGCGGTCGCTGTCGGCCGAGAACCGTCGGGTCCGGCTCTGGAGCGCGGCCTGCTCGGACGGCCGCGAGCCTTACTCGCTGGCGATGCTGGCGCTGGACGACCCGGAGGTAGACGAGTCGAAGGTCGAGATAACCGCGACCGACATCGACCCCGAGATACTCGCGGCCGCGCGCCGAGGCGTCTACCAGAGCACTCGAACCACCGACATCGACGAGCAGCTCGCGCCGCTGGAGGAGTACGAGCGGTACGTCGAACCAGACGACGGCCGTTTCGAGGTCGCAGACGTCGTCAAGGACCTCGTCTCTTTCGAGCGCCACGACCTCATCAACGGCGATCCCAAGAGCGACTTCGATTTCGTCGTGTGTCGGAACCTGTTCATCTACATCGACGCCGAGCACAAGCTCCCGATCCTCGATACCGTCTCGAAGTCGCTCCGAAAGGGCGGGTATCTGGTGATCGGGAAGACCGAGACGTTGCCCGAACAGCTCAAGCCGTGCTTCGAACCGGTGGCTCGCCGACTCCGCGTATATAAGAAAACTGACGATATACCCATTCGGCGATGACGCACCGAAACGGGTCGTAGAACCGATTAGGATCCGGATTATTCCCCGTCATAGACAGTATCAGTACTGATAACTCAGGGGGAAGATTAATGTGGCGGAAGTCCGCTGTTGTCGGTAATGAAACTTCTCGGCCTCGGCGACCAGTTCGTCTACCTCCTCGGGACGGGCTTGGTCGGCATGGGTATCATGGACTTCATGGACGAGGAAGAGGGTGAGAACGCCGACGGCGACGGCGAAGACGACGACCTGTTCGGCGACGGAATGGGCGAGGAGATGGACGACGACTTCGGGGGGATGGACGACGGGATGGAGATGGACGACGACTTCGGGGGGATGGACGACGGGATGGAGATGGACGACGACTTCGGGGGGATGGACGACGGGATGGGCGGCGGTGGCGAGGAGTTCGGCATGGGGGGCGGCGGCGGAGGCGGCGGCGCCGCGACCCAGGAACTGGAAAACCGGATCGACGAGCTCGAAAACGAGGTCGCGGAGATCTCCTCGACCGTCGGGACGGTCCGAAGCGAGAACGAGCAGATCAGCGCCAAGGTCGACGACACCGAGGAGAACGTCCGCAAACTGCTCGAGATCTACGAGATGGTCACCCGTGGAGTCAACCCGTTCGTCGACGACGTCCAGGGCGGCGGCATGGGTGGCGACGGGTTCGACGGCGCGGGCGGTGGCGGCGGGAGCTTCGGCCTGTTCGACGGTGAGGAGGAGACCGAAGAGGAAGAGGACTTGGACGACGACGTGGCAGACGCCGAGGCCGAGAGTTTCTTCGAAGACGACTTCGAGGAGGAGGCCGACGATGAGTTCGAGGACGACTTCGAGGAGGAAGCCGACGAAGAGTTCGAGGACGACTTCGAGGCGGATGCGGCCGACGACCTCGGCTTCGACGATCCGGACGAGGGTATGGGTGACGACGCCTTCGGCGACGGAATGGACATGGACGGAGACATGGACGGCGGAATGGATATGGGCGGAGATATGGACGACGACGGCGACGACGGTGGACAGGCCGGCGGTTCGACGTTCGCCGAACTGAAAGAGGAGTACGAGTCGGGCGACGCCGACTGGGCGAACGGCGAGGAGACCGCCTCGGAGGTCGACACAGAGGTGGAGCCCGAACCCGAACCCGACCCCGACCTCGACCCCGAGCCAGAGCCCGAACCAACCGTCGAGAGCGAACCCGACGACGGCGGCTTCGAATTCGAGGAGCCTGCCGACTCGACCGACACCGCCGAGACCGAACCGGTCGCGACCGAAACCCGACAGTCGGGACTCGACAGCAAGCCCTACCTCGCGGAGCTTCCGAGCGGCTACGTCGCGGACCTCGTGGTGATGGAGTGGCTCGAGTTCCTCGTGACGGAGTTCGGTCCCGAAGACGCGGTCCGGACGATCACCTACTACGGGGACATCGGCTGGGTCAGCGAGTCAGTCGAGGAAGAACTGCTGGCGTACGTCGGCGGGTTCGCCGACGTCGAGGAGGTCGATCCCGACGAGACCGGGCCCGCGACGCTCGCCATCGACGACCACATCCAAAGCCTCACCTTCCTGAGCCAGCTGACCGGCGATGCTGTCCAGCGGAAGATCGTCGAGCACTGCGCACAGATCCGTGGTGGGAGCGATGGGATTCAGCGTTAGCGGCGGGACGGTGGTCCTGTTCCTCGGCATCGTCATCAGCTTCGGGATGGCCTACACCGCGGCGAGCAACGGCCTCGAGCTGGTCAACGACGCCTACGAGGACAGCACCGACGACGAACTCGTCCGGGAGAACACGGACGTGAGCATCGGTCAAGCCTCGAATACGGGCTCGACGACGCTGAACGTGACCGTCGAGAACACCGGCTCGACGACCCTCTCGGTGAATGACACCGACCTTCTTATAGATGGAAACTACACCTCCCTCACGGACGAAAATATGATCACGCTGGACGTCGACGGCAACTCGGAGACGGACCTCTGGGTGCCCGGCGAGACCCTCCACATCGAGTACGATTACGGCTCCGATCCCGCTCCGAGCCGGGTGAAGATCGTCACCGAGCCGGGCGTCTCCGCGTCGGCGGGGGTGAGCTAAATGGCGAGCGTCTCCAGTTCCCACCTCATCCTGTTCATCGCGAGCCTGCTCATCGCGGCGAGCGTCGCGGGGACGTTCACGCAGGGCGTCCAGCGGCTGTCGTCGGCGCTCGGCGACCGGAGCCTCGACGTCTCCCAAGACGTCCGAACCGACGTCGAGATCATCAGCGATCCCGCGAGCACCGACGCGATTTACGACGACGGTAGCAACACGGTGACCGTGCTGGTGAAAAACACCGGGTCGTTGGATCTCCCCGCCGACAGTGACCAGATTGAAGTGCTGGTAGACGGCACGTATCAGGTAGACGTTACGGTGGAAGTCCTCGACGGCGAGGCGTGGCGGGTCGGAAACGTCGCTAGGTTGGAAATACCGCTCGACAGCGGGCTCGGCGCCGGCGACCACCGCGTGACCGTCATCGTCAACAACGACGAGGAGGTGCTTGAGTTCCGAACATGACACGAGACAATCTCTACTCGCTCGGCCTCGAAGACCACGACCGACTGAACCACGAACTCGGGGGCGGCATCCCCCGCGGCTCGATCATCCTCATCGAGGGCGACTACGGGGCCGGCAAGTCCGCGATGAGCCAGCGGTTCAGCTACGGGCTCTGCGAGACGGGTCACTCGGTCACGCTGTTGTCGACCGAACTCACCATCGGCGGGTTCATCGACCAGATGCACTCGCTGTCGTACGGCGTCGAGGACCACCTCCTCGACGAGCGCCTCCTGTTCCTCCACGCCGACGTCGACACCGGTAGCGGCCGGCGGCTCACCCGTCCGGACGAAGACGACGAGGGGAATCGCAAGGAACTGCTCAATCGGCTGATGAACGCCGAGGCGATGTGGAACGCCGACGTGGTCGTCATCGACACCTTCGACGCCATCCTCCGCAACGACCCCATGTTCGAGGCGCTCATTCGACAGAACGAGGAGCGTCAGGCGGCCCTCGAGATCATCTCCTTTTTCCGCGATCTGGTCTCGCAGGGGAAGGTCATCGTCCTGACGGTCGACCCGTCGACGGTCGACGAGGAGGCGATCGGACCCTTCCGGGCCATCGCGGACGTGTTCATGGAGCTTCAGATGGTCGAGGTCGGCAACGACGTACGACGGAACATCTCCGTCAAGCGGTTCGCCGGGATGGGCGAACAGGTCGGCGACACCATCGGGTTCTCGGTGCGCGCCGACGCCGGAATCGTCATCGAGAGCCGTAGCGTGGCGTAAGGACCACCATGACCGAACACGGGACCGCACAGATTCAAGACGACCTTCGGGAAGTCGCCATGCGCCGGCCCCACCTGCGGGACTACCTCAAGCGGTTCAAGCAGTTCACCGGGGAGTTCCCCCGACTCATCGACGAACCCTCCGACGAGTGGGAGGCCGACAAGCCGAACGTGATCTACCCCGTCGGCGGTCCCATCTACTGTCACATCTACGGCGACGTGGGTCAGGACACCGAGTACTACGCGGTCGAGCCCGACCTCTCGGGGACCGAACAGGAGCTGTTCGGCAACGTTCGGAGTCAGATCCTCGAACGGAGTGTGAACAAGCCCGCGCCCGCAAACGAGTCCGAGTACGACGACCGCATCGAGGAGTTGCTCGACGAGACGGTCGCGATCAACGACGGCGACGGGGGCGCGGGCCGAAGCGTCACCAACCTCTCGCCCCAAGAGATCCTCCAGTGGGTCAAGGAGGTCTCGTACAACGACTTCAAGCAGGGCGTCCGGTCGTTCTCGACCGAGGACGTCGTCCGAACGGTCAAAGAGCTGACGAACATCGGCACCTACGAGGTCTCCGAGCAGACCTACGAGAACATCCGGTATCGGCTGAACCGCGACATCGTGGGGTTCGGGCCGCTCGAACCCATCATGCGCGACCCCGCAAACGAGGACATTCACGTCATCGGCCCCCACGAGACGTACGTCGACCACGGCACGTTCGGGATGTTGGGAACCAGCGTCGACTTCGGGACGCCCGAGCAGTTCGACAACTGGCTCCGAAACATGGGCGAACGCATCGGCGACCCGGTTTCTGACTCCGACCCCATCGTCGACTCGACGCTGCCCGACGGGTCGCGTATCAACATCATCTACTCCGACGACGTGAGCCTGAAGGGCCCGAGCCTCACCATCCGGCAGGGCGAGGGTACGCCGCTGTCGGTCGCCCAGATTACCAAGTGGGGGACGCTGTCGCCGAAGCTGGCGGCGTACCTCTGGCTCTGTCTGGAGAACGAACAGACCGTGTTCGTCGTCGGGGAGACGGCGTCCGGGAAGACGACGACGCTGAACTGTATCATGTCGTTCATCCCCCGGGACTCGAAGATCTACACCGCGGAGGACACCGCCGAGGTCCTGCCGCCCCACGACACCTGGCAGCAGTTGCTCACTCGGGAGGGCGGCGGCGAGGATTCCTCGGACGTCGACATGTTCGACCTCGTCGCGGCCGCGCTCCGGTCGCGCCCCGACTACATCATCGTCGGGGAGGTGCGTGGCGAGGAGGGTCGAATGGCGTTCCAGGCGGCCCAGACCGGCCACCCAGTGATGCTGACGTTCCACGCGAGCGACATCGTCTCGATGATCCAGCGGTTCACCGGCGACCCGATCAACATCCCCGAGACGTTCATGGACAACGCCGACGTCGCGCTGTTCCAGAACCGCGTCAAGCAGGGCGACGACGTGTTGCGCCGGGTCACGTCGGTCCAGGAGATCGAGGGCTACTCGAAGGAGATGGGCGGGGTCGTCACCCGACAGGCGTTCTACTGGGACCCCGTCGAGGACGAGATCGTCTTCCAGGGGATGAACAACTCCTTCGTGCTCGAAGAGCAGATCGCGACCCTGCTCGGGTACGAGAACACCCGCGACATCTACAACGAACTCGATTTCCGGGCGGAGCTGTTCGAGCGCATGATCGAGGAGAACATCCTCGGCTACCACGAGGTCAACGAAGCCATCGAGGCGTTCCAGCGCGACGGCGTCGATGGGCTCCCGTTCGACATCCACCGGTCGTTCGACTAGTCGGAGTCTGCCCTATACCGATTGCGGTCTGTCTGTGGGTTCCGGCGCCCGAGCCCCGCTCGCACCGTGTTTTGGATCGACGTTCCCGGCTTACAAGATTTATCACCGTGGGGCCTAAATCCCGCGAACACGACTTGACTCTCGACGACCATGGCAGGCACCGAACAACCCGCGTCGAACGCGAAAGACCTCCTCGCAGGCTTCGCCTCCTCGACGGTCGAGTCCTACCAGCAGATGGAGACGCCAGTCTCCCGGTACCTCGCGGTGGTCGTCGGGCCGTCGATCCTGTTTTTCGTGCTCAGCGTCGCGGTCTTCGTCATCACCGACTTTCCCCTACTCGTCTCGGTGCCGATTCCGCTGCTCGGGACGCTCGCGCTGGTCGTCGCGGTTATCTACCCCAAGATCCTGCGCGATCAGAAGCGCAAGGAGATCGAGGATCGCCTTCACCTGTTTATCACCCACATGACGATCCTCTCGACCGCGAACATCGACCGCGTCGAGGTGTTCCGGACGCTCGGTGAGGAAGAGGAGTACGGCGCGCTCTCCGAGGAGATGCGCCGGATAACGCAACTGGTCGACACCTGGAATCAGAGCCTCGACGACGCGCTCCGCATCCGGGCGGACAAGTCACCGAGCAAGCCGTTCGCCGACTTCCTCGACCGCCTCGCCTACACCATCAACGCCGGCCAGGAGATCCAGGACTTCCTGCTGAGCGAGCAGGACGTGGTCATCCAGAACTACGTCACGATCTACGAGGGGTCGCTCCAGAACCTCGAAGTGATGAAAGATCTCTATCTCTCGATGGTGTTGTCGGCGACGTTCGCGCTCGTGTTCGCTACGGTTCTGCCCATCCTGACCGGTACGAACCCGACGATGACGGTCGGGGCCGTCGTGTTGATGTTCGCGTTCGTTCAGGCGGGCTTTCTGCTGATGATCCGGAACACCGCCCCGTACGATCCGGTGTGGTTCCACCCCGAGGACCGGACGACCGGCTCGGAGTGGCGGATCCGCATCGCCGTCGCGGTCGGCGTGGTGCTCACGCTCGCGGCTATCGCCGTCTGTCTGTTGGTGTTGATGGGCCAGACCGGCATCGACCCCGACTCGATCCCGCTGCCGTTCTTCGCCGCGATCCCGACCACGCCGCTTTTGATCCCGGGCATCGTCGTCCGGAGCGAAGAAGAGGAGATCAAGGAGCGCGACGAGGAGTTCACCAGCTTCATCCGGGCGCTCGGCGCGACCGAGACCGCGAAACAGAGCACGACGACGAAAGTTCTCGAGAGCCTGCGCGGCAAGAACTTCGGCGCGCTGACCGCCAACGTCGACGACCTCTACAAGCGGCTCAACATGCGGATCGAAGCGGAACTGGCGTGGCGCCACTTCACGGCCGAGTCGCGGTCGTACCTCATCCAGAAGTTCAGCGAGATGTTCCTGATCGGCCGACAGATGGGTGGCGATCCGAAGAAGCTTGGCGAGCTCATCTCGAGTAACATGAACGAGGTGCTTCAACTCCGGGAGCGGCGCACCCAGTCGACGGTGACGCTCATCGGCGTCCTCTACGGCATCACGGCGGCGTCGACGTTTGCCTTTTTCATCGGACTCGAGATCGTCGAGGTGCTGGCGGGGATGTCGATCGGACTGGACACCGCCCAGTTCGACTTCGGGACCATCATCCACACCGAGGTCTACGACATCCAGACCATCGAGTATCTCCTGTTGCTCATCATCCTGCTCAACTCGGTCCTGTCGTCGCTGATGATCCGGATCGCCGACGGCGGTCACAAGGTCAACACCTACGTCCACTTCGTGTTGCTGACCTGGGTGTCGTGCGTGATCGCGGTGTTCACCCGCATCGTCGTGGGCTCGTTCCTGAACGTCTGACCCGGCGGCGAACCGAAAAAATATGTACACCCTCTTCGAATGTCCGTCCAACGAGACGGCCGACCCGGCGGGTCTCGACCAACCATGTCCGAAAAGGTCATCGCCGACTTCGTCGCGCGCTTCACCCTCGACACGTTCGACACCCCCGAGCCCGTCCGGGGTCGCATCGTGTTGAGCAAAAAGCGGCTGGTGTTGGCGACCGACGACTCCAAGACCACGATCCCCCTCACGGCGATCTTCGACGTCAACGTCGGCCACGTCCCCGGCGACCTCGAATCGTTCTTTCAAGACACCATCACGATCGCGTACCGTGACGGCGACGCCCGGCGGACGGCGGTCGTCGAGGCTGGCTCCGAGGAGGTCTCGCGGTTCAAGACCGTCCTGTTCAAGGCCGAGCTCACCGGATCGAAGGCGAAAGTCAAACACCCCGCTCGGGTGGGCGGTCGAGTGACCGACGCGACGTTTCGCCCCGCCAAGCTCCGGATCGCGCCCGGAACGGTCCGGTTCGAGGGACCCGGATCGATGACCGTCGAGCTCGCCAACGTCACCTACTTCCAGAAAGAAGAACGTGAGGGCGAGCAGGTGATCGTGTTGCGCCACGCCGAGGAGGGCCAGTCGGTCACCTCGGAGTTTACGCTCCAGAGCGAGCGCAAACTCAACCTGCTCGGCCGATACCTCCGGCTGGAGTACTCCGAACTCGCCCGCGAGGTCGAAGATGTCGAGCTCTCGGAGGACGCGATGGAGGCGCTGGTCGCTATCTACTCCGGCGCGACTAGCGGGGACCTCGCCGGGATGTTGGGGCTCGACTCGAGTCAGGTCACGATGGTCCTAAACGACCTCACGGACGAGGGGCTGATCGAGGAGGGCCAGAAGGGCGTGTCGCTGACCGCGCAGGGGCAGTTGGTCGTCAGCGACCGCATCGAGTCGGTCAACACCTGAGGGCCCACCGCTCGTCGCCCCACCGATACAGAGCGGACGCCCGCGATCCCCAAACGTAGCGAAACGGTTACTTCCGTCCGCGCTAAACATGACAAAGACACCGCGATACGAACTGACGACCGTGGAAGGGTAGCTCAGTGGTAGAGCGCCACCGGTTTTCCGGTGGCAGCCCGACAGGCTTCGCGTGGTTCGACTCCCGCCCCTTCCGCTCTCGTGACGACTCGCCCGGCACGCACCGTCGAGCGAGACTCGCTTCTCGCGGCGCGCGGACGAACTCCATCGGTGAGACGGCTTCTCGCGGAACGCCGCGTTACCGGGGGCCGATCGGCTCGCGCGGCAGGGGCTCGTCGTCTTTGAGGTCCGCGGCGATCTCGGCCATCGTCTCGACGGTGAGCGGCGTCCGGTCTCGGACCGCGGCGAGGTGTTCGAGGATCGCCCTCATCCGGTCGAAATCCCGCTCGTCGGTCAGGTTGTTCGGATGGAGCCACATGTGGAACATGCCGTCGCCGGTCGACGCCCGGTCGATACCTCGGCGGGCCATCTCGACGACCGGATCGCCGGTCGCCCGTTCGACCGCCGAGCGCGCTCGCCCCTCGAAGCCGAACAGGTAGAGCGACGCCGGCACGTTCACCAGTCCGTACTCGTCGATCTCCGGGGTGACCATCGTGGGCGAGACCGCGCCGGTCGGCCAGCCCAGGAGCTTCGCGGCCGACCCGAGCGGGCCGCGGTCGTACCACCGTCTGGGTTTGGTCCCCCGGTAGGACGTGACGCCGTAGGCCGCAAGCACGTCCCGGTGACCGACGTAGTTTCGGGGGAAGACGACCGAGTCGACCGAACTGCCGCGGTCCTCGGCGATCTCGACGCACTCGCGCATCTCAGCGGCGGCGATCTCGCGGGTCGTGTGCCCGAACTCGACGTGCGAGAAGGTGTGGCTCCCGATCTCGTGGTCCGCGTCGGCGGCCTCGATCGCGTCGACCAGCTTCGAGCCGTACCACCGGTCGTCGCGGCCCTCCCAGCTCCCGGGGTCGCGCTCGAACCAGCCGTCGGGGGTCGGGTGGCCGGCGTGCTCGCCGTCGCAACTGTCGAGCATGAGGTGGCCTACCACGGCCCACGTCGCGGGCACGTCGAAGTCGTCGAACAGTTCCAACAGCCCGAGCCACGACTCGCGAGCCGCCGAGACCCGGTCCTCGGCCAGTTCGTCGTGATCGTGGAAGCCCCACGCGAGTTCCGCATCGAGCGAGAGTACGACAGACCCCATCGTAGCGAATCTATCGGAGCCTCGGCGAGTAAATCGGTCCGACCGTTCAGAAGCGTTCTCCACGGTAATCGGGTGTTTCCTACTCGACGGTGACGCTCTTCGCGAGGTTTCTCGGCTTGTCGATCGGTCGATCGAGCAGGTCGGCGGCGTAGTACGACAGCAACTGGAGCTGGACGTTCGCCAGTACGCCCGCCACGTCTGGATGGGTGTCCGGGATCGTCAGCACGTCGTCGGCGTACTGGCGGGCGCCGTCGGCGTCGCCGCGGGCGATCGCGACCACGGGCGCGCCCCGCGCCTCGGCCTCCTTGACGTTGCCCAGCGTCTTCTCGTCGTTCCGACCGGTGAACACCGCGAAGACCGGGGTGTCGGGGGTCACCAGCGCGAGCGGCCCGTGCTTGAGTTCGCCGGCCGCGAACCCCTCGGCGTGCTCGTAGGAGATCTCCTTGAACTTCAGCGCGCCCTCCAGGGCGACCGGGAACACCGATCCGCGACCGATGAAGAAGTAGGCGTCGCTGTCGCGGTACTCCGCGGCGACCCGTCGGGCGCTCGTGTAATCGAGGATCTGCTGGACGTGGCCCGGTAGCTCCGAGAGTGCCTCGAGGCGCTCGCGCGCGCCGTCGGTCCGGGTGCCGGTCACGTCCCGGACGAGTCGCTCGCCGAGCAGCGCCAGCGACACCACCTGCGAGGAGAACGTCTTGGTCGCGGCGACGCCGATCTCGGGGCCGGCGCGGATGAACAGCGCGTCGTCACACTCCCGTGCGGCGGTCGAACCGACGACGTTCGTGACCGCCAGCGTCGGCGCCCCGCTGGCGGTGGCCTGCCGCAGGGCCGCCAGCGTGTCGGCGGTCTCGCCGCTCTGGGTCACGCCGATCACCAGCGTCTCCTCGTCGACGGGTGGCTGTGCGGTCGCGTATTCGCTGGCGAGAAACGCCTGGGCCGGGACGCCGCCTTCGGAGAGGAACTGGGCGCCGACCAGCCCCGCGTGGTACGAGGTGCCACAGGCGACGAACTGGACCCGCTTCACGCCCTCGAAGGTCCCCGGCGGGAAGTCTTCGAGGTGGATCTCGCCGGTCGCGGGGTCGGCCCGCCCGCGGAGGGTCTGGCGGAGCGCGGCGGGCTGTTCGTGGATCTCCTTGAGCATGTAGTGGTCGTAGCCGCCTTTCCCGGCGTCTTCGGGGTCCCAGTCGACCGTCCGGATCGCCCGGTCGACCCGCTCGCCGTCGGCGCTCGTGATCCGGTGGCCGTCGGGCTCGACGACGACCACGTCGCCGTCGTCGAGGTAGACGACGTCGTCGGTGAAATCGAGGAACGCGGGCACGTCGCTCGCGAGGAAGTACTCGCCGTCGCTGACGCCCAACACCAGCGGCGACCCCCGACGGGTCGCGTACACCGCGTGGTCGTGGCTGGTGATCATCGCCACGGCGTAGCTCCCCGACAGCTTCTCGATAGTCCGCCGAAACGCGGTCTCGGGGTCGTCACCGTCGTCGAGCGCCTCCTCGACGAGGTGGGGGACGACCTCGGTGTCGGTGTCGCTCGTGAACTCGTGGCCGCGGTCGGCGAGTTCGGATTTGAGCTCGTCGTAGTTCTCGATGATTCCGTTGTGGACGATCGCGACGTCGCCGGTGCAGTCGGTGTGGGGGTGGGCGTTGGCATCTGTCGGCGGCCCGTGGGTCGACCACCGCGTGTGACCGATGCCGAGGCCGCCGTCTGGCACCTCGTCGGCGAGAGCCTCCTTCAGGTGGGAGATCTCGCCCTCGCGTTTGACCACTTCGGGTCCGCTACCGTTCTTTACCGCCAGCCCGGCCGAGTCGTACCCCCGGTACTCGAGGTTCTCGAGTCCGGTGAGCAACTCGTCGACCGCGCCGTCGTTACCGCCGATACGGGCGATGATACCACACATTAGTGAGCCCCCGTCGAGTTCGTTCCTGTCATAGTTGAGTTCGTCGCGACACGGCGTTCGCTCGGGACGGCGTCCCGCGGTCTGTCGAGCGGCAGTCGGCTAGGGTGTCCGTAGTTCATATCCATCACACGTTGTGTCGTCCAGACCGCCCCGAAGAACGGGGAGCGGGCGATACTCCAGTGGAGGCGTCGGCTCCCCTTTGTTATACGCCTGCTGACCCGGTCGTAGGCGCTGATACGCTCGACGTAGGACCGACTTAAGCTCCGGACGCCCGCCCGAGCGCCGATTCGTCCCGACACCGGGCTGACCGTTCGGGATCGCCTTCCCGGTCAGATGTGTGCGCCCACGTTTCGGGTACCGGACGCTTACCGAGCCACAAGAGGGGGGTAACAAAATATCGCGTGCTGGTTAGTGTCGACGATGACACGGACGCAAGCGGTCGTCCTCGCGGCGGGTGAAGGCACGCGGATCCGCCCGCTGTCGGCGTCGCTCCCGAAACCGATGTTGCCGGTCGCCGACCGGCCGCTGGCCGCCCACGCCGCGGCCGCCGCCGTCCGGGCCGGCGCCGACCAACTCGTTTTCGTCGTCGGCTACGAGGCCGACGCGGTCCGGACGTACTTCGGCGACGACTACGAGGGCGTGCCGGTCAGCTACGCGGTCCAACACGAGCAGGCCGGGACCGCCGACGCGGTCCGGGCCGCCCGCGACCATCTCGACGGCGAGTTCGTCGTGCTCAACGGCGACAACCTCTACGATCCCGGCGCCGTCGACGCGCTGTTCGCCGACGGCCCGACCATCGGCGCGGTCCGGGTCGACGACCCGTCGAACTACGGCGTGCTCTCGACCCGCGACGGGCTCGTCACTGACGTGGTCGAAAAGCCCACGGATCCGCCGACGACGCTGGCGAACGCCGGCGCGTACGCG